>CAZQMD010000044.1:0-12341 GCA_964594185.1 uncultured Afipia sp. | reverse complement strand
AACCCGCGGACCTCGAGTGCACGGGTCGAGAACACCTCCGTCAGCCCGCTGCCCAGCATATCGAAGAGCCAGCGCGTCACTTCTGGCAGCAACGACATGAAGATCGTGCCGAGGATAGCGCCTGCGATCGAGCCGAGACCGCCAACAATGATCATGGCCAGCGCTTCGATGCTGACGAGCAGCGCGAAACTGTCGACGTTGATATAACGCACCTGATAGGCGCCGAGCGCACCAGCCGCGCCGGTGAAAAACGCCGAGATCGCAAATGCCATCAGCTTGTAGGAGACCTGATTGATGCCCATCATCTCCGCAGCCGTATCGTGATCGCGGATCGCGGCGAAGGCCCGCCCTACCCGGCTGCGCATGATGTTCATCGCGGCCACCACAAACAGCACGGCCATCACAAGGCTCAAGTAGTAAAAGGCCGCCTTGGTCGCGAGTGGAAAGCCGAAAATCGTGGGCGCAGGCAAGAATAGTCCGGCCGAACCGCGGGTCAGCCAATCCAGATTGAGAATGGTGTGTGTGGCGATGACAGTGAATGCGAGCGTCGTAATCGCGAGATAGAGTCCCTTGAGCCGTAGCGACGGGACGCCGACGAGCAACGAGAGCAACGCTGCGAACAACCCGCCGCAGATCATGCCTGGAACAATCGATAGCGAATAATCTACGGCAACAATGCCTGCAGTGTATGCGCCGATGGCAAGGAAGCCAGCTTGTCCCAGCGAGATCAGTCCGCAGACGCCAGTCAGCAGATTGAGACCCACAACGCCAATGGCCGTGATTAAAATTGTCGTCGCCAGAGTCAAGAAGTACGGACCCGCAACTGACGGCAGCGCGAGGCACGCCAACAGCAAAATTCCTGTCCAGACCTTAACCGCTGTGGAGTCCGTGAAGGCAACCAGCTCGGGATAGCTTTGCTTGAAATGACCTGCACGCATCATACTCGCTCCACATCGCGGGTTCCGAACAATCCGAACGGACGGATCATCAGAACCACCAGAATGATCACGAAGCCGATGATTTCCTTCAGCCCCCGGCCGATATAGCCCTCGCCAAGATTCTCCAGGATGCCGATGATGAAGCCGCCAATCGCCGAACCGCCGACAGCGTCCAGCCCGCCCAGAATGGTTGCGGGAAACGCCCGCAAGCCGAACGCGGACATATCCGGACCGATTTCATAGATCGTCGAAACCAACAAGCCGGCCAACCCCGCGGTCGCGGCGGCCAGCGCCCAGGCCAGTGCATAGATCCGGCGCACGTCGATCCCCATCAGCAACGCAACGGTTTCATTGTTCGCAGCAGCGCGCATGGCGATTCCGGAACGCGTATAGCGATAGAAGGCGGCGAAGCCTGCCATGATAACGACGAGGAATCCGATCGCGATTGCCTGCGCCAGATAGAGACGGATCGGCCCGAGAACCAGGACGCTGTCGCCGGGCTGCGCAGGAAACTCGAGCGGCGCCGCGCCCCAGATCAGCACCACCAGCGAACGAATGATGATCGCCAGACCGACCGTCATCATCACGATGGAGATGGTTGGCTCGCCGATCATCGGCCGGATCAGAAGCATTTCGACCAGCAGGCCAATCACGATGGAAACGATGATGACAATCGGCACCAGCGTCCAGAAACCGACGCCCGTGTGAATGGCGATGGTGTGCGCAAGATAGGCATTCAACATCATCATCTCGCCGTGGGCGAAATTGATGACGCGGGTTGCCTTGTAGATGATGGCGAAACCAATGGCGACGAGACCATAAACCGCGCCGACGGCAAGTCCGGAACCAAAAAGTGCGAAAAAATAGCTCACGCCTTTGCTCCGTATATCTCGGCGATCTCGCTCGCGAATTTTTGCTCGATTGCCTTGCGACGGACTTTCATCGTCGCCGTCAGTTCGCCATCGTCATGATCGAGCTCTTTCGACAGCAGCGAGAACTTGCGCACCTGAGAAACTCGCGCGAAGCGCGAATTGGCGACATTGACCTCGCCATTGATCAGTTCACGCACGTCAGGAAGCAGGGTCAGGCTTCGATAGGTGGTGAAAGAAAGCCCCCTCTCCTGTGCCCATTTTCCGACGGAATCGTAGTCGATCTGGATCAGCGCTGCCACGAAGTTACGGCCATCGCCAACGACAATCGCTTCGCGGATATGAATGCTCTCTTTCAGAGCATGCTCGACTTCAGAAGGTGAGATGTTCTTGCCGCCCGACGTGATGATCAGGTCTTTTTTGCGATCTATAATCTGCACTTCGCCGTCGACGATGCGCGCGATATCACCCGAGGCAAGCCATCCGTCGTTAAGGACCGCGGCAGTCGCCTCCGGCGCGTCGAGATATCCGAGAAATACTGATGGTCCCTTCATCTGCAGTTCGCCGTCTTCTCCAAGGCGATACTGCAGCGAGGGAATGGGCACACCGACGCATCCGAATGCGGTGTGATCCGGCTGCTGCACCAGTGCAACCGCAGCCGTTTCGGTCATCCCGTAGACCTGATAGATCGGTAGGCCGACTGCCCGGAAGAACAACAACGTCTCCGGTGAAACAGAGGCGGCGCCGCAGAAACACACGGCGGCCCGATGCAGACCTGAGAATCTCTGAATGTTCCGAAACATCAGCAAATACAGCAGTTTTCCAATCAGCTTGTCGCGTAGTCCTCTGCGGTATCCGCCCGAGGCGATTTCACGACGCGCAATCGGCACCGCCAGTGCGAGGGCAGCCTGATAAGCCCAGCGATGAAAGGAGTAAGACTCCTTGATCTTGATCGTGATGGTCTGCTGAAGCTTTTCCCAGATGCGCGGCACGCCAAGGAACAGCGTGGGTCCGATCTCGCGCAGGTCCATCGAAACGGTGTCCACCGACTCCGCGAAGTTCACCACCGAGCCACAGCACAGCTGCATCACGGTCGAGAACGAACGCTCCGCGACATGACACAACGGAAGATAGCAGAGCACCTCAAGGTTTTTTCCTTGGTAGCCGAACGTATCGACCATGCTGCAACCGGCAACCAGCATATTTCGATGAGAGAGCAACGCCCCCTTCGGCGCACCTGTCGTACCCGACGTATAGACGATAATCGCAGGATCGTCCGGAGAGCGCGCTGCAGCCCTTTCCCGATAGTTAGTAAGAACCACAGCATCGCTCTCAGCCCGACGCTGCCCGCGTTCGATCACTTCGGCGATGCTTACGAGACCATCTTCCTGATAGCCGCGCATACCCTTGTCATCGACGTAGATGATCCACTTCAAGTTTGGCAGACCGCGCTGCCTCCGCGCTTCAAGAACCTTGTCGACCTGCTCCTGGTCTCCACACACTGCGATCCGGGACCCCGAATGATCGAGAATATAGGCGAGTTCCGCCCATGGGCTCGTGGGATACAGTCCTACGCAAATGCCGCCGAGCGACTGCGCCGCCATGTCTGCATACATCCACTCCGGAATCCCCTCACCTGCGATCGCGAGGCGCTCTCCCTCACGAAATCCGAGTTCGGCAAGGCCGAGCGCCAGCAGTTCGACATTGCGCGCATACTCACCCCAGGTAATCCGTTTCCAGATTCCGAAGTCCTTTTCCCGGAACGCGAGCGCATCCGGCTGGAGTTCGCTCCACAGCTTTACCAATTGAGGAATTGGCAGCGAGCCGGTGCGCGCCTGATCGCGGATCGAAGCCGTCATGCTGCGTCGCTCCTCGCGTTTCCGAGATATGCCGCCATCACCCGCGGATCCTGCGATACCTCCGATGGCGCGCCTTCGCCGATCTTCTTGCCGAATTCGAGAACTACGACCTGATCGGAAATATCCATCACGATCCCCATGTCGTGTTCCACCATCAGCACCGTGATATCGAGCTGTTCTTTGATATCCAGAATGAAACGCGCAATATCTTCGGTTTCTTCCTGGTTCATGCCAGAGACCATCTCATCCAGAAGCAGTAGACGCGGATTCATCGCGAGCGCGCGGCCAAGTTCGACCCGCTTCTGTAAGCCATAGGACAACGTCCCGACCGGCAGGTCACGGACGCTTTGAATTTCAAGAAAATCGATAATCTCCTCGACGCGGCGGCGCGCCTCGATCTCCTGCCTGCGTACACCACCCCAATACAGTGCCGCCGTCAGTGGATTGGCTGATAATTGCGAATGCATCCCGACCAGAATGTTGTCCACGACGGACGCATGAGCGAAGACCGCAAGATTCTGGAAGGTACGGCCAAGTCCACGATGAGCCATGCGATGTGCTGGCAGACCAGTGATCGCCTCGCCCTCGAACCGCACCGTTCCTCGCGTCGGCGGCACAAGGCCGCTGATCATGTTGAAGACCGTGGTCTTACCGGCGCCGTTCGGCCCGATCAGGCTGCAGATCGTACCGCGCTTGACGGAGAATGAGACATCCTGCACCGCATGCACGCCGCCGAACGACTTGCCGAGTTGATTAACTTCCAGAATTGCGTTCACGACAGCCACCGCTTGCGACGTTTGTAATGCTTCACATCGCGCATGCTGCGACGAACGCCCTTGGCACCAAGCCCAAGGTAGAACTCACAGACATCTTCATTGCGCTTGAGTTCTTCCGAGGTGCCATCGAGCACGACCCGGCCGTTCTCCAGAACGAACGCATTGCGCGAAGCATCAAGCGCCAGGCTTGCATTTTGCTCCACCAGCAGGACGGTGAGACCGCCCTCATTGCTCAGGCGCGTCACTGCTGCGTAGATCGCTTCCGCCATAAGAGGGGCGATGCCCAATGACGGCTCATCAAGCATCAGCAATCGCGGATTGGCCATCAGCGCCCGTCCGATTGCCACCATCTGCTGCTCGCCCCCGGAAAGGTAACCGGAGAGAACCGCGCGGCGCTTCTTAAGCTGCGGGAAGAGCTGATAGATCTCTTCGAGGCGGCGGGCGATGTCGGCACGATTGGTGGTGTGGCCTCCGACCACCAGATTTTCTTCTACCGTCAGCTCGATAAAGAGCTTCCTGCCTTCCGGAACATGCGCGATGCCGAGCCGCACGATATCATCCGGCGCAAGCTTGGTAAGGTCACATCCCTCGAAGCGAATAATGCCATCGCGGATCTTGCCATCCTCAGGATAGAGCACGCCGGAAATGGCCTTCAGCAGCGTGGTCTTGCCTGCGCCGTTCGCACCAAGCAGAGCCGTAATACCGCCCGCGGTCACATTGAGGGACGCATTGCGAACAGCCTCGATGGCGTTGTTGTAGACCACCTGAAGGTTTTCAACCTCAAGCATTTGTTTCCCCAATTCCAGCCTCTTCGAAGGGCCGCGGAAGGAGAGCTATCAGTGCCTTGGAGCAGGTGCAAGAAAAAAACGGTTGTCCGCCCGTTTCATTGCCAAGACGGATTTCGCTTTTCGAGGAATGCCGTCAAACCTTCACGGGCATCGCCACCCTCCCAAGTCTTGACCAACGCCTCGGCAGCCTCCTTGATTGCAACCTCAATATCTCGCGCACTTCCCCGCCGGAACAACCGCTTGGCCTCGGCGATTGCAGCTGGTGAAGACTTCAATACCGTTCGCAACTCGGCCTCCACGGCGACATCAAGTTCGTCACGCGCGACAACGTGATGCACCAGTCCTATCCCGAGCGCTCTTTGCGCTGCCATCGGATCCCGCCCCGTGAGGAAATGCGCGCGAGCCCCCGCCTCCCCAAGACGGCGGACGACGAACGGTGAAATCATGGCAGGAATAATTCCAAGCTTGACCTCGGAGAGCCCGAAAACCGCTTCAGAACAGGCCACCGCGATATCGCAGGCACATACAAGGCCGAAGCCGCCTCCGATTGCCGCACCGTTGATACGAGCGATGACCGGCTTGGGACAGGCATCGATCGCGACCAGCAGCTTTCCGATTCGTTCAGCATCCGCACGGCGCTGCTCGGACGATTGATCGAGTATTCCCCGCATCCAACGCAGATCGCCACCTGCACTGAAACTCTTTCCCTCGCCGGTCAGCACGACCACACGAATGTGGGACGCAGCCGATAAGGCTTCGATTGCGTCGGTCAGGGCCGCAACTACCTGCGGATTCCACGCGTTGTGAACGGCCGGGCGATTCATGATGATCCGCGCCACGCCGCGCTCGTCAATATCGCAAAGAACGACATCGGCCTTGATATCGGAGGAAGATTTGGCGGTCACAGCGCACCTCATAAACAAACGGTCAACCGTTGCTTTCTTAGACAGGATTTGCTACGGCGTCCAGACTGACACCACAGGCGTCGAAAGGCGCTTCGTGCGCTGCGAACAAGTTCGCCTGCCGTCGACGACGCTCTTCTCGTTGCCGGCGTACGGGAGTGAACTCCTAACTATCTCAACGGAGAAGATGATGCCCCGCGAGTTTTCCACCATCGAGCTGACCATCGACGGTCAAGTCGCGACGATCTGGTTAAATCGGCCGGAAAACGGCAACGGCATCAATCTTCAAATGATGACGGAATTCAAAACCGTCGTTTTCGACCTCGAGGCCAATTCCGATATCCGCGTCGTCGTACTGCGCGGGCGCGGCCGACATTTCTCCGTCGGCGGCGATATGGCGATGTTCACAGAGGCAGGCGATACGATCGCACGCGCGATCGCGGACGTCATAACCAATTTTCACGACGCCCTGCTCTCGTTACGGCGCTCTACCGCAACATCCATTGCGGTCGTGCATGGCGCATGTGCCGGAGGCGCGCTGTCACTGGCGCTGGCCTGCGACTTCGTCGTCGCAGACGACAATGCGAAATTTGCAGCCGCCTACCGCAAGCTGGGCGCCAGCGCTGACGGCGGCATGACGCATGCCCTGACCCGCGTACTCGGACAACGCCGCGCCCTCGAACTCCTGCTGCTAAGCGAAACGTTTACTGCCGCCGACGCCTTCCAGATGGGACTAATCAATCGGTTAGCGTCCTCTGCCGATCTTGAGACGGAAGTCAGCCGTATGGTCGATGTCTTGCGCGGAAATGCTCCGGCTTCCGTACGCGCCCTGAAAGGCCTCGCCTATCAGGCTCCCACGACATCATTCGATCAACAGCTTTCATCCGAGCTCGCAGCCTTCGCGCAATGCGCAGGCACCGCGGATTTCCGTGAAGGTGTAAACGCGTTCACTGAGCGCCGACAGCCTGTTTTCAAGGGAGCATGACATGAGTCCGTTGCAGGATAAGGTTGTATTCATTACCGGTGGCAGCCGCGGCATTGGTCGCGAGATCGCGCTCAAGTTCGCGGCGGACGGCGCGAAGATCGTGATCGCTGCAAAGACAAGCGATCCACACTCGTCCCTTCCCGGCACCATCCATACGGTCGCAGATGAAATCCGCCGTGTCGGCGGAGAAGCTCTCCCTTTGCAGGTGGACCTCCGGGATACTGAAGCCGTCAAAAACGCAATAGAGGCTACGGTTAAAACATTCGGCTGCCTTGATATCCTCGTTAACAACGCGAGCGCGATCAGCCCGACCGGACTTCTCGATACCTCCCCGCAGCGCTATGACCTGCTGCAGTCAATCAACACCCGCGGAACCTATCTCTGCTCGCACTATGCGATTCCGCATCTTCGGATGTCAAAGAACCCGCACGTACTCACGCTGTCGCCGCCGATCAGCACGAGTGCAAGATGGTATGGCACTTATGCGGCCTATGCTATTTCCAAGTACGGCATGACCATGTGCACGCTGGGAGTCGCAGAAGAATTCCGGCGAGACGGCATCGCTGCAAACGCGCTTTGGCCGCGAACCATGATTGCAACCGACGCCGTCCGCGTGCATTACGAAGATGACTATCGCCGCAGCCGGCATCCCGCGATCATGGCAGATGCTGCTTATCGGATCGTGACCAAAGACAGTCGCACGTTCTCCGGCCATAGCCTGATCGATGAAGACTTCTTGCGGGACGAAGGAATTTCGGATTTTTCGCACTACGCGATCAATCCGGACACTGAGCTCGCCGCCGATATTCTGATCGACTAACTTCCAGGGACACTGCATGCAAGCCGTCGGACAATGGATCAATCTTCATGCGCGTCAGCGGCCAGCCAAGGTCGCCATTGTCGACGACCGGCGGCGCCTGACCTATGCGGAGCTTGATCAGCAAACAGACGCTCTCGCCGCAGCATTGGCAGCCCGCGGCGTTCGTGCCGGTGACCGCATCGGCATTCTTGCCGGCGCCTCGGTCGAATGGGTGCTGGTATATCTTTCCATCGTCAAGCTCGGCGCGGTTGCGACCGCACTGAACTACCGCGAGACGCCCGATCGTCTGGTCGCGATGATGCAGAGTGTGGGCGTGAGCTTGTTGTTCACCGATGCGGGCTCGCGCGCCGGAGTGTCGGGCTTCCCCGGTCTGCCCGATACGATCGAACTGTCCCGCTCATCGCTGGATGACCTAACAGCCCGGCATCGCGAACCGCATGCCTTTGCGCGCGTACAACCCACGGACGGAAACGTCATTTTGTTTACCGGAGGCACGACCGGCGTCTCCAAGGGCGTGCTGCTGACCCACGCGAACCTGTACTGGAATGTCATCAATGAGGCGCTGTCCACGCGGATGACCGAGTGGGACACCACCCTGCTCGGAACCGCGCTGCATCACTCGGCGGCTTTGAATACCTGGCTGCTACCGCATCTCTATCTCGGCGGCACTGCTGTGATCTTGCGCGAGTTCACTGCAGACGCATGGATCGAGATGATGCAGCGTGAGCACGTTACCAACGGATTCACACCGCCCACCATGGCGCGGCAGGTGGTCAAGCATCCGAATGCCGCCAAGGCGGACTGGCGTCATTTCCGCCGCTGGTATTCCGGCGCGGGCATCCTCCCCCGTCACGAGCGCGAAGAAATGGAATCGCTCAATCCGGGTCTCGGCATTTATTACGAGTACGGTTTGACCGAAGCCGGCCCCATCGTCACCGTTCTACAGCCTGAAGACTACGATCTCGCTCCCGGCAGTATCGGCCGTGCTGTGCGCCATTGCGAAATTCGCATGCTGCGGGAAGATCGAACCGACGCGCTGCCGGATACGGTCGGAGAGATCGCGGTCCGTGGCCCGGCAGTGATGAGCGGATATTTCAACCGCCCCGAAGAGACCGCGAAAGTATTCCATGATGACTGGCTTCTAACCGGCGATCTCGGCGTGATGGACCCGAATGGATTCATCACGTTCCATGACCGCTCTAAGGACATGATCAAAACCGGCGGCCTGAACGTCTACTCGCAGGAAGTCGAGCATGTGCTGGCAAAGCATCCTGCGGTCAGGGAAGTCGCCGTCATCGGCACGCAGGACGATCATTGGGGCGAGATGGTTACTGCCGTCATCACTTTACATAACGGCATGTCCGCGGACGAGAACGATCTGATCTCGTTTGCAAGGAAGGAGCTCGGCGGCTACCAGACGCCCAAGCGTATTCTCTTCATGAGTTATGACGAACTGCCGAAAAACTATCTCGGAAAAATTCTCAAGCGCGAACTCCGCACAAAGGTTGATTCATGACTGTCTTGCGTGACATCCCACGCCCCGGCGTAGCTCTCATCACAATCAATCGCCCCGACAAGCTAAATTCCATCGACCCTGCGACGGATCTGTTGCTCCGCGAAGCCTGGGCTTGGGCGGAACAGGCCGACGACGTTCGCTGCATCGTTCTCACCGGAACGAAGAAATCGTTCTGCGCAGGTGGCGATATCGCCCAGCTTCTGCCCGATCTGCGCCGCCGCAACGAGATCAATGCCGATGACGGCACGTTCTGCGGACTGACGCGTGTTTATCCCACACGCAAACCAATTCTCGCAGCGGTCAATGGACTCGCCTTCGGCGGCGGTCTTGAGCTAGCGCTGGCATCCGACATCCGCATCGCCAGCGCCAACGCAAAAATCGGGCTGCCGGAAGTACAGGTCGGTGTGGTGGCCGGGGGCGGCGGCGCGGCCCGCCTCCCTCGCTTCATCGCGCCCGCTGTCGCGGCGGAAATGCTGCTGACCGGTGAAGCGATCGATGCCGACACCGCGCTACGCGCCGGTCTCGTCAGTCGTGTCGTCTTGCCGGAGCAGTTGATGGACATTGCATTCAGGATAGCGGCACGTATTGCCGCGAATGCGCCGCTGGCGGTTGTCCGAACTCTCGAACTAATCCGTAAATCCCGCTCGCTGAGTCTTGCGGACAGTCTCGATATGGAGCGCGCGAGCCTTCAGTATTTGCTGGCTAGCGCGGATGCGAAGGAAGGCATCGCTGCTTTCTCCGAAAAGCGCATTCCGGCATTTACAGGACACTGACATGCTCGACATCTACGCATTGGACGAGACTACTCGCCAGATCAAGGACAGCGTCGCGGCCTTCGCAAACGAGCGGATCGCGCCGCTGGCCGATGAGGTCGACCGAAAAGACACCTTCCCGCGCCACTTGTGGCCGAACCTCGGCGCACTCGGTGTCCTTGGGATCACTGCTGACGAAACCGATGGCGGCGCAGGTCTGGGCTATCTCACACATGTTGTTGCGTCCGAAGAGATTTCGCGTGCTTCCGGCTCCATCGGGATTTCCTACATCGCCCATTCCAATCTGTGCGTGAACCAGATCCGGCTGAATGCAAATGTCGATCTGCGCAAACGCTATCTGCCGAAGCTGATCTCTGGCGAACATGTCGGTGCGCTTGCGATGAGCGAATCTGGCTCCGGGTCGGATGTGGTCAGCATGAAGCTGCGGGCGGATCGAAAAGGCGATCGCTTCGTCCTCAACGGCAGCAAGATGTGGATCACCAATGGCGATCATGCCGACGTCTATGTGATTTACGCCAAAACCACCCCGGATGGCGGCAAGCGCGGCATTACAGCCTTTGTGGTTGAGCGGGATACACCCGGCTTCACGCGTGCGCAAAAGCTCGACAAACTCGGCATGCGTGGCTCGGGTACATGCGAATTGGTGTTCGAGAATTGCGAAGTACCGGCAGAGAATGTCCTTGGAGCAATCGATGCCGGCGTCCGCGTTTTGATGAAAGGTCTCGACTATGAGCGCATCGTCGCTGCGTCCGCGTCGGTCGGGTTGATGCAGGCTGCGCTCGATATTGCCTTGCCTTACGTTCGCGAACGCAAACAGTTTGGTCAGCCGATCGGAGAATTTCAACTCGTTCAGGGGAAGCTGGCCGAGATGATGACCGCACTCAATGTCTCGCGCGCCTATCTTTATACTGTAGCTGCCGCAGCGGATCGCGGACTGCCGCTCCGCAAGGAAGCCGCCAGCGCCATCATGTTCGCATCGGAAGCCGCAACGCGCGTGGCGCTGGATGCCATCCAATTGCTCGGCGGGAATGGCTACATCAACGAATACGCGACAGGCCGCCTGCTGCGCGACGCGAAGTTGTACGAGATTGGCGCCGGCACAACCGAAATCCGCAAGATGCTGATCGGCCGCGAACTTGTTCAGGCCAGCGAATAACCGCAAGCTCTCTCATCGGACCGAGGAGAAGACCATGACGTATGAAGACATCATCTATGAAGAGCGTCCCAAAGGCGTCGCCCGAATCACCATCAACCGGCCGGCAAGCTATAATGCCTTCCGTGGCCAGACCGTCGAGGAATTGATCCATGCTTTTCAGCGCGCAGGATGGGACAAGTCGATCGGGGTGATTGTTCTGACCGGCGCGGGCGACAAGGCGTTCTGCACCGGCGGCGATCAGGGCGCGCATGACGGACAGTACGATGGCCGTGGCACTATTGGTCTTCCCATCGACGAATTTCAGAGCGTCATTCGCGATATGCCGAAGCCTGTCATTGCGAGGGTCAACGGCTTTGCCATCGGCGGAGGCAACGTACTGGCGACAATCTGCGACCTGACAATTGCATCCGACAAGGCACAGTTTGGACAAGTCGGCCCGAAAGTCGGCTCCGTTGATCCCGGATTCGGCACCGCTTATCTCGCCCGTGTAGTCGGAGAGAAGAAAGCGCGCGAAATCTGGTATCTGAACCGGCGCTATACCGCGGCGCAGGCGGTCGAAATGGGGCTGGCCAACATCGCCGTCCCACATGACCAACTCGATGCAGAAGTCGATCGCTGGTGCGAGGAATTGCTTGAACGGAGTCCAACCGCTCTTGCTCTCGCCAAACGCTCTTTCAACGCAGACACGGAGTCTATCCGGGGAATCGCCAGCATGGGAATGGCGGCGCTCAGCCTCTACTACGACACGGAAGAGTCGAAAGAAGGCGGACGGGCATTCCGGGAAAAGCGAAAGCCCGATTTCCGCAAGTTCAATCGCTGATCGGCCGAAACAGAACAGCGCATCTCCGCAGCACGCAACAGGAATAAGACCATGACGACATCAACCAAGCGCGCTGTATTCCACTGGGATGATCCGTTCCTGCTTGACGATCAGCTGACCGAAGACGAGCGCATGATCC
>CAZQMD010000043.1:0-25456 GCA_964594185.1 uncultured Afipia sp. | reverse complement strand
GCTGCCGGACCCGCGAAAACCGGTGCGCCACCGCCGTCCACCGGCACGCCGGTGGTGGCGCCGTTGGCACCGAAAGCGCCGCCGACGTAACCGCCGATGTAGCCACCGGTCCAGGTGAAAACCTCCACCGGAGGCGCCTTGCGGTAGATCGGCTTTGCGCCGAGATCGGCTGCGGAAGCCGCGCCAGCCAGGCTGACGCCGGCGGCAGCGAGAAGAAGGACAGCAATCTTGCGCATATGAGCCCCTTGAAAATCGTTGATGGCGGCACGATTCCGCCATGTCTATGAACCTCAAGGTACGTGGCGGGGCGCTCCGGCTCAAATGGTTTCAGGCTTTTGCCGCGTTCTGCGATACCGTTCTTTGGCGAGTGTGGTGTCTCGGTGACACGTCAAAAACGTCCAAAAATGCCCTTTTATTAAGCTTTTCTCAACTTCGCTGCGGGGCTCGCTCAGGGCCATTTCACCTCGGGCGGCATCGAGGAGAGAATGGAGTCGACGTTACCCCCTGTTTTAAGACCGAAAATCGTCCCCCGGTCGTAAAGCAGGTTGAATTCGACATACCGTCCCCGGCGGACCAGTTGCTCCTGGCGGTCCTTGTCGGCCCAGCCGTCCTTGAAATTCCGCCGCACCAGTTCGGGATAGATTCGGGCGAAGGACCGGCCGACATCTTGGGTGAAGGCGAGGTCGGCGTCCCAATCCCCCGAATCAAGCCAGTCATAGAAGATCCCGCCAATGCCGCGGGGCTCCTTGCGATGGGGCAGGAAGAAATACTCGTCGCACCAGTTTTTGAACTTGTCATAGGGCGCGACCGCCGCGTGGGCGTCGCAGGCGGCTTTCATGGCGGCGTGGAAGGCAGCCGTGTCAGGGTCGTCCTGGGTCCGCCGCCGGTCCAGCACGGGGGTGAGGTCGGCGCCGCCGCCGAACCATGCCTTGGTCGTCACCACGAAACGGGTGTTCATATGGACTGCGGGCACGTTCGGGTTGCGCGGATGGATGATCAGCGAAACACCCGAGGCCCAGAATCGCGGATCGTCCGCCGCACCCGGAATCTGGGCGCGGAATTCCGGCGCGAATTCGCCATGGACGGTTGAGCAGTGCACGCCGGCCTTCTCAAACAGCCGCCCGCGCAGAACCGACATCACGCCGCCGCCGCCGGGCTTGCCTGTATGATCGGTGCGGTCCCACGGCGTGCGAATGAAGCGGCCTGCTGCGCCCGGATAGAGTGCTGCCGGTGCGTCGGCCTCCAGCTTCTCCAGCGTTAGGCAGATGTCGTCGCGCAGTTGCTCAAACCAGATGCGGGCCTGCTGCTTGCGCTGTTCGAGTGCGGTGAGGGGCTTTTCCAATTGGCTCTCCCGTCAGCCTTGCGGACCGAAATAGGTACAGCTTTCGCCGCAGCTGTCGCGGTAAACGCTGACACGGACCACATGTCCGGTCTGCTGGACCCTGTCCCAGATGAAGCGCGTCAGGTTTTCCAGCGTCGGGATGCCCAGCGCCTCGATCTTGTTGAGCCATTTGTGATCGAGCATTTTCTGCACTTCGGCCATCCGCTGTTCGAGCAGGCCGAGATCCATCACCATCCCGGTGACAGGATCGGGCGTGCCGCGGATGCTGATCTCGGCGCGAAACGAATGGCCGTGAATCTCGTCGCTGGCTTCACCCAGCGTCGTTCCCGCCAGCGAATGCGCGGCCTCGAAACGGAACGATTTCGTCAATTCCCACATCAAATTTATCCGGTCTTGGCTGATCTCAGCCTTATCTGATCCCGAGCGTCTTGTGCGTTTGAACGCTGAGACGCCACTGCGGATGCGCCAAGCAATATGCGATCGCCGCCTGAGTGCTTTGCGCTATGTCAGGTCCATCCATCGGCTGCAATGAGAACCGCTCGAATTCCAGGCCTGCGAAATCCTCCGGGGTATTTTCCGGCTGCGGATAGACCAGTTTCAGCTCATGTCCCTTGCGCAGGATCAATTCCGATCCGGCCTTCGGACTGACGCAAATCCAGTCGAGCCCGGGAGGGGCGGCAACTGTGCCGTTGGTTTCCACCGCAATGGTGAAGCCGCGCGCATGCAGGGCATCGATCAGCGCGGGATCGACCTGAAGCAGCGGTTCACCCCCAGTCAGGACCGTGTAGCGGTGCTCGGGCGGGCCTTCCCATTGTGCGGCGATAATGGAGGCAAGCTCTTCGGCGTTCGCGTAGCGGCCGCCGAGGGTGCCGTCCATGCCGACAAAATCGGTGTCGCAGAACTTGCACACGGCGTCAGCGCGGTCCTGTTCGCGGCCGGTCCACAGATTGCAGCCAGCGAATCGGCAGAACACGGCTGTGCGTCCGGCGTGAGCGCCTTCGCCTTGCAATGTCAGGAAGATTTCCTTGACCGCGTAACTCAACGCGCCGTTCCTTTTGTCTGCCGAAGCCCTTCCCCGAGCGCCATCGCCACCGTCATCGCGACGTTCAGAGAGCGCATACCGGGAGCGATCGGGATGACCAGCCGCTCGTCGGCCGCGTTTACCACGTCATCCGGCACTCCGGCGGATTCCCGGCCGAACAGCAGGAGGTCGTCATCCCGGTAGATATGATCGAGATAGGGCGTTGCCGCCTTCGTCGAAAAAAGAACCAGCCGGCCGCCGGATTGTGCCCGCCATGCCTCGAAGGATGTCCATGACACATGCCGGACAATGGTGACCTGATCGAGGTAGTCCATTCCCGACCGGCGAAAATGGCGGTCGGACACCGGAAAACCGGCGGGCTCGATAATGTGGGCCTCGACGCTCAGGCAGGCGCAGAGGCGCAGAATCGTCCCGGTATTTTGCGGGATGTCAGGCTGGAAAAGGACGACACGCATCGGATAGCGGCCTTCGGGCCCGGTGGAAAAGTTGAGGAAAAATCACAGCGGCGGGTACATTTAGTGCGTCGCACTAAATGTGCCGATAGCGGGCTTGCGCTCTCCCGGCAAGGGTGCCAATAGATCGATTCTAGATCGTATGTTCTGCCCGGTTGAGTGGGACAAGTGGTCATTCTGCCACCGCGGGGGCCCGCGGGCACCGGCTTCTCTCCCGGCGCGCCTGTTGCGTCGTCCGGGACGGGTCCGCCGGTTGCAGTTCGGAAAGGGTTTGCAATCGTGACGTCTTCCTCATCGGCCGCTGCGACACGCCGTGATTTTCTCTATGTAGCGACGGGATCCGTGGCCGCCGTCGGCGCCGCGGCCGTAGCCTGGCCGCTGATCTCCCAGATGAACCCGGACGCCTCGACCATCGCCGCAGGCGCCCCGATCGAAGTGGACCTCTCGCCGATCGCCACCGGACAGGACATCAAGGTGTTCTGGCGCGGCAAGCCGATCTACATCATGAACCGCACCAAGAAGCAGATTGACGAGGCCCGCTCCGTGGCGGTCTCGAGCCTGCCCGATCCGCAGACCGACCAGTCGCGCGTCAAGGAAGGTCATGACCAGTGGCTGGTCGTGATCGGCATCTGTACCCACCTCGGCTGTATCCCGATTGCGCACGAGGGCAACTATGACGGTTTCTTCTGCCCGTGCCACGGCTCGCAGTACGACTCGTCGGGCCGCATCCGTCAGGGGCCGGCGCCCACCAATCTGGTCGTGCCGCCGTACGCCTTCGTCTCCGACACCAAAATCAAAATCGGCTGATTTTTTTAATCTGACCCGATCACGTCGCTTCTTCTTTGTCAGGATCGCATCATGAGCGGACCATCGAACTACAACCCGCAAAACCCAGTCTTGAAATGGGTTGAACGGCGTCTCCCGATCGGGGGGCTGATCCACTCGTCCTTCATCGCCTATCCGACCCCGCGTAACCTCAACTACTGGTGGACGTTCGGCGCGATCCTTTCGATGATGCTCGGTGTGCAGATCATCACCGGCATTATCCTAGCGATGCACTACACCCCGCATGTCGATCTGGCCTTCAGGTCGGTCGAACTGCTGGTCCGCGACGTCAACTACGGCTGGCTGCTGCGCTACCTGCATTCCAACGGCGCATCGATGTTCTTCATCGCCGTATACATCCACATGTTCCGCGGCCTCTACTACGGGTCATACAAGGAGCCGCGCGAGGTGCTGTGGATCCTCGGCGTCATCATCTACCTGCTGATGATGGCAACCGGTTTCATGGGCTACGTGCTGCCTTGGGGCCAGATGAGCTTCTGGGGCGCCACCGTCATCACCAACCTGTTCTCCGCCATTCCTTACTTCGGCGAGAGCATCGTGACGCTGCTGTGGGGCGGTTACTCGGTCGGCAATCCGACGCTGAACCGCTTCTTCTCGCTGCATTACCTGCTGCCGTTCGTGATCGCCGGCGTCGTCGTGCTGCACGTCTGGGCGCTGCATGTCGCTGGCCAGAACAATCCGGCAGGCGTCGAGCCGAAGACCGAGAAGGACACCGTGCCGTTCACGCCTTACGCGACCATCAAGGACGGGTTCGGCATGGTTTGCTTCCTGCTGTTCTTCTCCTGGTTCATTTTCTACATCCCGAACTATCTCGGTGACCCGGACAACTACATTCCGGCCAACCCGGCCGTGACGCCGGCGCACATCGTGCCTGAATGGTATTACCTGCCGTTCTACGCGATCCTGCGTTCGATCCCGAACAAGCTCGCTGGCGTTATCGCGATGTTCTCGGCGATCATCGTGCTGGCCTTCCTGCCATGGCTCGACAGCGCCAAGACGCGTTCGTCGAAGTACCGTCCGCTGGCCAAGCAGTTCTTCTGGATCTTCGTGGCGATCTGCCTCGGCCTCGGCTGGTTGGGTGCGAAGCCTGCGGAAGGCATCTATGTCGTCGCCGGCCGCGTCCTGACCTTCGCCTACTTCGCCTATTTCCTGATCGTGCTGCCGATCCTCAGCCGCATCGAGAAGGCGCGTCCGCTGCCGAACTCGATCGCCGAAGACGTACTGCGCAAGACCGGCAAGACCCCGGTCTCGGCCGCGATCGCGCTTGTGGTCGGTGGCATGCTGCTTCTGGGCGGCGCCAACAACGCCAAGGCCGAAGACGGTCATGGTCCGACGCCGCCGTCGCTGAAGTGGTCGTTCGCCGGCCCTCTGGGCAAGTTCGATCAGGGGCAGCTGCAGCGCGGTCTCAAGATCTACAAGGAAGTCTGCTCGGCCTGCCACGGCCTGTCGTTCGTGGCATTCCGCAACCTCGCGGACCCGGGCGGGCCGGGCTACTCGGCTGCGCAGGCTGCGGCCTTCGCGTCTGAGTACAAGGTCAAGGACGGTCCGGACGACAAGGGTGAGATGTTCGAGCGCAATGGTCGCCCGGCTGATTACTTCCCGTCGCCATATCCGAACGAGCAGGCTGCACGCGCCTCGAACGGCGGCGCCTATCCGCCGGACCTGTCGCTGATCGCGAAGGCTCGTGGCTACGAGCGTGGTTTCCCGCAGTTCATCTTCGATGCGTTCACGCAGTTCCAGGAAAAGGGCCCGAACTACATCGACGCCTTGCTCCAGGGCTATGAAGAAAAGCCGCCCGCAGGCTTCGAGCTGCCGCAGGGTTCGTACTACAACAAGTTCTTCCCCGGCCATGCGATCAAGATGCCGAAGCCGCTCAGCGATGGTCAGGTGACCTTCGACGACGGTTCGCCCGCGACCGTGCAGCAGTACGCCAAAGACGTGTCCGCGTTCCTGATGTGGGCCGCCGAGCCGCATCTCGAGGCTCGCAAGCGCACCGGCCTGCAGGTGATGCTGTTCCTGATCGTGTTCTGCGGACTGCTGTATTTCACCAAGAAAAAGGTGTGGGCGGACGCTCACTAAGCTTCTTGAAATCCCGATTGCGAAAGGCCCCGTTTCGGGGCCTTTTTGCTGCGCGGATGCTTCGGTGCAGCATGAAATCGCAACCATGGTCGGTCAGCGGTCCATGGCGGACGCGTGGCCTTGAGTTCCTCCCCTAGCGTCCTGTCAGCCGCTCAACTAACCTCAGTTCCCCAAGGCTGAGGGACACATGACGGGCGCACCGATCGACGACATCCTGCTCAATATCAATCCGACAGGCCAGCTTGTGCTCGGCGGCGTGCTGGCGCTGATCATCTATGGCGTGGCGCTCGATCTGCGGATCGAAGACTTCATCGAAGTGTTTCGGCGGCCCGTGGCGCCGCTCTCAGGCCTGTTGGCGCAGCTTGCGGTGCTGCCTGCAGTGACATGGGCGATCACAATGCTGCTGAAGCCGCAGCCCAGCATCGCGCTCGGCATGATCGTGGTGGCGGCCTGTCCGGGCGGAAACATTTCCAACCTGATCACGCATATGGCGCGGGGCAACGCCGCGCTGTCCATCAGCATGACCGGCGTTTCCAGTCTGCTCGCGATTGTGACAACGCCGCTCAACATCATCTTCTGGGCTGGCCTCAATCCCGACACCAACGCGCTGCTGCGGCAGGTGAGCATCGAGCCGCTGTCGTTCCTCGGCTCGACCATGGCGATCCTCGGCATTCCAATGGCGCTGGGGCTTGCCACGGTGCACTACTGGCCGCGCCTCGGCCATCTGCTGCGCCGTCCGCTGCAGATCCTGTCATTCCTGTTTCTGGTGGCGTTCATCGGCGGCGCGATCTTCACCAACGCGCGCTATCTGACGACGTTTGTGGCGTCGATCCTGCCGTTTGTCATTCTGCACAACGCCATCGCCATCGGGCTCGGCTGGGGCACAGCCAAACTGCTGCGCCTCAGCGACTATGACACGCGTGCGATGACCATCGAGGTCAGCATGCACAATTCCGGCCTTGGACTTGCGCTGATCCTCAACCAGTTTGACGGCATCGGTGGTGCGGCGCTGGTCGCGGCGGGGTGGGGCGTCTGGCACCTGATTTCAGGATGGGCGCTGGCGGCGTGGTGGAAGCGGCGCGACCCGCATCCGCAGGGTGCCCCACAGACGGACCATGCAACATGAGCGACGCTCACGCAGGCCCCTATGCCATGAACGGCGGCGTGCTGGTCACCGGCGCCGCGGGGTTTATCGGCAAGTCGCTGATCGCCGAACTTGCGCGTCTCAACATGAATTCCGAGATCATCGCGCTCGATATGCGCGAGGTCGTCGCTTATGATCGGCTGCCGAATGTGACTTATCTGACCGGCGACGTGCGCGATCCGGCGCTCAGGGACATGTTTCAGGTCCGCCGCCCGCAGACCGTTGTGCATCTGGCGTCCGTCGTTGCGGTCGGTGGCGATCCGCAGCGCGACTGGGAAATCGATGTGCTCGGCACCAAGAACGTGCTGCAGGGCGCGCTCGATGCCGGTGTCGAACATCTGATCGTGACGTCGAGCGGATCGGCCTATGGCTACCATGCCGACAATCCGGTGCCGTTGCATGAGAGCGATCCCCTGCGCGGGAATGCGGACTTTCCCTACGCGCGCAACAAGCGCGAAGTCGAGGAAATGCTGATCGAGTGGCAGGAGCTTTATCCCGATCTGCAGCAGACCGTGTTTCGTCCCTGCACGGTGCTGGGGCCGACCACCAACAACCAGATCACCGCGATTTTCGAGCGGCCGATCGTGATGGGCGTCAGCGGCACAGCGACGCCGTTCTCGCTGATCGCCGACAGCGATGTGGTGGATGCGCTGGTGCAAGCCGTGCGGCAGCCGAGGCCCGGCACCTACAATCTCGCAGGTGACGGCACGCTGAGCCTGCGCGAGATCGCGGAACTCAATCACCGGCCTTATATCTCGATCCCGCCATCGCTCCTGAAGTTCGCATTGTGGCTGCTGCATCTATTACGGGTCACCAAGCTCGGGCCGGGCCATGCCAAGTTTATTCAGTACCGGCCGGTGCTGTCGAACGACAAGCTGAAAGCCGAGTTCGGATTCACGCCGCATTATGATGCGCGCAAGGTGTTCGAGCGTTATCGCGATGGGCGCGCGGAGTTGAGAAAATGACGACGCTCGTCATTGGTGCGGGGCCTGCGGGTCTTGCCGCCGTCAAAAGTCTCAAGCAAGCCGATCTGCCGGTAAAGTGCGTTGAGAAGAACGCCGATGTCGGCGGGCAATGGCTTTATGGCGCGGCACCGAGCGCGGTCTATGCGTCAACCCATCTGATCTCCTCCAAGCGTACCACGGCCTATGCGGATTATCCGATGCCGGAGGACTGGCCGGCCTATCCCAGCCACGAGCGGGTGTCGGACTATTTCAAGTCGTTTGCGAAGCACTTCGATCTTTATCCGCTGATCCGATTCAACACCGGGGTCAGCAAGCTCGAGCAGCGCGACGGAAGCTGGCGCGCGACGCTAGGTGACGGGACCACCGAAGACTATGAAAGCGTGATCTTCGCCAACGGCCATCTCAGCGATCCCTTGATGCCTGCAATTCCGGGCGAGTTCAGCGGCAAGCTGATGCATGCGAAGGATTACAAGACCGCCGACATTTTGGAGGGCAAGCGGGTGCTCGTGGTGGGCATGGGCAATACCGGCTGCGATATTGTGGTCGATGCCATTCATCGCGCCAAGCAAGTGCTGTGGAGCGTGCGCGGCGGCAATCACTTCGTGCCCAAATTTCTCGCCGGAAAACCTGCCGATGAAGGCAACCACAAGCCGAGGCGCTTCATTATTCCGAAGCGTCTGCGCTCGATGCTGCATGAGCCGATCCTGCGCTTTCTGGTTGGGCCGCCCGAACGGTTCGGACTGCCGAAGCCGGAGCACCGGCTGTATGACCGGACGCCGATCGTCAATTCACTGGTGCTGCAGCATCTGGGGCAGGGCGATGTCGCGCTGCGCAAGCCGATCAAGGAATTCCGCGGCGATACAGTTGTCTTCACGGATGGCAAGGAAGATCAGGTCGACCTCGTGCTGCTCGCGACCGGCTACGAGATCACGTTTCCGTTTCTGGAAAACCTGAGCGAACTGAACTGGCAGGCTGACGCGCATGCGCCGCGTCTTTATCTCAACATCTTCCCGTCACGTCCGAACGGCCTCTATGTCGCGGGATTGCTGGAAGGCGCGGGCGTCGGCTGGCCGGGGCGCGCGCTGCAGACCGATTTGATTGCCGCCTACATCAAGGCGCAAAAGGAAAGCGCGGATGTGACCGCGAATTTCCGCGACAAAATTGCCGCGTTCCATGCGCGGCCTGTCAACAAGGATCGCGGTGAGCACGGTATTTTCGTCGACTTCCTGCAATACAAACGTGATCTTCAGAAAGCCATCGCGAGCTTGAGCGTTGCTTCGCCCGCGGTATAAGACGCTCACAATTATCGGAGGACACCATGGGTACGACCATCACTTTCAAACGTCCCGACGGCAAGGACGCCAAGGGTTATCTCGCCAACGCCGCACGCGGCAATGCGCCGGGCGTCGTTGTCATTCAGGAATGGTGGGGTCTTCAGGATCAAATCAAGGGACTGTGCGATCGCTTCGCGGTGGCCGGTTTCGATGCCCTCGCTCCGGATCTCTACAACGGCGTTGTGGTGCCGTATCACGACACGGACGCCGCCAATAAGGAGATGGGTTCGCTCGATTTCATGGATGCGACAAAGCAAACCGTGCGTGGCGCTGCGCAGTATCTGGCGCGCAACGGTGCCAAGGTCGGTCTTACCGGATTCTGTCTCGGCGGCGCTGTGACGGTGATCGGCTCGACCGTCATTCCTGAACTTGCTGCAGGTGTGGCGTTCTATGGCATTCCGCCGGAGCAGGCTGCCAAGCCCGCCGACGTCAAGATTCCACTGCAGGGTCACTTCGCGAATCGCGACGACTGGTGCACGCCGCAGGTGGTCGATGGATTCGAGAAGGGATTGAAGGCTGCGGGCAAGACATACGAGTTCTTCCGCTATGACGCCGATCATGCCTTCGTCAACGAGCAGCGGATGTCCGTGCACGACCGCGAAGCCGCCGAACTCGCCTGGGGCCGTGCCACCGAGTTCTTCAAAAAGTATTTGGGATGAGCTTCACCATCTCCGACCTGCGGCAGCAGCCGGCGTTTTTCGACGCGGTTGCTGACCGTATCTGGCGGGCATGGTGGAAGGAGCGGGGCTTCCCGGCGGATTACATCGCCGGACGCCTCCGTGAGAAAATGGGTCCGTCGCCGATCCCGTTCGCGCTGGTGGGGCATCGGGACGAAACTTTTATCGGCACGGCCTCCGTCATTGTCGCGGACCTTGAAGAGCGGCCGCAATATTCTCCCTGGGTGGCGGCGGTCTGGGTCGATCCACAATACCGGATGAGGGAAATCGGCTCGGAACTGGTCGGGCGTGCGGTTAGCGATGTCTTCGCCCTGAATTTCAGGCGAATTTATCTTTGTGCCGAAAAGGACAGGCGCCGGTTTTACACCCGGCAAGGCTGGGCTCCGATCGAGGAGGATGTCGGGGAGCGGAAACTCACGGTTTTTGTGAAAAACGCTGGCCCTTGACATCTTTCCCCGCCAATGGTGTTTTGCCCGCCATGAGCACCCTGTCCAGCCTGACCCGTCTTTGGTGGCGCACCTTCTAAAGGTGGCCGCCGCGATTTCTATGAAATTCAATCGTTCGAGGCCGTCATCGCAGCGCGACGGCCTTTTTCGTTTGTCCTGTGTGGCGTTCCTCCAGCAAGTCTCGTAAGAGGACCAGATGAACAGGACCCTTTTTTCTCTTCCCGCACAGAGCGAATACCGGACGGCCCGCGGCCTCGATGTCGCCCGTTCCGTCGAGCATTTTACCGGCGGCACCGCGCTGGACCGGCTGATCGAGCGGCTCGACACCCGCCGCGGCGTAGTGCTCTCGTCGGGTACGACGGTGCCGGGGCGCTATGAAAGTTTCGATCTCGGCTTTTCGGACCCGCCGCTGCGGCTGGAATCCACCGGCACAGACTTTTTCATCGAGGCGCTGAACGAACGCGGCAAGGTGCTGGTGGCGTTCCTCGCCGAGACCCTGAAAGAGCCTTGCGCCGTCATCGCGGAAAAGAGCGCTACGCGCATTTCCGGTCACATCGTGCGCGGCGACGCGCCGGTGGACGAAGACCAGCGCACACGGCGCGCGTCTGTTGTCTCACTGGTCCGCGATATCATTGCGGCGTTCAATTCTCCGAATGACGGGCTGCTCGGCCTGTTCGGCGCCTTCGCCTACGATCTGGTGTTCCAGTTCGAAGACCTCGTGCAGAAGCGGGCGCGCGAGAAGGACCAGCGCGACATCGTTCTCTACATTCCGGATCGCATTCTGGCCTATGACCGCGCCACCGGTCGCGGCGTAATCCTGAGCTATGAGTTCGCCTTCGGCGGTCAGTCCACCAAGGGTCTCGCACGCGAGACCTCCGAGAGTGTCTACGCCAAAACGCCG
The DNA here is from genome assembly GCA_964594185.1 of uncultured Afipia sp. GTDB lineage: Bacteria > Pseudomonadota > Alphaproteobacteria > Rhizobiales > Xanthobacteraceae > Afipia. Next base: position 14,228 of record CAZQMD010000043.1, on the reverse strand, counting down.
CGCCAGGGCTTTGCCGATCACGCGCCCGGCGTCTATCAGCAGACCGTCGAGACCGCGCGTCAGGCCTTTGCGCGCGGCGATCTCTTTGAAGCCGTGCCGGGCCAACTGTTCGCCGAGCCCTGCGAACGCACCCCGGCGGAAGTGTTCCAGCGCCTGTGCAAGATCAATCCTTCGCCCTATGGCGCATTGATCAATCTCGGCGATGGCGAGTTTCTCGTGGCCGCGTCGCCGGAAATGTTCGTGCGCTCCGACGGCAAGCGGATCGAGACCTGTCCGATCTCCGGCACCATCGCGCGCGGTGCGGACGCCATCAGCGACGCCAAGCAGATTCAGGAATTGTTGAATTCGCAAAAAGACGAATTCGAACTCAACATGTGCACCGACGTCGACCGCAACGACAAGGCGCGTGTGTGCGAGCCGGGCACTATTAAGGTCCTTGCGAGGCGGCAGATCGAAACCTATTCGAAGCTGTTCCACACCGTCGATCATGTCGAGGGCATGCTGCGTCCTGGCTTCGATGCGCTGGACGGTTTTCTCACCCATGCGTGGGCGGTCACGGTCACCGGCGCGCCGAAACTGTGGGCGATGCAATTTGTCGAAGATCATGAGCGCTCGTCGCGCCGCTGGTATGCCGGCGCGCTTGGCTTCCTCGGCTTCGATGGCAGCATCAATACCGGTCTCACCATCCGCACCATCCGCATGAAGGACGGTCTTGCGGAAGTGCGTGTTGGCGCGACCCTGCTGTTCGATAGCGATCCCGTCGCCGAAGAGAAGGAATGCCAGACCAAGGCTGCGGCGCTGTTCCAGGCGCTGCGCGGCGATCCGCCAAAGCCGCTGTCGGCCTTCGCGCCGGATGCGACCGGTTCGGGCAAGCGCGTGCTGCTGATCGATCACGAAGACTCATTCGTGCACATGCTGGCGGATTACTTCCGTCAGGTCGGTGCAACGGTGAGTGTCACGCGGCACAACCACGCGCTCGATGTGTTGAAGAAGAACGAATACGACCTGCTGGTGCTTTCGCCCGGTCCCGGCCGCCCGGAGGATTTCGGCGTGTCGAACTTCATCGGCGCCGCGCTGGCGAAGAAGCTGCCGGTGTTCGGCGTCTGCCTCGGTGTGCAGGCCATCGGCGAATACTTTGGCGGCAAGCTCGGGCAGCTCGCGACGCCCGCGCATGGGCGACCTTCGCGCGTTCAGGTGCGCGGCGGCACCTTGATGGGCAACCTGCCGAATGAAGTCGTGATCGGCCGCTATCACTCGCTCTTTGTGGAGCGGGAGACGATGCCGGATGTGCTGCAGGTGACGGCCTCGACCGAGGACGGCATTGCCATGGCGATCGAGCACAAGACTCTTCCGGTGGGTGGCGTGCAGTTCCATCCCGAGTCGCTGATGTCGCTGGAAGGTAATGTCGGACTGCGGATCGTTGAAAATGCATTCAGGCTGGGTCAGCCCGCGCGTTAAGAGGTGTCGTCATTGCGAGCGAAGCGAAGCAATCCATCCTTGGCTCCTGGTAAGAGTGGATTGCTTCGTCGCTGCGCCCCTCGCAATGACAAGTTCTTTGATTCAGTTGGATTAAATAGACAATGACTCTCGAAACCGATTTGAAAGCCACCGTCCGCGCCATTCACGACTATCCGAAGCCCGGAATCATCTTCCGTGACATCACGACATTGCTCGGAAATGCGTGGGCTTTCCGCCGCGCGGTCGATGAACTGGTGCAGCCCTGGGCCGGCTCCAAGATCGACAAGGTTGCCGGCATGGAGGCGCGCGGGTTCATTCTTGGCGGCGCCGTGGCGCATCAGGTTTCGGCGGGCTTCGTGCCGATCCGCAAGAAGGGCAAGCTGCCGCACACGACAGTGCGGATCGCATATTCTCTTGAGTATGGCCTCGATGAAATGGAAATGCATGTCGATGCGATTAAACCCGGCGAGCGGGTGATCCTGATCGACGATCTGATCGCGACTGGCGGCACGGCGGAAGGCGCGGTGAAGCTGTTGCGCCAGATCGGCGCCGAGGTTGTTGCGGCGTGCTTCGTCATCGACTTGCCGGAGCTCGGCGGCGCGGCAAAGCTGCGCGCCATGAATGTGCCGGTGCGGACGCTGATGACATTCGACGGGCACTAGATCTCGAACAAGAACAATCTGATCGCCAAACCGCGTCGGGAGGACCACGATGGATCTTCAGCTCACCGGAAAAATTGCAGCCGTCACCGGCGGCACGCGCGGGATCGGCAAGGCGATTGCGCGCTCGCTCGCCGGCGAGGGCATGGATGTCGCCATCATCGGCCGCGATCTCGAAGCTGCAAAGGTAACGGCATCAGAGATCGCGGGCGAGACCGGCCGCACGGTCCGCGCCTATTCCGCCGATACCGGCAAGGATGATGCGGTGCGCGCCGCGGTGGCTACCATCCATAAAGACTTCGGCCGGATCGATGTGCTGGTGAACAGCGCGGCGCAGCCGAGCGGACAGGCCAAGCCGCCGTCGCTGGCCGAGATCACCGACGAACTGTTCTGGAGCGATGTCAACGTCAAGGTGATGGGCTATCTGCGCATGGCGCGCGAGGTTGCGCCGCTGATGAAAGCGCAGGGCTGGGGCCGCATCATTAACATCAGCGGCCTTGGCGCGCGGCAGACCGGCGTCACCATCGGCAGTATCCGCAATGTCAGCGTGGCGGCGCTAACCAAGAATCTCGCCGATGAACTCGGCCCGAGCGGGATCAACGTGACCTGCGTTCATCCGGGCCTGACCCGGACTGAAAAGACGCCGGGCGTGATCGCGTGGCGTGCAGGCGTAACCAAGAAGTCAGAAGCCGAGGTCGAGAAGGCGATGAACGATCTCAACACCATTCGCCGTCTGGTGACTGCGGAAGAGATCGGTCATATCGTCGCGTTCCTGGCGTCTCCGAAGTCGATCGCCATCAACGGCGACGCGATCGCAGCGGGCGGCGGCGCGCCAGGTAGCATCTATTACTGACCTATCCGAGCTTGTGCAGGATCAGGTTCAGCTCCAGCTCGCGGAAGCGGGTGTAGTTGTTGCGCACCCATTGATGCAGTTCTGACGACTGATCCTTGTTGGTGCGCAGGTAGTGCGTGAACGAGAAGTTCAGCCGCCCGATGATCGACTTGAGAAACGCGGGGAGTGCCGCGACCCTGAACGGGCGAACGCGATCAAATCCTTGCGGTAGCGGTCCCCACAGCACATGCTCGTTCTCGACCGGCACGATGGCGGCATTCGGAAACGTCCCACGCAGCATCGTCCACGCGACGCTGGAGGCGCGGTCGCGGTCGGGAATGAACAGCACGATCGGATCGACGCCGCGCCGCTCGGCTTCCTTCATCAAACCGATTTCCGCGATGATCTTGAAAAAGTCGTCGAAGGCATGGAAGCCGAGGTCGATCACCTTCGGCACGCCGTCATTGACGATCAGCCGGTCCATCAGCGCCATCTGGCCGAACGTGTCGCTGATCAGCGCCGTTTCGGTGACGCCGGGCAGATAATTCAGCAGTGACGGCTCGCGCAGATTGATGTCGAAGGCGGTCACCGCGCCACGCTGAAGCAGCAGGAATTCGGTCAGAGCCCGCGCAATCAATGTTTTGCCGACCGCGGGGCGGGGCGAGCAGACGATATAGACAGGCGTGCGACGCATCGGCGCGATGTCCGCTGGGGTCCTCAATCGGACGTTCGCTTCAGTTCAGATCTCGCTTGTCGGCGCGCGCGATGTCGCGGACTTGTCCTTCGACCCGACGATCTCAGTCAGCTTGATGCGGTCGAATTCGCCCCAGACATTGCCGAGCCAGTGGCGGACATAGCCGCGCAGCACGAACGAGTAGTTCGCGGCCTCGTCCTTGGTGCCCTTGTTGGCGACGAACTTGAGGAACGGCACCGAAGCGACTTCGACCTGCTCGTAGGCCATCTCGTTCAGCTTCGGAATGGTCAGTTCGGTCGCATTCTTGATGCGGTGGAAATAGGAATTGTAGGTCGCCTGGTCCCATTCGAAGAAGCTGGTGTTGTTGATGAAGTTCTTCACCAGGAAATACTTCGCACCGTCCATGAAGTTCGCGGTCTCGGCGATTTCGTCCAGCGAGGCAATCGACGGGCCGAGAATGTGGAACACGGCGAAGGTGATCTGGCCGGATTTGGCCGCGTCGAGGAAGCCGATATCGCGCAGCGAGGCCAGGGTCGGCGACAGCAGTCCTGCGCGGACGTCGATCACGGTCACGCTGGTGCCGGATGAATTCAGCGTATCGAAGATCTTCATCTGGTCGGACGTCGATGTAACGTCGACGATCTCGGTGATGTCGGGATGAAACCGCTTCAATGTGCCGCGCGGGGCCTCGGTGTCGAAGGCGCGGGTCGGGATGTTGTTTGCGTTGAAATAGTCGAGAACGGTGCGCGAAACGGTGGTCTTGCCGACCCCACCCTTGTCCGCGCCCACTACGATCACTGCCGGTTTCGCCATAAGACCTCTTTACGCGCCAAACACGTCCGCCTGACGACGGGAGCTTAGCCTGCTTTCCGCCGGACCATGGCAGAATCGAGGGATAATTCAATTCTTGACCCGGCAGTTATGCTTAATAACCAACGGCTTCTTGATGCCGGGCGGTTAACGGCGGCCCCACGGACCGGGAATTGGGTCTGCCGGCGATGGGACAGGCTGCGGGGAACTGCCCCACGGCCCGGTATGGGGCGGCTCCGGCCGCGTCTCCGGTCCGGAATTCGCCGGGGGAGCCGTGTCTTCGTTCGCTTCCACGCCGCTGCCGGGGAGCGGCATGGGGCCGGGGTCGCGCCCGCCGGCATATTTGACCAGCGCCCTGACCCGCGAATCGATGGAGGGGTGGGTCGCGAACAGGTCGGCGAAGCCCTCGCGCGGATTGTCGATGCACATCTCCATCACGGCGGAGGTCGCCCCCGGCAACTCGCCTCGGCCCTCAATCTTGCGCAACGCCGAGATCATGGCGTCCGGGTCCTTGGTCAGTTCGACGGAACCGGCATCTGCCAAAAGTTCGCGCGAGCGCGACAGGGCAAAGCGCACCACCAGCGACAGGCCCCAGGCGATGCCGATCAGCGCAATCGCCAGAAAGACGATGGCGAAGGCGCCGCCGCCCTTCTTGTCGCCGTCGGACGAGGACGAGGAACGTCCGCTGCCGAAACTCCAGTTGGAATTGAAGAAAATACGAAAGAACAATTCCGCGAAAAAGCCGATCACGCCCGCGATCACCACGGCGATCACCAGCAACTGCACGTCGCCGTTGCGGATATGGGTCAGCTCATGCCCGAGCACGGCCTCCATCTCGCGGTCGTTGAGTGCCTTCATCAGGCCGGTGGTGACGGTGACCGCATACTGGCTGCGGTTGAGTCCGGTTGCGAAAGCGTTGAGCGCGGGGCTGTCGATGATTTTCAGTTTCGGCATTGGAATGCCGCGCGAAATGCAGAGATTTTCGAGCAGGTTGTAGAGCCGCGGCTGCTCCTGCCGCGTCACGTCATGGCCGCCGGTGACGGCATCGATGATGTTCTGATGAAAGAAGTACGCGATCACGATCCATGCGGCAGCGCCGATGGTGGCGATCGGAAACGCCTTGATCAGGTCGCGCCCCGCCAGCGTGATATAGACGTCGAACGGCCGTTCGCTGTTGAGCGCGACTTCCGCCAGCAGCGCACCGGCGAACACCATCACATAGACGAGCAGGAACAGGCCGCCGAGCAGCAGCATCGAACGGACCTTGTTCGATGCGATATGCGTATAGAGACCGTATGCGGCCATGATGCGCTGCCCGTGCTAGCCCGGATTAAGACGCCTAGAACTTGACCGATGGCGCTTGTTCAAGCTGGCCGCGCTGTTCGCCGAGGTCGAAGAAATCCTTCTTCGTGAAACCGAGCGCGCCGGCAAAGAGAGCGGCCGGCAGTTGCTGGATGCCGGTGTTGTATTCCTGAACCGCGTTGTTGAAGAAACGGCGGCTGGCGGCGATCTTGTTCTCGATGTCGGAGAGTTCGGTCTGCAACTGCTGGAAGTTTGCGTTTGCCTTGAGGTCCGGATAGGCCTCCGACAGCGCGATCAAGCGGCCGAGCGCGGCTGTGAGCTGGCCTTCCGCCGCGGACACCTGCGCCGGTCCCTGCGCAGAGATCGCCGTGTTACGCGCCTTGACGACGTCTTCCAGCGTGCCGCGTTCGTGGGTGGCGTAGCCTTTGACGGTTTCGACAAGGTTCGGAATCAGATCGTGGCGCTGCTTGAGCTGCACATCGATGTCGGCGAAGGCCTGCGACACCCGCTGCGCCAGCGCGACGAGGCGGTTATAGGCGCCGAACACGAACAGGGCGATGACGACAATGACACCGAGTAAAATCCAGCCGGACGACATGAGGGAAAACTCCTTGAGGACGACGAATGGCGCGCACCCTAGACCAAAAACCACTCATGCGGCAGGGGCCGCCGAGAGCGCCGGTTCTATTTGGTCGCTGTTAAGGAGAATTGGTTCAAGGCCTGGCGGACAATTTGACGACCTCGAACTCTCGTTTGTCATGCCCGGGCTTGTCCCGGGCATCCACGTCTTTCCGGGCCATCTAAAACGTGGATGGCCGGGACAAGCCCGGCCATGACGATTTTGCTTGTTGGCGGCGAACCGTTTACGGCTTGGCGATATGCCACGCGCCGTTCAGGAAGCCGTCGCCGGTGGTGTCGCCGGGCTTGGTGTCCTTCGCGAACGTATAGACCGGCTTGCCCTTGAGTGCCCACATCTTGCTGCCGTCGTCGCGGGCGACGATGGTCCAGTCGCCGGAGGCCTTGGCATCGGCGGCGGCCATCAGCGGTGGCCAGTTGGTGGCGCAGGGACCGTTGCAGACCGATTTGCCGGCGCTGTCCTTGTCGAAGGTGTAGAGCGTCATGCCCTTGGCATCGACATAGGCTTTACCGGCCGGCGTATCGGCGACCTTCGCCGCCTGTGCGAAAGCGGCAGATGATCCGAGCATGAGAGAGACAGCCGCAATCGCGGCGAATGTTTTGGACATCGCTGGTGTGCTCCTGATGAATTTTTGCGTCGGACGCGAACGCGTCATCCTCACAAACTCCAAGAGGAGAGAATTATTCCGGGTTTGCTTCGTTCCCGGAAAAAATCGCGTCGCCCCAGGTCCATTTCTTTGCGCGTTTGTAGGCAGTTTTATCGCGATGCGGGATGTTTGCGGTCTTCACCCCGTCCGGCGCACAGATTTTCGCGGTGACGGCGATCTTGGTGACAAGCGGCTGTGCCAGTACGCGTGCGGGCCGCTGTGCAGGCACCGTGCGCGAGAGAACCACGTAGCTGAATTTCTCGTCCTCATAGGGAAGCTCGGCCGCTTTAAGGTGTTTATGTGCGCGCGAGCGCTGCAGCCGCTGCGTGAAGTGACACCAGTCCGGCGCAATCAGGGGACACGCCGCGTCATGCGGGCAGGGGGCAATCACATGCGCGCCCTTGGCGATCATCCGGTCGCGCAGTGCGATGATATGCGCGTAGCCAGCCGGGGAGCCGGGTTCGACCACCAGCAGCATGTCGCGCGTTTTCGCCCACATTGCGTCGGCGAGCGTCGCGCGTTCGCTCTCGGTCAGTTCGTTGATGATGTAACTCGCGACGACGAGGTCCGCCTCGGGTGCATCCGCCAGCGCCTTGCGCGCATCGCCCGAGTTGTAGCGTAGCGTTTCCAGCCGTGGCTGCGATCGCACCAGTTCTGTTGCGAGATCGCGTAGCGCTGCGTTCGCGTCCAGCAGTGTGAATGTCCCGAGCGATGCAAAGGCCTCGCTCGCGGCCCATGTCGCCGTTCCCGGACCCGCGCCGACATCGAGCAGGCTTTGGGGCGCAAACTCCGGATCGATGTCCGTCAGCGCATTGAGGCTCGCAGCAATTGCCGCATACGTGCCGGGCATCCGCGCCAGCGCATAGGCCAGTGCATCGGCGCTGGTTCTGATCCGGCCGGAGCCGCCGCCGCTGCGATAGGTCTGCGAGATCGCGCCCGCACGTTGGGCGGCGTCGGCGCGCGACAGGCCCTCGGTCTTGCGGGCGAGGGCTGCTCTCAGTTCGGCGGGGAGATCGGGGGAGATCATGATGACAACATACGACGTCGTCCCCGCGAAGGCGGGGACCCATACTCCCTGAAACTTGCTTGTTGCAGGAAGTTGTCCGGCAATCTTTTCAGATTGAGAGGCTGGTGGCTATGGGTCCCCGCCTTCGCGGGGACGACATGAGAATGTAGCAGGCCTTTTCGCTTCCCTCTTCCACAAGGAGAGGGAAGAAGACTTACGCCACGTTCTGGTCGAGAACCTTCATCGCGCCGTCGAGATCGACCGAAACCAGCTGCGACACGCCGCGCTCCGCCATGGTGACGCCGAACAGCCGGTTCATGCGCGCCATGGTGATCGGATTGTGGGTGATGATGATGAAGCGCGTCTCGGTGGACGAGGTCATCTCATGCAGCAGATTGCAGAACCGCTCGACATTGTGGTCGTCCAGCGGCGCGTCGACTTCGTCCAGCACGCAGATTGGCGAAGGGTTGGTGAGGAACACCGCGAAGATCAGCGCGAGTGCCGTCAGCGCCTGTTCGCCGCCGGAAAGCAGCGACAGCGTCTGCGGCTTCTTGCCGGGCGGCTTGGCAATGATTTCAAGACCGGCTTCCAGCGGATCGTCGCTTTCGATCAGGGTCAGTTCGGCCTGACCGCCACCAAACAGCTCGGTGAACAGCCGCTTGAAGTGGGTGTTGACTGTCTCGAACGAGGTCAGGAGGCGCTCGCGCGCTTCCTTGTTCAGGCTCTGGATGCCGGTGCGCAGCTTCTTGATCGCTTCGACCAGATCGTCGCGCTCGGTGGTGAGGCCGGTGTGCTGGGTCTCGACCTCGCGCAGTTCTTCCTCGGCGCGCAGGTTGACCGCGCCAAGGCGCTCGCGGTCACGGCGCAGCTTTTCCAGATCGGCTTCGATATCGGTCACTGCAGGAAGCTCGCTTTCCGGCGTGATCTCCGCGAGGGCTGCGACGCCATGCGGCTCGACCTCGAGCATGTCGCGGATTTCGCGCTCGATGTCGTCGAGACGGCGGCGGGTGCCTTCCATCCGCTCTTCCGAACGGGCGCAGGCTTCGCGCGATGCGGACAGTGCGTCCAGGGTGGCGCGGGCCACGCGGTCGGTCTCCGCCATCGCGTTCTCGGCCGTCGCCAGCGCGTCGGCAGCCATGCGGCGGTCGGATTCGGCATGTTCGATTTCGCTGATCAGCGCACTGCGCTTCTCGGCGAACACTTCCGGCGCGTTTTCAAGCTCGGCGCGTTCGGTGGTGACTTCGACGATGCGGGTCTCGACGGTGGCGATTTGCGACGCAGCGTTTTCCTTGCGGCTCAGCCACTCGTTACGCTCGGCGACGATGGCCTGCACGCGCCGGTCGGCGAGTTCGGCTTCGCGTGCCAGTGCCTGTGCCTCAGCGCGCACCTGCGCGGCGACCTGGCGATGGCCGTCCATGTCGGCGCGGACGTTGGCGAGCTTTTCTTCGTTCTCGGCGCTCGATGGCAGTTCGCCTAAAGCTGCAATGGCGGCTTCGTGCGCGCCATGTGCCTCGAGGCGGTCCTCGGTCAGGCGGGTCTGACGTTCATCCAGTGCGGAACGGCGCGAGGCATGGCGGTTGATCTCACGCTCGGCATTGGCGTGCTGCTCGCGGGCCGCATTGGCTTCGCGCTGTGCGGAGCGGACCGATTCACGCGCGGCGCTTTCGGCAGCGGATGCGGCCTTGAGCTCTGTCTCGGCGTTTTCCAAGGCCTGCCGCTTGGCAATCGCATCGGCACGGGCCTGTTCGATTTCGGCTTCGATATCGACCAGACGGGCGCGCTCGGCAAGACGGCGTGCTGCGCCGGTCGGCGCGTGAGCGGCGGCGACAAAGCCGTCCCAGCGCCACAGATCGCCCTCGCGCGACACCAGCCGCTGCCCAGTCTTGAGCTGCGACATAAGTTGCGCGCCGCGTTCGCGGGTGACGACGCCGATCTGCGCCAGGCGCCGCGACAGTTCCGGCGGCGCGGTGACATGCGCAGCGAGAGATTCAATGCCGCCGGGCAGGGACGGATCGCCGCTGACCGGGCCGATGCTGGCCCAGCGCAGCGGTGCGGAAGGATCGACCGGCGCATCGAGATCGTCGCCGAGCGCAGCGCCCAGCGCCTTCTCGAAACCCTTGGCGACGTTGACGCCGTCGATGATCGGCGGCCACAGGTTCTTGGTTTCGCCGTTGACGATCTTGGAGATCGTCTTGGCTTCGGTTTCCAGCCGCTGCACGCGCTTTTCGGCGTCAGCCAGCGGCGCACGCGAAGCTTCCAGCGTGGCGCGCGCACTGACATGCGCGGCTTCATTGGCCTGCGTTGTCGCTTCAGCGACCAGCACGGCTTCTGCGGCGGCTTCCATCGCGGCAACCAGCGTATCGAGATCGCCAAGGCCGCCGGTCTCGGCGGCAAGCTTCTCAAAATCGCCCCGGACCGTGGCGATGTCCTGATCGAGACGCGCCCGACGGGCGCGGTGCGGGCGGACGTTGGATTCGATCTGGGTGCGGCGTGCGGTGAGATCGGCCAGTGCGGTGGTCAGTTCGGAGAAGGTGCGCTCCGCAGCGGCGAGCGTGGCTTCGGCTTCCGAAACGCGCTCGTCGGCGCCAGAGCGCGTGTCGACGCGCGACCTGATCTCTTCCTTGAGAATGTTGTCTTCGGATTCAAGTCGCTCCAGCGCGACATCGGCATCGGAGAGCTGCCGCTGCTCGCGCGTGATATCGGCGGCGAACTGCGTGAGGCGGCGATCGAGTTCCACAACGCGCTCCTTGGCGCGTGCTTCCTCGCGGTCGAGCATCTCGCGGGCATTGGTGAGGCGCTGCAGACCTGCGGCGGCGCGGGCTTCGCTGTCGCGCAGGCCGGGCAGTTCAGAGGCACGGATCGCCTGAATGCGTGCGGCTTCCGCCTGCTGCTGGACGCGCTCGGCCTGCTCGCGAACGTTCAGGTCGTGGGTCTGTCCAGCGTCATTGACGTCCGCATGGGCCTGCAGCCAGCGCAGATGAAACAGCAGCGCTTCGGCCTTGCGCACCTTGGCGGCGACTTCGCGGTAGCGGATCGCCTGACGCGCCTGCTTCTTCAGGCCTTCGATCTGACCCGCGAGCTGGCCGATCACGTCCTCGACGCGGGTGAGGTTGGTTTCGGCCGCCCTGAGACGCAATTCGGCTTCGTGACGGCGCGCATGAAGACCAGCGACACCGGCGGCGTCTTCCAGCACGCGGCGGCGCTGGTCGGGACGCGCCTGAATGATTTCGCCGATCTTGCCCTGGTGGACGAGGGCGGGCGAACGCGCGCCGGTGGCGGCGTCGGCGAACAGGATCTGCACGTCGCGCGCGCGCACATCCTTGCCGTTGATGCGATAGACCGAGCCTGCTTCGCGCTCGATGCGGCGCGAGATTTCCAGCATGTCCTGATCGTTCACGGCGGACGGCGCGGAGCGATCGGAATTGTCGATGGTCATCGCCACTTCGGCGTGATTGCGCGCGGGACGGTTGCCCGAACCCGCGAAGATCACCGCGTCCATGTCGGAGGCGCGCAGCGACTTGTAAGACGTTTCACCCATCGCCCAGCGCAGCGCTTCGACAAGGTTCGATTTGCCGCATCCGTTCGGACCGACAACGCCGGTCAGGCCCGGCTCGATCAGAAAATCGGTCGGCTCAACGAAGGACTTGAACCCGTGAAGGCGAAGACGCGTGAGTTTCATGCAATCGGTGCTCTGTTGGGCCGGGCTAAATTGTGCAGCCGGGGCAAGGTCATAACAGGCCTGTGCCAGTATAACTGAGTCGCGGAATGCGCCTCGTACTGTCCGCACAATGGCGAGGCCGGCTGCGCAGGGCAACCGGCCCAGAGGGCTTTTCCCAAGGGATTTAGGAGCGATTTAGGCGAAATTCCCGGGGATTTCCAAGGAATCTCAGGACGTTTGCCGGGTTCCGCGACTCGCGGATGCCGCTGGCGCTCAGCTCTTGAGCAACGGCTTGATCAGCTTTTCGAAGGCGTCGAACGAGGTCTCGCCCTTCACCGGAGTTCCGTTGACGAAGAAGAACGGCGTCGAGTTGACCTTGAGCTTGGTGTAGGCGTGCTCGCGCACATCCAGAATGCCCTTCTGGATTTTCGGATCGCCCTGCACGCAGTCCTTGATCATCTGCTCGCTGAAACCAGCCTGCTTGCCGACGCGGTTGATGGTGCCGAGCGCGTCGGACGCCAGATCGTTCTGCTGCTTGAACAGAATATCGACGATGGCGAAATATTTCGGCGCGTCATCCTTGGCCACGCAGCGCGCGAGCGCGGAGGCGGCGAGCGCCACCTGATCCAGCGGGAATTCGCGGAAGACGAAGCGCACCTTGCCGGTGTCGATGTAGTTGGTCTTGATCTGCGGGAACACGTCCTTGGTGAAGGCTGCGCAATGCGGGCAGGTCATCGAGGCGTATTCGATGATCGTGACGGGCGCATCCTTCGATCCCAGCGCCATATCGCCGAGGTCACCGGCCTGGGCGATTTCCGCGGCGGTCTGGGCGTTGGCCTGGCTGACGAGCTGCCAAGGCGACAGGCCGAGTGCTGCGGCGAAGGCGGTCAGGGACAGGGCGGCGGTGAAGGTGCGGCGCGTGATGTTCAACGGTCTGCTCCGGGGAAAGTCGTGCGATCGGCGTGGTCACGCCTGATGGGGAACGTCATCGGGTTTGATCGGCATGATCCTTCCCGAAAACCGGCCCCCACTTTTCGGGGATCATGCCGTAGCTTGAAACCACAATTGTGGCAATGCCGGGCCATGGCCAGGCTCTGTCACTTATGGCTCAATTTCGCTTGATCGATGCACCAAGCCGCGCCAGCGCGGCGCGCAAATCCGTATCTTCCACCGTGCCGAGCGAGGCCTCGACCTTGGCCACAGCGGCTGCATCGGGTCCCTTTTTCACTTTCTTCACCGGCCTGCGCGACAGCGGCGCCTGACGCAGCGCGATCCGCCCCACGGCATTCCAGCCGAAGAAGCGGTTGACCCGCTCCAGAATGACATCCGACGTGTGCTGGATTTCCAGCGCCATCGGGCCTTCCACCCGCAGCACCAATGTGGCCGGCTCCGGCTGCTGGTTTTCGACCGGCCGCGGCCACTGGATTTTCAAGGGTTCCGAATGCGCTGCGACGGTCGGGCCGACAATATCGGCCCATCGCGTCACCAGTTCGCGCGAGGCAAAGCCCTGCTTGGCAAACGCCTCATTGATCGCTTTGCCGAGCAATGCGGATAACGGCTTCGCGGTGAGGGGACCGGGCTTGTTCATGGGCGGCTGTCGTCGGTACATAGTGTGCCATGACCTTATCAGGCGCTGCCGCGCGGCGAAAGAAATCTCCGGAAACGCATGACGCCGATCGCCCGGCGCTGCTGCTGGCCTGGTACGACCGCCATAGCCGGCAATTGCCGTGGCGGGCGCTGCCCGGACACACAAGCGATCCCTATCGCGTGTGGCTGTCGGAAATCATGCTGCAGCAGACCACGGTGAAAGCGGTCGGGCCGTATTTCGAGAAATTCACCGCGCGCTGGCCGACGGTCGCCGCGCTGGGATCGGCCTCGCTGGACGATGTGCTGCGGATGTGGGCCGGGCTCGGGTACTATTCCCGCGCGCGCAATCTTCATGCCTGCGCCGTTACGGTGCTGCGCGAGCATGGCGGCGCATTTCCCGACACCGAAGACGGTTTGCGCACACTGCCGGGCATCGGGCCGTATACGGCGGCGGCGATTGCCGCGATTGCCTTTGATCGCCAGACCATGCCGGTGGACGGCAACATCGAGCGCGTGGTGTCGCGGCTGTTTGCGGTGGAAGAGGCACTGCCGAAATCGAAGCCGCAAATTCAGGAACTGGCGGCGACGCTGCTGTGGAGTTCGCGCGCGGGCGACAGCGCGCAGGCGCTGATGGATCTCGGTGCTACAATCTGCACGCCGAAGAAGCCCGCCTGCGTGCTCTGTCCGCTCAACGACAACTGCGCGGCGCGTATGCGTGGCGATCAGGAGACGTTTCCGCGCAAGGCGCCGAAGAAAACCGGCGTGTTGCGGCGTGGCGCAGCTTTTGTCGTGACGCGCGGCGATGAACTGCTGGTGCGTACGCGGCCGGACAAAGGATTGCTCGGTGGCATGACAGAAGTGCCGACCTCCGACTGGCTCGCCGGTCATGACGACAAGGATGCGCGCGCACAGGCGCCTTCCCTGAAAGATTCCCGCTGG
>CAZQMD010000042.1:0-25619 GCA_964594185.1 uncultured Afipia sp. | reverse complement strand
ATGGCTTCGTTTATGCTGCGCTGGCCGTTGCGCCTCTGATGGTGGTGGTGCCTATCCTGCAGCTCTCGCTGATATTCAGGATAGTCCTGTCGCAATTGCTCAATCGTGACTACGAGGTAATGAACGCAGCGGTGATTATCGGCTCGATTGTTGCCGTTATCGGCTCGATTGGCGTTTCGATGAATACGGATTATCTGCTGGGTATCTTGAAAATTTCGCCGTCGCTCGCGGATGTGTTGCGCATTCGACTGGATGCCGGCAACTGATCAGCAAGGAGTTCAGGACGCAATGATCCCGGCGTGCTGCCGCGTGGCTGCTACAAAGGCATCCAAAATAGGGGATGTATTTGCGTAGGCGATGGCCAGTTCGAATTCAACCGGTGCACTCAGCTCGCAGAATGCAACACCTTTACGTCCCCCGCTGGCGAGTGCCCTCGAGACCAGCGCCACACCCATTCCGCCGGCAACAAGATTGACGATCGTCTCCATCTGGGGAGCTTCTTGCCCGATATGCGGCACAAATCCTGCGCGCGCGCACGCGTCGATAATGATCCGGTGAAGGCCGGGACCTTGCCGTGCCGCAAACAATATCCAGGGATCATGTGCGAGGTCGGATAGCTTGATCTGATCATGCCGCGCCAGCGAATGTCCTTCTGGAATCGCTGCGACCAGCCGGTAACGTGCAACGACCTCAGAGATCAGGTTGTCAGCGTCGTGGAGGGGCGGGACGACGAAGCCAAGATCGGCTTGCTGTGCATTCAGCAGGCCAATTTGCTGAGCTGTCATCGCTTCCCGCAATTCGAGTTTGACTGCGGGATAGCGCTCGCGAAAGCGCAGCAGGATCGATGGCAGGATTTCCCGCGCCGCGCTTGCGACGAATGTGACACGCAGCGCGCCTGTCAGGCCTGCTCCCGCGCGCTGTGCGGCAAGGACAGCCTGATCCGCCTGATTGACTGCCTTTCGTGCTTCTTCAAGAAAGACCCGTCCGGTTTCCGTCAGCCGATTGATCCGGTTCGTGCGTTCGATCAGCGTGGCGCCGATGGCATCTTCGAGCCGCTTGATTGTGGCTGTCAGCGGCGGCTGAGCCATATTCAGACGGTCTGCCGCACGGCGGAAACTCAGTTCCTCCGCGACGACAATGAACTGTCTGAATTGGCGCAGTTCGATCATTCTTTCACACGGGCTTTACGCTTTAGACAAACGACATCTCTTCGGCGGATTCGAGAATCCGCCGAAGCTCAACGAGTGCGCGCCTCAATTCTTCATGCGTCTTCGGATGTCCGAGGCAGATACGGACTCCCAGCGTGCCGCGATCGACCTGTTGAAGGGCGCCCGGAGGAGCGAGGGTGATTCCGGCCTGGGCGGCTTGCGCGACAAGCGCGATCAGCGTGCGCCCGGCGGGAATTGGTAGCCAACGGTGAAAGCCGGGTGTTTCAGAAACGATGGGGAGCCAGTTGCCAAGCACCTCATCCGCAATGGCATTGCGCCGCGCGGCTTCCGCCCGCTTGAGTTGCACTTGCTGCATCAGGTCGCCGCTGTGAATCAGGCGCGCGACCACTTCTGCCATAAGTGGCGATGCCATCCAGCCGGTTGCGCGAATGGCGTTGTTGGAGCGGTCGCGGAATTGGTCGGGCACGACCATAGCGGCAATGCGCAGACCGGGCGCCAGGCATTTTGCGAAACTCACGATGTAGAAGCTTCGCTCCGGCAGCAGAAGCGAAATCGGCTTTGGCGGTGTTGGGAAGAGGAACGCGTAAGCGTCGTCTTCCAGAAGATAGCTGTCGTGACGCCGAATGACTTCGGCAATTTCCTGCCGTCGCTCGTTGGGCATCGTGGTGCCGGTCGGCGTTTGCAGGGTCGGCGTTGAGAACAACACGCGCGCTTTTGTCTCCGTAAAGGCACGATCCAACGCGTCCGGCAACAAGCCATGCTTGTCGCAATCCACGCCGTGCAGGCGATAACCGTTCTGCGCCGAGAGCGCGATCATGCCCGAATAACTGAAGCGTTCCGTGAGCACGACCCCGTTGGGATTTGTGACCATGCTCAGAGCGATCGAGAGACCGTGCTGCCCACCATGGGTGATGAAAAGGTGATCCGCGTCGGTAGGCATCCCCAATTGTGCGAGCCACCCCACCATGCTGTCGCGATGATGAATCAAGCCTTGGTGCGGGAGATAGCCGAGCAGCCGCTTCAAGGCGCCATCAGCCACGATATCTTCGAGAATGGAGGCGATGAGCTCATCTTCGCCCGTATGCGGTGGCACGTTGAGCGCGAGGTTGAGAGTCGAGGGCTGGCTGTCGCTGTTCACTGTGGGGCGCCGCCGCAGCACGAATGTGCCACGTCCAACCTCTCCCGAAATGAGGCCGCGGGATTCCGCCTCGGAATAGGCTTTGGAGATGGTGCCAACGCTCAGCCCAAGCTGGGAGGCCATGTCACGCTGGGGAAGGAGGCGGGTGCCAGGCTTTAACGCGCCTGACTCGATGTCTCTCTCCAGCGAATGCACGAACGCGAGGTATCGCGGTCCGGGCGTTTCGGGGAGAGCCGGAATCCATTCAGTTGAAATGTGGTCTTGCGACACGTTGGTGCATCCTGAAAAGCAGAGACATCGAATAGTACAATCGTCGGATTGTTTCAATAGTTGTCAATCGTAGGGCTGTTTTTTCCCGCTGCAAGCGCAAAATTCCAATGGAAAGCTTATTGCTGCAGTGCAAATAACTTCCATTTTGATAATTGGACTAGAATAAGTTTGACATTGCTCTCTCGTTTGATTTTATCCGCTCCGAGCGCGCAAGCTGATGGAGAGGGCGTTGATTTACGAAATTCGCGTGTACGAGGCTGTCGAAGGTAAGGCGCAGGCCATGAGGGCGCGCTTCAAGGAGCATGTGGTGCCCCGTCTTCCGCGGCATGGCATTGAACTGGTTGGCGTGTTCGAGGCTCCGGCGGAAGATGGCCGTCTGACTTATCTGACGCGCTTCAAATCCGAAGAGGATCGCACCAAGGGATGGGCGGCATTCGGCGCCGACGCCGAGTGGCGCGAGATCAAGGCCGCATCCGAAGTGGATGGACCGTTGCTCAAAAACCAGACGGTCTCTGTGTTGTCGCCGGCGGTCGCCGGTCTCCTGCTGGGATAGTGACTCTCGCATTGTGATGCCGTGAGTGCGGCATCAAGCGTGAAAGAAAGCCGATGAAGCCAGCTCCCTTTGAATATGTCAGGCCGGGATCGATTGCCGAAGCTTGCGAATTGCTCGCTTCGGACGAGGATGCTCGGGTTATCTCGGGCGGTCAGACCTTGATCCCCATGCTGGCGATGCGTCTCGCGCGGCCAGCCAGATTAGTCGATATCTACCGACTGCCGGAACTGAACGGCATTCGTATCGATGGCGATGTTCTCGCGATCGGTGCGACCACGCGTCAGGTTCAGGTTGAGCGCAGCTCTGTTGCACGCGATGCGTTGCCGCTGCTCGCGAAAGCATTGCCATGGGTCGGGCATCCGCCGACACGCAATCGCGGAACTGTCGGCGGTTCGGTGGCTCATGCGGACCCGTCGGCTGAAATTCCGCTCGTTGCGGTAACCCTGCAAGGGAACATCGAAATCACCAATCCGGATGGTGTTTCCACCATGCCAGCCGATGACTTTTTTATCGGCCCGATGCTGACTGCGGTGATGCCGGGCGATTGCGTGACTGCAGTGCATTTTCCGATCTGGCGCCACGCGCGGCTTGGTACAGGGTTTCATGAGGTCAGCGCGCGACAGTCGGACTTCGCATTCGTTGCAGCCGCTGCGCAGGTTGCGCTGGACGGCAACGGTCAATGCGTTGACGCGGCACTTGGTATCGGCGGCGTCGGGGATCGGGCTGTGCGTCTCGATGTGTCGGGGCTGATCGGCGGTTCGTTCGACAAGGCCTCGATGGTGGACATGGTGCGTGAAGCCACACAGGTGCTTGAGCCGACCAGCGATCTACATGCGTCCGCAGAATACCGCATGCGTGTCGCTGTGACGCTTGGGGTGCGGGCGCTTGAGGATGCGATAAAGGACGCGCAGGTCGGCTACGATCACGCGGCTCACGGAGGAGCACAATGAAGGTTTCTCTCACAGTCAACGGTCGTGTCCGGGAAGTGGATGTCGAGGCGCGGAAAACGCTGCTGGACACGCTGCGCGAGGATGTTGCGCTTGTTGGCAGCCACACCGGCTGCGAACACGGTGTTTGCGGTGCCTGCACGATCCTTCTCGACGGCGCGCCGGTGCGCTCCTGCCTGATGTTTACGGCCCAGGCGGATGGTTACGAGATCACAACGATCGAGGGGCTTGCTCCGGCTCCCGGCGAGTTGAGCGTCCTTCAGGATGCATTCTGCGAAACGCACGGCATGCAGTGCGGCTATTGCACGCCAGGCATGATCCTCTCAGCTCATTCGCTTCTGGACCGCACGACCGAGCCGACGCGCGAAGACATCGTTGA
Source organism: uncultured Afipia sp. (assembly GCA_964594185.1). GTDB lineage: Bacteria > Pseudomonadota > Alphaproteobacteria > Rhizobiales > Xanthobacteraceae > Afipia. The sequence continues at coordinate 21,163 of CAZQMD010000042.1, read as the reverse complement.
CGCCATCTCGGGAAATATCTGCCGCTGCACCGGTTACGGCCAGATCATCGAAGCCATCGAACTGGCAGCCGAACGCCTGCGTAAAGCCAACAGCCTCCGTTCGACGGAGACAAGCCGGATCGACCAGGCGGTCAAGCCTGTTACGGCTCAGGGAGGCCGCCGATGAGCGAGCACCCGATAAAGCTGAAATTCGTTTCGTCGAATCGGAGGGTTCGCGAAGATCGCCGCTTCGTTGTCGGTGGCGGCCGCTACGTCGCCGATATCGTTCTTGACGCAATGCTGCATGTCGCAATCGTGCCATCGCAATATCCGGCGGCGCGCATCGTGTCGATCGATGCGACCGAAGCGCTGAAGATGCCGGGTGTCGTCTATGCGCTGACCGGTGAGGAGTTGGTCAAGGCCGTTGATCCGTTGATGAATGGTCTCGATACCCCGAAAGTGCGGCGTTATCCGCTTGCGGTCGGTCAGGTGCGCTACGCGGGTGAGTGGGTGGTGGCTGTTGTGGCCGAGACCCGCGCGCAGGCCGAGGATGCTATTGAAAAGGTTCGTGTCGTATACGAGCCGCTGCCATACGTGATTGATGCCGAGGAAGCGATTACGGATGCCAGCGCGAATGTGCATCCTGAGCACGGCACCAACGTGCTCCTGGACAAGACATTTGTCTGGGGCGAGGTCGACAAGCATTTCGCTGAAAGCCCACGGCATCTTTCATTCCGGGTGAAGTGGGGCCGCAATTCCACGGTGCCGATTGAAACCTTCGGCGTTGTTGCGAAATGGGATCCGTGGCGGGACATGCTTGACGTCTGGGCATCCATCCAGATGCCGAAATATCCCGACCAGATTTCCCGTGCCTTGCGTATTCCGACCAACAACGTGCGCGTGCATCACGACGTCGATGTCGGCGGCAGCTATGGGGTCAAGCGCGGCATCAAGCACACCGTTCTGGTGTCCCATCTCTCCCGAATTCTTGGGCGGCCGGTGCGGCTGATCGAGGATCGCCTTGAGAACATGCGCGCGGGCGACGCGCACGGCCCGGAGCGCTTGTTCGATGTAGACATCGCGTTCAATGACGATGGCATTGTCAAGTCGATGAAGATGCGGGCGCTCGACAACGTTGGCGCATATGCGGGACGTTCGCCGTTCCAGCTCGGCAAGCCGATCGGTGCGATCGTTGGTCCTTACAAGATCGAAAGCGTCAAATATCGCGCCATGGCGACCATGTCGAACAAGGCCGCGCAGGAAGCTGTTCGTGGCTTTGGCCAGGCGCCGACGAATTACGCAATTGAGACGGCGATCGACAAGGTGGCGGCGGCAGTGGGGCTGGACCCCATCGAAGTGCGCCGACGCAATTTCATTCGCAGTGATGAATTTCCTTACCTGATCCCGAGCGGAACGCATTACGACAGCGGCGACTATCACACCGTCGTCGAGAAGGTGCTGACCAGCGCGAATTACGACGCGTTGATAAAGGAGCGCGACGACCTGCGCGCGAAGGGCATGATGGCCGGTATCGGCGTTGCAGCATGCCTTGAGCCGAGCGGCGGCAATTCGTCCTTTGAGCCGCTACTCAACGAGAAGAACACCACCACGACATGGATGGATTCCTGTCGCATCAATGTAGATGGTGTTGGCTTCGTGACGGTCACCATTCACACCACATCATCCGGGCAGGGGCACGAGACGCTTGCGGCCACGGTCGTTGGCGAAGTGCTGGAAATCGATCCGGATAATATCCGTATTGTGCGGCCGGATTCTCTGGCCAGTCTTCCATCCAATACGCCGGTCGGCAGCCGCATGGCCATTATGATGGGTGGTGCATGCTATCACGCGGCACAGAAGATCAAGGCCAAGCTGACCAAAATCGCGGCGCATCAGTTTGGAATTGCCGAGAGTGAGGCGGTTTATGCGCAAGGCAATGTAACCGATCCGAAGTCGAACAAGACACTTTCATGGATCGATCTGGTCAATATCGGTCATCGCCAGTTCCACGCGCTGCCTGAAGGAATGGAGCCGGGTCTCGAGACGACGCATGTCATGCAGGTGCCGACCGGCACCAAGTTGCCCGAAAACGGCCGCGTGCAGATGTATCCCTGCCATTCTTTCGAGTTCCATCTCGTTCTTGTGGCGTTCGATCCCGAGATCGCGAAGCCGCAGATCCGGCGCTATGTCATCGGCCATGACTGCGGCACGGTGATCAATCCTCACATTGTGAAGGGCATGACGCTCGGCGGCATCGCCCATGGTCTCGGCGCCACGCTGCTCGAGGAATTCGTCTATGACGATGAAGGCCAGATGCTGACACAGTCGTTTATGGACTATCTGCTGCCGTCTTCGCACGAAATGCCCAATGTCGAGATCGTGCATCATTGCACACCGTCGCCATTCACGGTGTTCGGTCAGAAGGGCTCGGGGGAGAGCGGTTATCTCGGCTCGCCCGCGGCGATCTCCGGCGCCATCAACGATGCAGTCTCGCCGCTCGGCATCTCATTCTCCAGGCTTCCCATTCGTATTGCTGCCATCAGTGACGCGATCGCTGCGGCGGAAGCGACCAAGAAAGGATAGAAAACGTGATCATTGATTGCCACGCTCATCTGGTGCCTCCGAGCCTGCTCGACGCGATCCGGGCCGACAAGGCGAAGTTTCCATCCGTCCGCGTGATCGAGGATGGCGGCAGCCTTGGCTTCTCTTTCGCGGGCAACAAGCCGACCCGTCCGGTGTCGAAACCGCTGAGCGATATTGCCGCGCGCTTGCAGTGGATGGATACGCAGAAAATCGAACGTCAGGTCGTCGGCGGCTGGCTTGACATGTTTGCCTACGAAATCCCGGCGGCGGAAGGCGAAGAGTGGTCGCGCCTGATCAATGCACATCTGGCGCAGGCTGCCAAGGAGCAGCCACGCTTTGTCTCACTAGCGACCGTGCCATTGCAGGATGGCGCACGCGCTGCGCAGGTTCTGCGCGACGCCCACAAGGCCGGTTTCAAGGGGGCGATGATCGGAACCCAGCCGAAAGGCAAGGGTGGCGTTCTCGACGATCCGACGCTCGCGCCATTCTGGGAGACGGCGAATGAGCTTGGTTCGATCATCTTCATTCATCCAGTGTTCGAGAGCGGCGACGACCGCGTGCATGATTATGGCATGGCGAATGCCGTTGGCCGCATTACAGATACGCTGATTGCGATGTCGCGCCTCATCTATGCGGGTCACGTCACGCGTTATTCGAACATGAAGGTCGTAGCGGGAATCGGCGGCGCGGCGCTGCCGTATGTGATCGGCCGCCTGCGTCGGAACTACTCTCTCGACAAGGACAAGTTGGGCGATCCCGATGCCGCTTTGGCTGCGATGTATTACGACACCATCGTTCAGGATACCCGCGCGCTGCGTTATCTCGCGGATGTCGTCGGCGCCGATCGCATCATGATGGGTTCGGACATGCCGTTCCCGATCGGTGATCTCGCGCCGCTCAACATCGTTCAGGATACATCGTTCTCGGCAGCGGAGCGCACTTCGATCAATGGCGGGCTCGCCCAGCGGCTGTTCGGTCTCTGAGGAGGGCACCATGAAACTCGATATTGCGGGCAGCGAAACGATTCCAACGTCTGTGAACGCACTCTGGGTTGCTCTCAATGACCCGGCTGTTTTGACCCGTTGCATTCCGGGTTGCAAAAGCATGACGGAAACATCGCCAGACTCTTACAAGGTGGAAATGCAGCTTCGCGTGGCTGCCGTGGGCGGCACGTTCGAAGGTGCCGTCAGTCTGTCCGACAAGGATGAGCCGAAGTCCTGCAACATTCAGGTGTCGGGCAGCGGCTCCATTGGCCATGGCTCGGGAACGGCCCGGTTCGACATCGAGCCGGATGGGGACGGTGCAAAGCTGATTTACAAAGGCAATGGCGAGATCGGTGGTCTCGTGGCCGGCGTCGGCCAGCGGATTCTGTCAAGCGTTTCAAAGCATCTGATCGGGCGCTTCTTCGTCGCGCTCCGAAAGGAATTCGAAACTGCAAACAAGGCGGCAGGATGACGCTATGACCACGACGACAAGCCGCATCGAGCATATCGAGGTCGAACCCGGTGTCCGCCTCGCGGTTGACGTGCCTGCGTCGTTCGGCAAGCCGGTCGTTGTGCTGAGCAACTCGATCGGAGCCAGCATGGGGATGTGGGACGAGATTTCCGATCGCCTATCCAGTCAGCTGAGCATCGTCCGTTACGATACCCGCGGCCATGGCAAGTCTGATGTGCCGACAGGTCCTTACAATATCGAGCGGTTGGGACTTGATGTCATCGCGATCCTCGATGCGCTGAAAATCCCGCAAGTGGTTTTCTGCGGATTGTCGCTCGGCGGCCTCACCGGCATGTGGCTCGGTGCGAACCGCGGAGAGCGGCTGACAGGGCTGGTACTGGCGAATACAGCAGCGAATTTTCCGCCGGCTTCGATGTGGCGGGACCGGGCTGCGGCGGTTCGGACGAACGGAATGGGTTCATTGGTCCAGGCGACGCTGGACCGCTGGTTCACCCCGGCGTTTCGAGAGCGGGCTCCGAAGCGCATTGCGCAAATGGCTGAGATGATCGGTGCGACGCCGTCGGAAGGTTATGCCGGATGCTGCGACGTTCTGGCGGTTGCCGATCTTCGGCCGTGCCTGTCTGATACTTCCTGCCCGGTTCAGGTGATCTGTGGTGCACACGATCCATCGACGCCGCCCGCGCGAGGCGAGGAGATTGTGGCTGGGATCAAGGGGGCGCAGATGGTGACGCTCGATGCGGCGCACATTTCAGCGGTTGAAGCTCCTGACGCGTTTGCGCACGAACTGACAAAATTCATGTCCCGCGCCGTAAGCGCGGCAACAACATAGTGAGGAGGAGGTCGTGATGAAGAATGCCACATTTGCTCTGGGGCTGCTTTCTGCTGTGGCATCGGTGTCACCGCTGGCCGCGCAGGATCTTCCGAAAGTATCGATCGTTGTTTTTGGCGCGCCATCGCTTGGAGCTTTTCTGCCGCCGGTGATCAAAGCGCAGAAGCTGGACGAGAAGAACGGCCTGTCGATCAATTTTGAGGAGCGGACGCCCGACGCTTACACAGCACAGTTCAACTCCGGTGAATTCAAAGTTGGCGGCAGCGCTGCGCTGCTGACCGTGGGCCTCGCTGACGTGCGCGGTGTCAAGGTCACGTACCTGTTCAATCTGTTTGACTACTGGGGCGCGGTCGTCACATCACGGCCGGAAATCAAGTCGCTCAAGGATCTCGAAGGCAAGGATCTCGCTGCGGCGAAGGGCACGACAAACTACGTGATGTTCGACTGGTTTGCTCGCCAAGTAGGTGTGGACACCAGCAAGCTCTCGGTCATTAACACCGCTACGCCTGGACTGGTCGGCTACGCGCTTGCGGATCGCGCAACGGCGATTCAGCTGTGGGAGCCTGCCTACACGACGCTGCATTCCAAGAAGCCCAGCATCCGGATGCTTGATCTCAAGATCCAGGAAAGCTGGAAGAAGATGTCGGGCAGCACCAACATTCCGTATCTCGGTGTGGCGGCTCATGTTGACTGGGCCGAGAAGAACAAGGAGCTGATTCCGAAGCTCTACGCGGCTTACAAGCAGGCGGCTGCATGGGTGACGGCAAATCCCGACGAGGCCGCCAAGCTGATCGCGAGCAAGGGAACGGATGACGATCGCAAGGCGATCGCTGAACTGATCCGGGCCAACGATCGCCTCGGAATGAATCTCCGGTCGGCGGCCGAGGTGAGCAAGGAAATCAAGGCGGTCTATGAGGCTGGCCGGTCGATAGCCTTCCTTCCTTCCGATCCGTCTCCGGCAACGATCTATCAAGGACCGATGAAATGACGGCTGCGCAGTATCAGGAATCGAGCGCATCCCGACTGGGCACGGCGGCACTTCGCGGTGTGGCATCCTATATCGTGCCGTTCACCGTGATAGCAGCGATCTGGCAGATCGCCTCGCTGTTCTTCCCGCCATTCCTGTTTCCGTCGCTGGTGGACGTCTTTTGGCGTTTCATTGGCATCGTGACGGACTGGACTCAGTTTGCTGATGTTCTCGCAACTGTGCTGCGCATTCTCGCGGGGCTCGCCGGTGCGTTTCTGATCGGCGCGTTGCTGGCCGTGCTGATGGCGCGCTCGCGGATGGCCAATGACTTTCTCTCGCCGGCTTTGACCCTGTTTCAGGGTATTCCGGCGTTGTCGTGGGTCGTGTTCGCGATCATCTGGTTTCATGGCATCGAGTCGCGCATCTTCTTCATCATGGTGATGACCACGCTCCCGGCGTTTTCATTTCAGGTGCTTGGCGCGCTGCAGGCGATGTCGCGCGATCTGACGGAAATGGTCATGAGTTTCCGTCCTTCGCGCACGAAATTGTTCACGGCGATGATTATCCCGGCGATCCTTCCGGACATTCTCACAGCCTGGAAGGTGAATCTCGGAAACGCATCGCGCGTGGTCGTCGTGGCTGAACTCGTCGGCGCGACGGGCGGTGTCGGCTATCAATTGCTTCAGCAGCAGCAGGTCTTTGATATGGCGGGAGCGCTGGCCTGGACGTTGCAGCTTGTTTTCTTCGTTCTCGTTGTGCAAGCGATCCTGACTCTGATTGAGAGTGTCGCATTCCGCTATCGCGCAATCTCGGAGCGCGCCCTATGACGAATGGTCTCGAAAAGCCCGCAATCTCCCTTGAGCGGGTATCTAAGGTCTTTGGTAAGGCTGGTGGTGCCGGCGCCTTCACGGCGGTTGACACGCTGGATTTGCAGGTTGCGCAAGGACAAATGCTTGCACTCCTCGGCAAGACCGGCTGCGGCAAGTCCACGATCTTTAACATGATCGCGGGACTGACCGAACCCACCAAAGGACGTGTGACGGTGGATGGTCATGATCCTTTCCACGACTTCGACGCGTTCCGCGGCAAGATGGCGATTGTCTTTCAGGGCGACCGGTTGTTGCCATGGCGGACAGCGATCGAGAATGTTCAACTCGGGCTGGAAATTCTCGGAAAGTCGAGCGACGAGCGCAGAGGCATCGCCGAGAGATGGCTGGATACGCTCGGACTTCGTGGACATGAGAATGACTATCCGCACGCATTGTCGGGCGGCATGCGACAGCGCGTATCCATTGCGCGTGCTTTCGCCACCAATGCCAACATCCTGCTTTGTGATGAACCGTTCTCAGCACTTGACGAAATGACAGCTCGCAAGCTGCGTGCCGAGTTCGTCAAGCTCGTAAAAGAAAACGGTAAGACCGCTGTCTTCATTACGCACTCGATCAACGAAGCGTTGGAAATTGGCGATCGGATCGTGGTGCTGAAGCGTCCAGCCAATATCGCGATCGATGTCCTGCTGACGCCAGAGGCCAAGACCGAAAAGCAGGATGTTATTCGGGGCCAGATACAGGGCGTGCTGGCTGCATAAAAAGAAAAGTCGGGGAGGATGTTCGATGGCTATGCGCGAGACCCGGAAGGGTAACAAGACGGCTTGGCGGATCGCGTCTGCGGCGATTGCCGCGGCTGTGATGTTCACTGGCGTCGAATGCAGCCGCGCCGCCGATGACTGGCCAACCCGTCCGATCACTATGATCAATCCCTTCGCGGCCGGCGGCCCGAACGACGTTCCGGCGCGCATGTTCGCCCAGCGCATGGGCGAGGTTCTTGGCCAGCAGGTCATCGTTGAGAATGTCGGCGGGGCAGGCGGCATGATTGGCGCCCAGCGCGTCGCCAAGGCTCCACCCGATGGATACACTTTCCTGGTTGGCACAGTCGGGACACAGGCCCAGAACCAGCTGCTCTATAAGAAGCCGACTTATGATGCGACCAAGGATTTCAGCAGCATTGGTTTGTTCCTGGAAGCCCCGCTCGTACTAGTCACCCGGAAGGATTTTCCGGCGGATAATCTGAAGGATTTCGTCACTTACGCGAAGCAAAACGGGTCGAAGATGCAGTTCGCATCAGCCGGTACCGGCTCGGCTATTCATCTAGGCTGCGCCTTGTTGAACTCTGTGACCAATATCGACGCCGTTCATGTGCCATATCGCGGTGCCAATCCGGCCATGCAGGATCTGGCGAGCGGCCGTGTGGACTATCTGTGCGACATCATCACGACGGCCAAGCCTCAGATCGATGGCGGAGCGGTCAAGGCCATCGCGATCCTCACAGATACCCGCTCGCCTGCACTGGCCAGCGTCCCGACCGCAGTCGAGCAAGGCTACGATGTGAAAGCCTATACATGGAACGCGTTCTTTGCACCGAAGGGAACGCCGGACGCTGTCATCGGCAAGCTTAATCGGGCAATGCTTGAGTCCATGAACGATCCCGCGATCCATCAGAAACTTGAAGGCGCGGGTCTGAGGATCGTCTCGAAAGACCGGGCGACGCCGCAATATCTGAACGGGTTCGTGAAAACCGAAATCGAGAAGTGGGCAGGGCCCATCAAGGCGATCGGTGTCCAGATCGATTGATTCATTATTGATCGCGGACCACGCGTTTCTGCGAATAAAGATTGCGAATTTGCCGATTGCAGTCGCCTTTAGCTCGTGAGAAAGCTATTGGCGAGGGACGAGCATGTCCTGTTTATAAATTAGGACAACGGCATTGGGCGCCGGCCTAGTGAGGAAACCAGCATTATGACGACGGCATCTCCCACGATCATTTACACCCTGACCGATGAAGCACCAGCCCTGGCGACAGCATCTTTCCTGCCGATTGTGCGCGCGTTCGCTGCTCCGGCGGGCATCGATGTTGCCACGAGCGATATTTCGGTGGCGGGCCGTATCCTTGGTGAGTTTCCGGAATTCCTGACTGAAAAACAACGCGTGCCCGACAACCTCGCCGAACTCGGTCGGCTGACGCTTCTGCCCGGCACCAACATTATCAAGCTGCCAAATGTCAGCGCTTCGGTGGCGCAATTGAAGGCGGCCATCAAGGAGTTGCAAGACAAGGGATACGGCATTCCCGACTATCCAGACAATCCCAAGACTGACGAAGAAAAGGCGCTCCGCGCGCGCTACACCAAGTGCACGGGCAGTGCTGTAAACCCGGTCTTGCGCGAAGGAAACTCCGATCGCCGCGCGCCGCTTGCGGTGAAAAACTATGCGCGTAAACACCCGCATAGCATGGGCGAATGGAGTCAGGCCTCGCGTTCGCATGTCTCACACATGCATCACGGCGACTTTTATCATGGCGAGAAGTCGATGACGCTTGACCGGGCGCGCGACGTCAAGATGGAGCTTATCACCAAGAGTGGCAAAACGGTCGTGCTCAAGCCAAAAGTGCCGCTTCAGGATCGCGAAGTCATCGATTCCATGTTCATGAGCAAGAAGGCTCTTCTGGAATTTTACGAACAGCAGATCGAAGACGCGTACAAGACCGGCGTTATGTTCTCGCTGCACGTCAAGGCCACGATGATGAAGGTTTCGCACCCGATCGTGTTCGGCCATTGCGTCAAGATTTTCTATCGCGATGCGTTCGAAAAACATGGCGCGCTGTTCGAAGAGCTGGGTGTGAATGTCAATAACGGCATGGTCGATCTTTACAGCAAGATCACCAGTCTGCCGCAGAGCAAGCAGGACGAGATCAAGAACGATCTGCACGCCTGTCACGCACACCGTCCCGAACTGGCGATGGTCGATTCCGCCAAAGGCATTACAAATTTCCATTCGCCGAATGACGTCATCGTCGACGCATCGATGCCTGCGATGATTCGTAATGGCGGCAAGATGTGGGGTGCCGACGGCCGGCTAAAAGACGCAAAGGCCGTGATACCCGAGAGTACCTTCGCCCGCATTTATCAGGAGATGATCAATTTCTGTAAGTGGCACGGTGCATTCGACCCGAAGACCATGGGCACCGTACCGAATGTCGGCCTTATGGCACAGCAAGCCGAAGAGTACGGCTCGCATGACAAGACGTTTGAAATTCCCGAGGATGGTGTTGCCAATATAACTGATCTTGCCACCGGCGAGGTGTTGCTCGCCCAGGACGTCGAGAAGGGTGACATCTGGCGTATGTGTCAGGTCAAGGACGCAGCCATCCGCGACTGGGTGAAGCTTGCTGTGAGCCGTGCCCGCAACTCCGGCATGCCCGTGCTGTTCTGGCTGGATCCTTATCGTCCCCACGAAGCTCAGCTTATCGCCAAGGTCAAGCTTTACCTGAAGGAGCACGATATCTCGGGTCTCGATATCCAGATCATGAGTCAGGTTCGCGCCATGCGTTATACGCTTGAGCGTGTCATCCGCGGTCTCGACACCATCAGCGCGACCGGTAACATTCTGCGCGATTATCTGACCGACCTGTTTCCGATCATGGAGCTGGGTACTTCGGCCAAGATGCTGTCCGTTGTTCCGTTGATGGCAGGGGGCGGCCTGTATGAAACCGGCGCTGGCGGCTCGGCGCCCAAGCATGTGCAGCAACTGGTCGAAGAAAACCACCTGCGTTGGGATTCTCTCGGTGAATTCCTTGCGCTTGCCGTTTCGCTGGAGGATCTCGGTATCAAGGCGGGTAATTTGAAAGCCAAGCTCTTGGCGAAAACGCTGGACGCTGCCACCGGAAAACTGCTTGACAATAACAAGTCTCCTTCGCCACGCACCGGTGAACTGGATAACCGTGGAAGTCAGTTCTATCTCGCAATGTACTGGGCACAGGAGCTTGCTGCGCAGACCGAAGACACGGACCTGCAGGCGAAGTTTAAGGGATTGGCCGAAGCGCTCGCACAGAATGAAAAGAAGATTGTTGCCGAGCTTGCGGCGGTGCAGGGCAAACCCGTCGATATCGGCGGTTACTATCTGCCGGATTCTGAAAAGTGTGCAGGCGTGATGCGTCCCAGTTCGACATTCAATGCTGCGTTAGCCAGCATTGTATCGTGATAAAACGCGGCATACTTAACCATTGGTGAGATGGCTGCTTTATCCATCCGGCTTTCAAAATCCTTTCGAGGGTAGCCTGTCAGATAGGGCAAAATCTTTGCTAGCCGCGGAATGGGACTGGCAATTCGTTCCTCTTCCCTGTGTCGAACAAACGATCCGGAAGCTTACTTGGCGGTCGCCCTGATATGCGGCTTTGCTTCGTGCGCTGTCCCACCGATTCCCGTCAGCCATTCTTTAGCCGCGCGCTCGGATTCGTCGTCTGAAGAGTGTCTGTCGCACAGCAGGGCAGGGGCGCATGCGACCAGCTTTCTTCGAGCGATAACCCATCCAAAAACAGCGGCCTCCTTTGCGCTGAAACGCCAGGATTTGAGGCGCCGCCGACCAGCTGCAACGGTCGCCGGAGGGTTCTGTCAGATGCCTCTTCAATTGTCCGACAAAGTAATTTGAAAGCTCTATCTTGTGCGGTGCATCAAGAAATAGGTGTAAATTGGCGATTTGACGGACATTGACCGGGAACAATTTCCCTTTTAGCCTTTGTCCGACAATCAACGATGAGAAGCTATGTCATCCGTGATCCCGAATTTTGCGCGTATTGAAGTCGCACCCGCCTATCAAAAGGTGGCTGACGCGATCGAGCGCGAAATCGTCAATGGCCGGATCAAGCCCGATGATCCGATCGGCACGGAATCCGAACTCGTTCAGCAGTTCGGGGTGAACCGCTCCACGGTGCGCGAAGGCATTCGCGTTCTTGAGGAAAGCGGATTGATCCGGCGTGATTCCAGCCGCCGGCTCTACGCGTGCCTGCCGCGTTACAACAAGCTCGCCAGCCGGTTGAGCCGCGCGCTCGTGTTGCACGAGGTGACGTTCCGCGAATTGTTCGAGACGGCGATCATTCTCGAGATCGCCGCGATCGAATATGCCGTCGATCATGCCACCGACGATGATATCGCAGAGATCGCGCGGAATATCGAAAAGACCGAGCACGCCGTCGATAATCCGGCAGCCTTTGCCGAACTGGATGGGGACTTTCATATCCTGATCGCGAAGGCTTCGCACAATCGGGTGCTGCAGCTGGCCCGAGAGCCTGCGGGGTTGCTGTTCTTCCCGACCACCGAGATGGTGGTGAGGAATGTGGCTGAAGGCATGCCGCGTCTGATCGCCGCACATCATCATCTGCTTGACGCAATTCGTAGACGCGACAAGGAAGCAGGGAAAGTATGGATGCGCCGGCATGTCGAGGACTGGCGCCGCGGATTTGAGCGCGCCGGAAACTCGCTCGATCGGCCGGTTGAGCGAATGTACATGGAACATGGACTGGTGAGCCGCAAAGGATAGTCACCAAAGTTAGCCAGAAGAGCGGATCAACCGCCGGGCAAGTCAAATTGGGGGAGAGCGTCAGGTGGGTTCGAAGGATCTACGCCGTTTCATGCAGGGTGGACTGGCGGCTTTCGCTATGCGCCCGTTGCAGTGCGGCGCATGACTATGAGCAATCAGGATCAATTGCCGTCAGCAGGGCTGAACGTCAGCAATCTATCGTTGTCATTTGGCGGCCTGAAGGCGCTCACAAATGTTTCGTTCTCGGTTGCTCCGGGATCGATCACGGCGGTGATCGGCCCGAACGGTGCAGGCAAGACGTCGTTGTTCAACTGCATCTCCGGTTTCTATCGCCCATCTGCCGGTGCTATCGAGTTCGCCGGCGAGGATGTCAGCAGATTGCATCCGCCTGCGCGCGCCAAGATTGGCCTCGCGCGAACCTTCCAGAACATCGCGCTGTTTCGCGGCATGACGGTGCTGGACAACATCAAGCTCGGCCGTCACGCGCATATGCAGACCAATGTGTTCGATGCGCTGTGGTACTTCGGTCGCGCCCGGCGCGAGGAGTTGGCCTTGCGCTCGGAGATCGAACGGCGCGTGCTCGATTTTCTCGAAATGGAGCATATCCGCGATCAACCGGTTGCGTCGCTCTCGTATGGCCTTCGCAAGCGTGTCGAGCTGGCTCGCGCGCTTGCGATGCAGCCGCGCGTGCTGATGCTTGATGAGCCCGTTGCGGGCATGAACCGCGAAGAAACCGAAGACATGGCGCGCTTCATCCTCGATGTGAAGGAGGAGTGGGGCGTCACCATTCTCATGGTCGAACACGACATGGGCCTCGTGATGGATATCTCGGACCATGTTGTCGTGCTGAACTTCGGCCAGGTGATTGCCGCCGGGAAGCCTGCGGAAATCCAGAACAGTCCGGACGTGATCGCAGCCTATCTCGGCTCCGGCGACGTCGGCGATCTGTCACGGCGGATCGCGGGCGAGAGGGCGGCGTAAATGGATTGGCTGTTCCTGTTCGAGATCGTGCTGTCGGGTCTGGGTTCGGGCGCATTGCTCGCGTTGACCGGCATCGCGTTCGTGCTGATTTACAAGGCCACCAAGGTGCTGAATCTTGCCGTCGGCGAAATGCTGATGCTGTGCGCGTACTTCTTCTTCGGAATGACAGCGGCACTCGCGCTCCCGGTCTGGCTTGCAATTATTCTGACCGTAATTGGCGGCGGCATCCTCGGCGGCGTGATCGAGCGCATTCTGATCCGGCCGATGCTGGGTGAAAGCCCGATCTCGGTGTTCATGGTCACCGTCGGCCTCAGCTCGGTCCTGATCGGGTTTGTCGAATTCGTCTGGGGCAGCGATCCTGCGACCCTGCCGAACTTCCTACCGTCAAAGCCGATATTCGTCGGCAGCGCCTATGTGTCCCCGAAAATTGCCGTCAGCTTTGTGGTCGCAACGCTCCTGATTGCGGCATTCCTCGTTATCTTCCGGACATGGCGAGGCGGCGTTGCGCTCCGCGCCACCGCGACCGATCAGGGCGCGGCGTTTTCCTGCGGGATCAACGTTCCGGCAGTGTTTTCGGTGTCATGGATCGTCGCGGGCATGGCCGCGGCAGGGTCCGGCATTTTGATTGGCTCCATTGGCGGCATCTCGCCGACCATGGGCGTATTTGGTCTTTCGGTTCTGGTCGCGGTGATTGTCGGCGGTCTCGACTCGATTGCTGGTGCGCTTGTCGCAGGCCTCGCCATCGGTGTGGTCGAGGCGCTGGTCGGGACTTACCTGGGCGGCGAATACAAGCTGCTCGTTACTTTCAGCATTCTGGTGGTTGCCCTGATGATCCGTCCTTATGGATTGTTCGGCACCGTTGAAATCGAGCGACTCTGATGCGGATTGGCGCGGCACACGAAACCTACGCTCAGGCAGAATCGCTGCTCGATACAAACGTGCAGCGCGTCATGCTGCTCGCGCTGTTCGCAGCATTGGTGCTGTTTCCGTTCTTCGCGGATCAGTACTGGATCTATCTCGCCTGTCTTGTCGCGATTCACATCGTCAGTACGACTGGTCTCAATATTCTCACCGGCTATACCGGCTTGGTCAGCCTGGGGCAGGCGGCCTTTATGTCGGTTGGTGCCTACACCGTGGCCATTCTGGAAATCCGCGTCGGATCGCCGTTTATCATCAATCTCGTCCTTGCGGGGTTTGTCTCAGCGGCTGTCGGCCTGGTTGTTGGTGTGCCGAGCCTGCGTGTGAAGGGTCTCTATCTCGCGATCGCCACTATCGCGGCGTCCTTTATTCTTCACTTCCTGTTTGCCAATGGACCGGCGTTTCTCGGCGGGACGCAGGGGCTGAGCATGCCGCCGGCGCGGTTGTTCGGCTATGACCTGGCGCGGCCTTTCCAGCTTTATTGGCTATTCATGCCGCTGACGGCGCTCGCTGTGTTCGCTGCGGCCAATCTGTTCCGGACACGCATCGGCCGCGCGTTTATTGCGATTCGCGACCGTGACATTTCGGCGGAGGTGCTCGGCATTCCGCTTCTGAAATACAAACTGCTCTCGTTTGCGCTGTCGTCATTTTATGCGGGCGTAGCTGGCGGCATGTGGGCGTATTTCTTCCGCGTGGTCACGCCGGAAAGCTTTCCGCTGATCTACTCGGTCTTCTTCCTTGCCGCAGTCATCGTCGGCGGTATGGGCACGATCCTTGGCGCCATTCTCGGCGCGATCTTCATGACCATGGTGCCGGAGGTTCTGAAGATCGTGGTGTCCTACATGACGTTCATTCCGAATGCGGTGGCGCAATTGTCGCCGATCCGGACAATTGTTTTCGGCTTGCTGATCATCGGGTTCCTGCTGTTCGAACCGCAGGGCCTTGCCGAAATCTGGCGCCGCGTCCGGCGTTTCTTTCATTTATGGCCGTTCAAGAAATAACACACAGGGAGAAACAATGATGAAACACATTCCAATGCGCCGAAAGGTGCTGTCTTACGCAGCCGCAGGCTGTCTTGCTCTGGGTCTGGGCGTTCAGGCGCGCGCAGCCGACGAGATTGTGATCGGCGGTTCGATGCCGATGACCGGCGTGTTCGCCTTCGCGGGAATCGCGCTCAACAATGCGTTCCAGGATTATGTGAAAATCGTGAACGATGCCGGTGGCATCAACGGCCGCAAGGTCAAGTATGTCGCGGAAGACACCGGTTACAAGGTCGATAACTCCGTGGCGGTGTTCAACCGCATCACCAGCCAGGAGAAGGTGAACCTCTATTACGGCGACTCTACCGCGTTCTCGAAGACGATCAATGCGGAACTCAATCGCCGCGGCGATATCATGCTCGCGGGTGCATCCTTCGCAACGGAACTGAACGATCCGAAGAATTTCCCGAACCAGTTTATTGCCGGTCCGGATTATTCGGAGATGATCGGTATTTTGCTGGAATACATCGCCAAGACCAAGCCGGGTGCGAAAATTGCTCTGGTCAATTCCGACACCGAGTTTGGCCGCGACCCGATCGTGCCGACCGAGAAGCGCGCTGCCGAACTGGGCTTGAAGATCGTCGAGAAAATCGCGACGCCGCCGACCAGCGTCGATGTCTCGACCGAAGTTCTCAAACTGCGCCGCGCGGATCCGGACTACACCATTTTCCACGGCTATATCCTCGCGCCGCTGCCAGAGTTCATGACCCAGGCCAAGCAGCTTGGTCTCAAGACCAAGTTCATGGGCACGTTCTGGTCGATGGACAATGCGATCTGGGCGAAGTCAGCGGACGTTGCCGATGGCTTCATGGGGGTGATGCCGTATCGCTATTATTTCGACACCGAGGGCAAATCGCCCATGTTGGAAAAGATCCGGCAGATCCGTCCGGAATATCAGTCGACCGGCTACATGCAGGGTTTCCTGACCGCGATGCTGATGACCGAAGCGGCCAAGCGGACGCTGGATGCCAAGAAGGATCTCACCGCCGCCAACATGAAGGCTGCGCTGAACTCTATCAAGGACTTCGATACCGGTGGCATCATCGGCGTGCCGATCTCGATTCCGGGCAACACGGTGCCGGTGGGTCGCGTCTATCAATATGACGGCGCGAACAAGACCATGAAGCCGGTCTCTGACTGGATCAAGATTGCGAAGTAACGACAATGACCGCGGAAGCACTTCTCTCAGTCAATAATATCGAGGTCGTCTATAACAAGACGGTCCAGGTGCTCCGCGGCCTGTCGCTGAAAGTCGACAAGGGAGCCGTGGTCGCGTTACTGGGCTCCAATGGAGCGGGCAAGTCGACCACACTCAAGGCCATCTCCAACTTGCTTGAACTGGAGGATGGTAAAGTCACAACAGGAGACATTCTGTTTAAGGGCGGTTCCGTATCGCGTCTCGCTCCGCATCAGTTGGTGCGGAGCGGTCTCTTCCATGTCATGGAAGGACGCCGGATTTTTGAAGATCTGACAGTCGAGGAAAACCTGACCGCTGCGACCTACGCGATGTCGGGCCGGAGTGGTGCGAAGACGCCTTTTGAGCTTGTCTACAATTATTTCCCGCGTCTGTTCGAGCGGCGGACGGGGCGCGCGGGCTATCTGTCCGGTGGAGAGCAGCAGATGCTGGCTATAGGCCGAGCGCTGATCGCGCAACCCGAATTGATGCTCCTTGATGAGCCGTCCCTTGGGTTGTCGCCAAAATTGGTGGAAGAGATTTTCACCATCATTGCACGCATCAGCCGGGAGCAGGGTGTGTCCATGCTGCTTGTCGAGCAGAATGCCGCGGTGGCATTTGCTGTTTCCACTTACGGCTACATTATGGAATCCGGAAAAATCGTGACCGATGGGCCGACGGAGCAATTGATCCGTGATCAGGACGTTCGCGAATTTTACCTCGGAGTTGGCGCAGCCAATGCCGAGACTAAGGGTTTTCGCGGGATCAAGCACTACAAGCGCCGCAAGCGCTGGCTATCCTGAGTTTGTGAGGATCGCATGAGCGACAGATTTCCAGAGTTCACGCTTCCTCAAATGCTGCGCGATAATGCGCGGCGACAGCCGGATCGCGTTGCGATCCGCCAAAAGGAATACGGTGTCTGGAATCCATCGACCTGGCAGCGCTACTATCAGCGGGCCTGCCACGTCGGCCTTGGCTTTCGCGCACTTGGGTTGAACGAAGGCGGCCACGTCGCCATCCTGTCCGAGAACCGGATCGAGTGGGTTCTGGCCCAGCTTGGCGCCAACATTGTCGATGGAATTGCGGTCGGCGTTTATCCGACGAGTCCGTCGAATGAGGTGGCCTACGTTTTGGCCCATTCAGAATCTGAAATTATTGTCTGTGAGGATCAGGAGCAGGTCGACAAGGTTCTGGAGCGGCGCGACGAACTGCCCAAGTTACGGCGGATCATCGTGGTCGAGACCAAGGGCATCCGGGATTATCCGCCCGATCAGGTCATATCGTTCGATGCGTTAGAGGCTCTCGGCGCTGATTACGAGAGAAGCCACGCGGGCCTCGTTGACTCCTCCATCGACAGGCAGACGCTCGCTCGGATCGGACTCATTATTTACACGTCCGGCTCCACCGGAAAGCCGAAAGGCGCGATGCTGAGCTACAAGAACATCCGCGCGCAGGCGCTGGCCTCAGTGGATCGTCTGGATTTGTCGAGAGTCGAAAGCCTGCTGTCCTATCTGCCGCTGTGCCATGTCGCCGAACAGATGACCACTGTCATGGTGCCGGTCTATCTCGGTTCGCTGGTCAATTTCGGAGAATCGATCCGCACGGTACAGGAAGATCTGCGCGAGGTCGCGCCCAGTATGTTCCTTGGCGTTCCGCGCATCTGGGAAAAGCTGCATTCGTCGATCCATATCAAGCTGCTCGAGGCGGGGCGTATTCGCCGTGCGCTATTCGAGCGCGCCTATGCAGCCTGTGAGCCGTTTGCGGAAAAGAACATTGCCGACAGAACGTTGTCGGAGAAGATCAAGTTCAGATTGTCTTATTGGCTCATTTTTCGCGCGCTGCAGAATTTTATCGGGCTCCGGAAAACCCGCATTGCCATGACGGGTGCGGCTCCGATCTCGCCCGCAATCGTGCACTTTTTCCGGACCATCGGCGTGCCGCTGATCGAAGTTTATGGTCTCACGGAAAGCTCGGGGATCGCGCTAGGGCAGGTGTTGTCGGACCGGCGGGTGGGAACAGTCGGCAACGGCATCGCCCTGATGGATGCGCGACTGGGAGATTCCAACGAACTGCTTCTCCGCGGGGATACGGTCTTTGCTGGATATTATCGAAACGACGAGGCGACCAATGTTGCGATCCGCGACGGCTGGCTGCACACCGGAGACGTGGCGGAGTTCAAGGACGGCCACTTCCGCATTGTGGATCGTCTGAAGGACATCATGATCACGGCGGGTGGAAAAAATCTCAGCCCCTCGGAAATCGAGAATACCGTCAAGGCAAGTCCCTTCATCAAGGAGTGCATCGTCATCGGCGAGGCGCGCAAGTATGTCTCGGCACTGATCCAGATCGATTACGATCTTTCGGGGAAATGGGCAGAGGAGAAGGGTATTGCCTATACCAACTTCAAAAATCTGACGGAGAACGAAAGCCTGCGGGAATTGATCCAGTCCGAGATCGATGTTGCAAATGGTCAGCTCGCGCAGGTCTCGCAGATCCGCCGGTTTCATCTTTTGACAAAGGAGTTGGACCACGACGATGACGAAGTGACGGCGACCATGAAAGTCCGTCGCGCCAACGTCCAGAAGAAATACGTTCTGGAGATCGAGGGTCTCTACAGATAGTTTGGTCGATGGCTATTTCGCCCTGAGGGGCCAGTTCCGGATGACCTTGAAACGCGATGTTGCATCGTCCTGACGCAACAACGTCAGGCGGTCGATCGGAATCGACGTCAATCCAAGTGTGGCAAACCGCTGTTGGAGTGTTGTTGTGACGACTTCCAGTCGGTTCGCGGGGAGCGAGCCTGCCAGCGTCATGTGAAAGCGGAATTCTTCCAACACATAGGGATAACCCCAGCGGTCGAGATAAGTAATCTGCCGCTCGGAGAGCGCCGATAGGTTACGTCGTTCGCGATCGGCTGCTGTCAGTGGCGCGCGAAAGCTGTCTAGCATTGTGACGCAATCTTGAGCGAATGCTTGTAATTCTTCGCACCGTGTTTCCGGCACGATTGCAATGAAGCTGCTGATACTTCGGATCGTCGGCGTGATGACCGGGATAGCGCGTGGTGTTTGCGCGAATTCGCCCATCGCAGCGATCAGCTCACTTTCGTTCTTGCCTGCGGCGAGCGCGATCGGGGCCTTCAGCGTTGCATGAAATCCGTATTTTCGGGGATCGTTTGTGAAGCGCTCCCAGCCCTCGACTTCAGCTTCAATTCCTTCGTGAAATGCGAGGGTGTGTCCCGAATAGGCATCGTAGCCAATCAGGCTCGCGCCGAAGCGATACAGGACGCTATCGGCTGTCGGGACGAAGTAGATTGCGTAGCGGGGGTATTGGGACATGCGGACTTCAGTAACCGGCCGGTCAGGCCGGTTCAACCTGCCGCATCGCCGAATTCGCAGATAAAATGCGTTGCGGCTCGGTCAGATAAACAATCCGGCCGTTGGTCATCGCCGCAACCACTCTTGGCCTGAGCGGTTCGCGTGCGTCTACAAGTATAATGTCTGCGCGTTTTCCCACCGATATCTGACCACGGTCGTGCAGTCCGGTCGCTGCAGCCGGCGCGCCGGATATCAGCGACCACGCCTTTGACAATGGCAGCACATTGTCTGCGGCGAGCATGAAGGCCGCGAGCAGGGGCGCGGGGTAGTAATAGTCCGACGCCAGGATGGAGCACAGACCTTTGCTGACCATCTCGGCAGCGCTGGTCCATCCGGTATGACTGCCGCCGCGAACGACATTCGGCGCGCCGAAAACCGTATAGTCGCCGGCCTCGGTTGCCGCCCGCGCCGTCTCCTCGTTGATAGGGAATTCAGCAAGAGCGACACCCATGGCCCGGAATTCGGAGCGCTGTTCGGGTGACTTGTCGTCGTGGGACAGCAATGGAATGTTGTGGTCACGCGCAATTGCAGCAAGCCGATTGATAGATGCTGGCACGTCGTTCGCGCGCGCGAGGACGCGTTCGACCAGCTTGTCGAATTCTCCCTCGCTAAGGCCAGACCGCTCAACCATACGCATCCGCTTTTTCGGATTGCTCATGGATGAGGTGGTCATGTCCATATGGTCATTGAAGGCGAGGAGATCGACGCGCCCGCTTGTCATCCATCCTGCGATGGCTGCTTCCGCATCGAGGTTGAATGTTTCCTGCCGCAGATGAAATCGGGTGTCAGCGGCTAGCTGCGGCTGCATCGTCTCAATGGCGTCGAGAAGGCGATGCGCATTCTCCGTCCCGCGCAGTCCCGGTTCCCAGGACCATGTGGTGGCGTGAAACACCGTGGTGATGCCGTTGGCAATGGCCTGCCGGTCGCTGTCGACAAGTGCGACATCGATCGGAAAATCGACGCCCGGACGCGGCATCATCTGCCGCTCGAAGGCATCGCCGTGCATGTCGACAATGCCGGGGAGGGCAATCAGGCCACGGCCGTCGAGACGCATTGGGCCTGCGCCGCTCCGCGAGGATGTTTCAACGATCTTGCCGTTGGCAACATGAATGGAGGCACCCGCGAACTCGCGTCCGATGAGTGCCTCGCTGCCTTCGATCAGGATGTCCGTCATATACCAATTACTTTCAACGTTTGATCCACTGATGTGTCGTAGCGATACTTCTCGATAAAGCCTTCAACCGGAAGATTTCGGAAGTCCGGTAACGCGGCCCGCAGACGATCATGTGGCCAATCCCACCAAGCGAGCGCGATGAGTTCATCTGCGATGCGCTCTGAAAATCGGCGGCGAATCGGTTTGGCGGGATTTCCACCGACAATGGTATAGGCCGGGACGTCTTTGGTAACGACGGCCCCGGCCGCGATCACAGCGCCTGTGCCGATGTTGCGGCCCGGCAGCACGATCGCCCCATGGGCGCTCCAGACATCATGGCCA
>CAZQMD010000041.1:0-25679 GCA_964594185.1 uncultured Afipia sp. | reverse complement strand
TTCTGGAGAAGCAGAAGGAAGGCAAGAAGAAGATGCGGCAGTTCGGCAAGGTCGATATCCCGCAGGAAGCCTTTATTGCCGCGCTGAAGGTGGATAGCTGAGGGGTTGCGAGCTTCAACCGGCGGCTTTCGGGAGAATACTGCGTTCGGAGATGTATTGGCCCGGGAACGCCTTTGCCGGGTCACGAATCTGCACAGTCGATCCCGTCAGCAAATCGTGCACCGCCTGATTTCGCTTTCCGACAAGCATCGTCAGAAATGAGAACCAGCCAAGCATACTCTTGATGAGCGAGCGGGCCGCCGCTTTGAAAAAGCTGATGTTGTCATGAGTAATTTCATCAACGACACGCAGGTTGGTGAAATGGTGGCCGATTGTACCGCTGGTCCGTGAGACCATAACTGGCTCATACAGCAGAAGCGCAGCGACAATCGGAAACCCAATGACCCGTGAAAAATCGTCGCTGCCGATTGCGATGCTGAGGCTCAAGCCGCAATAAATGACGATCAGTGCAAGAAGCCAATCGATGAAAAGGCCCTTGAGACGACGGGAGAACCGCGCGTAAAGACGCATACTTGTCCCGGCCGAAACATCCACGTCGGAGGTCATGAAAAACGTCCAATGCCCTGCGAAGAATATCGCCCCACGATAGCAAATCCGGCTACGACGAGGCGGCTAAAAGCGGCTTTCCAAATCACAAGCCATTGACTTTTGTTGACAAGGACTATATTCCTATTTCCTTTCCTTCGCGCTCATGACGCGGAGGGATGATCCTCCGCCACCCCACAACGGGATGGCAGATGGAGCGCCGGGAGGCGCAGCGTTCGGGCGGAAGGCCTCGCAAACCTTCCGCATCAGGACGCGCGCGTCTCGCGAGACGGACTCGCACCCCGCCTCGTCAGGCTCGCGGACGAATCCCTCGCAAGGATTCGCCAAAGGGTGCCTCGCAAGCACTCTGGCGCCTCCCGGCGCTCCATTCTCTCTTTTCGGAGAGACGGAAAACGGGACCGGGTTGTCCGCGCCCTGAGGTGAAGCGGATGTGATCGTGTGCCTGTGCTGGCAAACGACTCGCAAAAGTCAGAGACCTTCGGATGCTGGTCGTCGCCATAGCGCGTCGAAGACGCGCGTAAACGCTCCGATGGTGCTCGCAATAACAAGCCGGGCGTTTTCCAATGGCAGAGCGGCATGCCGCTCATCACGATAGCGCGTTGCAATCCTTCACGATAATCGCAACCCAATGCATCGCAGACGGTGCGATTGTGACACCGCACAAATCCGGATTGCATTGGCTCACATCGCCGTTCATTGCACGTTCACGCAGAATCTGGTGGGTGCGCGATCAGGAGAAAAGCGCGAGCCGCGCTTGACTCTTCGCGCCCGTCGCTCGACGGTAATGCGCGATCGATATTTCAACCATCGGAGAGAGTGATGGCAGCGTCGTATAAATTTGAAATCTACAAGGACAAGTCCGGCGAATTCCGTTTCCGCTTCCGCGCGCCGAACGGCGAGAAGATGTTCGCCTCGGAAGGCTATTCCAACAAGGCATCCGCCAAGAGCACGATCAAGTCGATCGTCAAGCATGTTGCCAAGGCCGAGATCGACGACATCTCCAAGGCCGTGAAAGCGCCGAAGGACAAGCCTGCGAAGAAAAAGAAAAAATCCAAGAAGAAGTGATTTCTCGCGGCCATTGCCGCAAAAGAAAACCCCGGCTCGGCCGGGGTTTTTCATTTTCAGCGGCGTTGCAACCGATCTCGCTATGCCACACGCGCCTGCGAGGCGTTGCGCTGGGCCAGCAATAGCGCGGTGATCTCCGCATTCGGCCGCGCACGGCTGAACAGGAAGCCTTGCCCTTCGTGGCAGCCTTCAGCGCGCAGGCAGCTCAGTTCGGCTTCGGTCTCCACGCCTTCCGCGGTGATGGTGACGCCAAGACCCATGCCGAGCGAAATGATCGAGCGCATGATCGCCTGCCCGTCATGATTGGAATCCAGATCCTGCACGAAGGAACGGTCGATCTTGATCTTGTCGAACGGGAAGCTGCGCAGATAGCTCAGCGACGAATAGCCGGTGCCGAAATCGTCCATCGAAATCCGCACGCCGAGCGCGCGCAGCGCATGCAGCGTGGCCAGAACCTGATCGCTCTTGTCGAGCAGAACGGTTTCGGTGATTTCGAGTTCGAGCCGCTTCGGCGAAAGACCCGACATTTTCAGCGCGTCCATCACCACCGACAACAGGTTGCCGACCCGGAATTGCAGCGGCGACCGATTGACCGCGACACGCACGTCATCCGGCCATTGCGCGGCGTCCAGGCAGGCACGCCGCAGCATCAGTCCGCCGACGGCATTGATCAGGCCGGTTTCCTCGGCAACCGGAATGAATTCCGACGGCGGAATCATGCCGCGCTCGCGGTCCGGCCAGCGCACCAGCGCTTCGAATCCCGTGATGCGGCCGGTCTTGAGATCGACCAGCGGCTGGTAATGCGGCTGCAGCACATTGTTCTCGATGGCGCTGCGCAGATCCAGCTCGATGCGCCGGCGCGACTGTGCGCGCGCGTCCATCTCGGATTCGAAGAAGCTGAGCGTGCCGTGACCTTCGCTCTTGGCGCGCGACAGCGCCATGTCGGCGTTCTTGAGCAGCTTTTCCGCGTCGTCGCCGTCGCCGGGCGCAATCGCGATCCCGATGCAGGCGCCGCTGATGATGGTATGGCCGTCGAACAGATAAGGCTCGCTGATGGCGTCGATCAAACGCCGCGCCAGAAATGCCACTTCTTCGGGGCGGCTCACGCCGGCCTGCACGATGGCGAATTCGTCGGACCCTAGACGCGCGATGGCATCTTCCTCGCGCAGCGACGAGCGCAGGCGCTTGGTCACGCCCTTCAGGAGCTTGTCGCCAATCGCGTGGCCGAGCGTATCGTTGATGCCCTTGAAGTTGTCGAGATCGAGGAACAGCACCGCGACCTTGTCGCCACTGCGGCGGGTATGGGCCAGTAGTTCATCGAGCCGCTGCCGCAGCAGGATGCGGTTCGGCAATCCGGTCAGGCCGTCATGCTGTGCCATGAAGGCGAGCCGCGCCTCGGCGCGTTTACGCTCGGTAATGTCCATCAGCGCCAGCAGCATGGCGGGCTCGCCTTCGAACACCAGAAGGCGTGAATAGATCGCAACGTCGATCAGCGCGCCGTCCGCCTTGACGTGTTTCCACGTCCGCGCCGCGCGCTCTTCGGTCGACTGATCGCCGGTCCAGGGCGCGGCCTGATCGAAGGCCTGGATGTCGGAGACCTTCAGCTTCTCAAAATCTTCCCGCGAGTAGCCGTAATGCGCGATCGCCGCGTCATTGACGCTGATGATTCGCTCGGTGTCCTGGCTGCAGACGATCATCGGCACGGGATTGCCGTCGAACAGCAGGCGGAACGAGGCCTCGCGCTGCTTCAGCTCGGTAATATCGACGCGCAGACCGATCACGCCGCCGTCGCCGGTCAGGCGCTCCTCGATCAGGATGCAGCGGCCATCGGACAGTGTCTGTTCATGGCGATGGCCCGGATGATAGAGTTTTTCAAGCCGCTCGGTGATCCACTCGTCTTCGCGGCCCTCGGCTTCCGGGTAGTCGCCGCGCGCGACGCCGACTTTCAGCGTGTCGCGCAGCATCGCGCCTTCTTCAAAGAGATCGGCGCTCTTGTTGTAGATCTCGGCGTATTTCTTGTTCCAGAGGATGTAACGGCCGTCGGCGTCGAGGAATACAATGCCCTGCGGCAGGATATCGATCGCTTCACGCAGCCGTGCGTTCGACCGCGCGGCATCGGCGATGGCGGCCTCGGCTTCGGCACGCGTGCGCACGATCTCGCTGATTTCGGACGTCTTGCGGCCCTTGTTGATCAGTTTTGGCACGGCTTTGGGCCGGCGAACCGACAACCTTCCCCGCGAATGAACTGATTTTCCGGTCCTGGTTTTTGATTTTGGCCGATAGATCGGCATCGCCCCGCATCCTCGCATTCTGCGGGCAGCAGTCTTCCTATAAGTGTCTGAAAAATTGGTATCTCTGGCTGCCGGGCCAACCCGATGAACGGACATGCTGCACGCAAGCATAACCAATTTGCTCAATTGCAAGGCTTTGCGCGTGGCGGGAAAGCAGAGCAGCGCCGCTCTATATCTTCCTTTTCCGCAGATTTTGAGCGCAATAGCAAAAGCCTGCTGGCAGAGAGTTGATCCGTGCGTCTTCAATGAGCAGCACGCAGCATTTTGCGTCACTGTCAGACATGGCTAACATGACGTAAAGAATCGCCCGCCGCTCGACGATGCGGCCTGTCTCCAAGAGGCACCATGACGCGGCACTGCCTGATTTCCGCTTCCGCTTTCATTCTGGTCATCACGGCGGCTATTGCCCCTGCATCAGCGCAGGATAAGGGCAGCGTCAATCCAAAGCCGCTTCCGCCGCTCGCCAATCCGAACGATCCGAATACGCCGGCCAAGGAACTGTTCGGCCGCAAGCTGCAGCCTGCAGCGCTCGCGCCGCAGCCGATCGGCTTCTACGCACATGGATGCATTGCGGGCGCCGTACCGCTGCCAATCAACGGACCGGCGTGGCAGGTGATGCGGCTGTCACGCAACCGCAACTGGGGACATCCGGATCTGATCGCGCTGCTGGAGCGCGTGGCGGGCAAGGCGCAGAAGGCTGCGGGCTGGCCGGGTCTTCTGGTCGGCGACATGTCACAGCCGCGCGGCGGACCGATGCTGACCGGTCATGCCAGTCATCAGATCGGACTCGATGCGGATATCTGGCTGACACCGATGCCGAACCGGCAGCTCTCGCGCGAGGAGCGTGAGGAGACATCCGCCGTGATGATGGTGCGGAAAGACCGGCTCGACATCGATCCATCCACCTGGACGCCGACACATCTGTCCGTGATCCGCGGCGCGGCGCAGGAGCCGCAGGTGGAGCGCATCTTCGTCAACGCTGCAATCAAGAAGGCCTTGTGCCGCGAGGCGAAAGGCGACCGGACCTGGCTGTCAAAAGTCCGTCCGATGTACGGACACGATTATCACTTTCACATCCGCATGAAGTGCCCGGCAGGCACCGCCAGGTGCGAAGCCCAGCCGCCGCCGAACGAAGGCGAAGGCTGCAGCGCAGGCGATCTGGCTTACTGGTTCAGCGATGCGGTGCTACATCCCAAGCCACCTCCAACACCGCCGAAGCCAAAGCCGCCTCTGACCATGGCAAATCTGCCTGCAGAATGCCGTCAGGTGCTGCAGGCGCCATAAGTTCCGCTATTTCAAACGTCATGGGGCGTTGCTAGACTAAGTGACAGCTGCGCTGCCCGCACAGCGGATGATCGAGAGACGGCGGTCTCTTTCCATCATTCAGAATGCGAACGTTCTGAATGTCATTCCATCAACGCGTCTTGTGCGCGCACTGTGGTGCGTGACTGACGCCGAAAGGACCGCCATGCGCATCAGTGCGAGAAACCAGATCAAGGGCAAGATCGTCGACCTCAAGAAGGGCGCGACCACCGCGCATGTGCGCGTGGACATCGGCGGTGGCCAGATCGTGACCTCGGCCATCACCAATGAAGCCGTCGACGAACTGGGGCTCAAGACCGGCGGCGCCGTAATTGTTGTGGTCAAGGCCTCCGACGTCATGATTGCGGTTGATTGATCATGCAGCGGCGCATCATCGCTCTCGCCGTGACGTTCGCGGCACTGTCGGCCGCATCGCAGGTTTTGGCACAGGAGCCCGGCGGCTGCGACAAGTTCAAATGGGATGTGTCGCGCGAGCGCGCGGCGCTGGCCCAGACCAGCATTCCCAAGCTGGCATCCGGCAACGCCATAACAGGGACGCTGCCGCAGACCGTCGCACTGGATTTGAAGCCACCGGCCGACGCGAAGCTCCCCTCGCCGCCCGAACGCGCTCCGAAGCCGGAGACCTTCGCAGGCTTCACCACAGTGAACATCCCTGCGAACGGCATGTACTCGGTCACCCTGTCGGCTGCGGCCTGGATCGACATCCTGCAGAACGGCAATTTTCTGAAGCCGAAGGCCTTCAGCGGGGTCCATGGCTGCAACGGCATCCGCAAGACCGTAAAATTCGACCTCGCGGCCGGCTCCACGACCATCCAGGTCAGCGGTGTACCGGAGTCCGCCATCAAAATCGCGATCATGCCTGTAACCGAGTAACGATCGGGGCCTTTAACGCTGCGTCCACGCCTGATATGGTTCCGGCGAACGATGCCTTGGCACGCTGTGCGCTGCCGGGGTTGCCGGAACGGCGCTTCCGCTTGTCGTGAGTGAAATGATCAAGCCGGTTTGTGCGCGGATACTCGCGCACGTCCCGCTATGGAGCGCCCCATGACCCTGATGTTCCGTTTTCTCGTTGTGACCGCGCTTGTCTGCGCGCCGCTGTTCTCGCTTACCCATGCGCAGGACGCCAAACCGTCCGCTGCGCCGCCCGTCGCGGCTCAGGACAAGACCCTCACCGTTTTCGCCGCCGCCTCGATGAAGAACGCGCTCGATGAAGCGAACGCAGCCTTCACCGCCAAGTCCGGCGTGAAAGTCACCTCCAGCTATGCGGCAAGCTCGGCGCTCGCCAAGCAGCTCGAACAGGGCGCGCCTGCTGACATCTTCATTTCCGCCGACACCGACTGGATGGATTACTCGGTCGGTAAAAAGACCATCAACGAACCGAGCCGCGTCAACCTGCTCGGCAACAAGATCGTGCTGATCGCACCGAAGGATTCCAAGCTCGCCGACGTAAAGATCGGCCAAGGCTTCGATCTCGCCAAGCTCGCGGGTGATGGCAAGATCGCAACCGGTGACGTAAAAGCCGTGCCGGTCGGCAAGTACGCCAAGGCCGCGCTGGAAAAGCTCGGCGCATGGCAGGCGGCCGAGCAGAAGTTCGCCATGGCAGAGAGCGTCCGCGCCGCGCTGGCGCTGGTGTCGCGTGGCGAAGCTGCGCTCGGCATCGTCTATGAGACCGACGCCAAGGTCGATCCCGGCGTAAAGATCATCGGCACCTTCCCGGCTGATTCGCATCCGGCGATCATCTATCCGGTCGCGGCAACAGCAACGGCGAAAGCGGATGCGCCGGGCTATCTCGCATTTCTTCGCTCGGCGGCAGCCAAGGCGATCTTCGAGAAGTACGGCTTCACTTTCCTGATCAAGCCGACCTCGTAATCGCACAACAACGTGTCTGCGATTTCACCTGAGGAATGGACGGCGATCCTGCTTTCAGTGCGGGTCGCCTCCATCGCGACGCTGGTCGCCACGCCGCTCGGCATAGCCGTGGCGTGGCTGCTGGCGCGTTATAATTTCTGGGGCAAGGCTGCGCTCGATGCCCTGATCTACCTGCCGCTGGTGCTGCCGCCGGTCGTGACCGGCTACCTGCTACTGCTCACCTTCGGACGCAAGGGGCTGATCGGCGGGTGGCTCGCCGACACACTCGGCATTGTGTTCGCGTTCCGCTGGACCGGGGCGGCGCTCGCCTGCGGCGTGATGTCGTTTCCGCTGCTGGTGCGGCCGATCCGGCTCTCCATCGAGGCTGTAGACCGCAAGCTCGAGCAAGCCGCCAGCACGCTTGGCGCGGCGCCATGGCGCGTTTTTCTCACCGTCACCCTGCCGCTGGCATTGCCCGGCATTGTCGCCGGCATGGTGCTCGGTTTCGCGAAGGCCATTGGCGAGTTCGGCGCAACGATCACTTTCGTCTCGAACATCCCCGGCGAAACCCAGACCATTTCTGCCGCGATCTATTCACTGACGCAGACGCCCGATGGCGACGCCGCCGCGCTGCGGCTGGTGATCGTCTCGATCGCCATTGCCATGGCTGCATTGGTCGCGTCGGAAATTCTGGCGCGGCGTGCCACACGACGGCTGCACGGTTATTAAGATGCTGCTGGTCGACGTCGAAAAACAGCTTGGCGATTTCAAGCTCTCCGCATCCTTCACCAGCAACGGGTTGGTAACCGGCCTGTTCGGCAATTCCGGCGCAGGCAAGACTTCGATCATCAACATGATCGCGGGGCTGACCGCACCGGACCGCGGACGCATTGCGCTCGATGGACAGGATCTCGACAACACAACATCCGGCCTTCACGTCCTGCCTCACCGACGGCGCATCGGCTATGTCTTTCAGGATGCGCGCCTGTTTCCGCATCTCAACGTCCGGCAAAATCTCGATTACGGACGCCGCATGAACGGCCTGACGCATGACACGACGGCGGAAAAACGCACCGTCGATCTGCTGGACATCGGTCACTTGATTGACCGCCGTCCCGCGCAGTTGTCCGGCGGCGAGAAACAACGCGTTGCGCTGGGCCGCGCGTTGCTGGCGAAACCAAAACTGTTGCTGCTCGATGAGCCGCTCGGCGCCCTCGACGACGAGAGGAAGGCGGAAATCTTGCCCTACTTCATCCGGCTGCGTGACGAAATGCGTGTGCCAATGGTGCTCGTCAGTCATGACGCGGGCGAGATGCGGCAACTCGCGACCAATGTGGTGATGCTGAAGGGCGGGAAGGTTGTCGCGTTCGGTGGCGTCGAAGTTTTACCCGCGGCTACCTTTTGAGCGCCTCGATCGCCTTTGCAAGATAATCCAGCCCTGCGATCAGCGGCGGCCCGCCGCAGAGCGTGTAGCGCTCGGGCAAATCGATCCGGCGGTTTGCACCGTAGCGTGCCAGCAGCGCCGGATGGGTGATGAACAATGCACCCTGATCGCGCGCATCGCGCGGCGGATCCTGCAGCACCAAAACATCGGGTCCACTGGTCAAAAGATGTTCCAACGACACGAAGCCGCCCTGCTCGGCTGCCATAAACCCGCCCGCGCTTGAGGCAGTTCGATCCGGAGGACGCAGTCCTGCGATGGACAGCATGCCCGATGCGAGACTGGCCGGACCTTCGCGATAGCCCTCGCGCTGAATCACCAGCGCCGTCAGCGGCGGCTTCATCGCCACCGCGGCCAGCCTCGCTTCAGCTTCTTCAAGTTGACGGGCCAGCGCTTCGCCGCGCTCGGGGTGGCCGACCAGCCTTCCAAGCTCAACGGCCTGACGCCGCGCATCGGCGAGATTGCGGATGAGTTCGACATCCACCACACGAATGCCCATCGCGCTCAGCATGGTATGGATCGGACGATGGCTTGGTCCACCGAGCACAAGATCCGGTGCAAGGTTTACGACCGACTCGGCATCCCAGTCGAGGCGCGGAAACGGCGCAGCCTTGTCTGTCATGACCGACAAAAGTGGATTGACCGCATAAGGAGAAAGCCCCGCGATCTGGCCTGGATCGGCCAGCGCCAGCAGCAACTGATCGGCGCACAGATTGAAGGATACGATGCGCTTCGGCGGCCCGCCTGCGCGCACCGACTGCGCTCCGCTGCCGAGCATCATGGCCGCAAGCAGGCCCGTAAAGATGGTTTTCTTGATCATGACAGCCTGTTATGCCACGCCAATTGTGTTGCGTCAGCGGCCTGGAGGGCTGCGAAGGTATGCCGGACCCAGATGACAAGCGATAGCCGAGACAATATTCAGGGCACTCTGCTGACCGCGACACTTATCGTGCTGGTCGCGGTGTTGTTCGTGTTGTCGCTGATGACCGGGCCTGCGGACTTTTCACCACGCACCGTCATCACGGCGCTGTTTTCCGATCAGGGCGTTGCCTCGATCATCGTGCGCGACATTCGCCTGCCACGCACCCTGCTGGCGCTGATGATTGGCGCCACGTTTGGATTGGCCGGCGCGTCGCTGCAGGGCCTGCTGCGCAATCCGCTGGCTGAGCCGTCGCTGTTCGGCGCACCGCAGGCCGCCGCCGCTGCGGCATCCGCGATCATGGCGTTCGGTCTCGCCAATGCACTGTCACTGGCTGTTCCGCTCGGCGGGATTGCCGGAGCGCTGCTTTCTGTCGGGGCGCTGGTTGCCATCGCCGGACGCCGCGCATCATTGACGGTGACCCTGCTCGCAGGCCTGGCGCTCGCGAGTCTTGCAGGCGCAGCGATTGCGCTCATCCTAAATCTCGCGCCCAATCCGTACATCGCATTAGAGATCGCCTTCTGGCTGCTTGGCTCGCTGCGGGACCGCAGCATGGAGCATGTCTGGCTGGCCGCGCCCTTCATGATCGTGAGCTGGTTCGTGATGGCATACAATGCAAAGGCCTTCCGCGCGCTGACATTGGGCGAAGACGCCGCGGCTTCGCTTGGCGTCAATGTCGAGCGCACGCGGGTGCTGGTGGTGATCGGCGTCGCGCTTGGCGTCGGGGCTGCGGTCTCGGTCGCTGGCGCGATTTCGTTTGTGGGTCTGGTCGCACCGCATCTGGTGCGGCGGTTTTACGGCTCCGATCCCGCGCGCGTCCTGCTTCCCGCGTCGCTTGCCGGCGCGGTGCTCCTGATGGCGGCGGACATTGCGGTGCGGCTGATCCCTGCCGTGATCGAGATCAAGATCGGCGTGGTGACCGCGCTGATCGGCGTCCCCTTCTTCCTGGCGATGATCTTCCATGAACGGAGAGCTTTGGAGGATGGGACACAATGAAGACAAACGAAGCGCCGCGCCTCGTCGCCTCCGGTATCACGGTCACCCGTGGTACGCGCCGGATCGTGGACAGCGCCGATCTGACGCTCAATGCCGGCGAACTCACAATTCTGGCCGGGCCGAACGGCGCTGGCAAAACCACGCTGGCGCGCTCCATGGCGGGGCTGATTGCTGCGGACGGATCAATCGCGTTCGATGGCGCGAGCCTGCACACCTTGCCGCCCCGCGTTCGCGCCCGCGCGATCTCCTATTTGCCGCAGGGCCACGAATTTCACTGGCCGATGCGGGTGGACAGCATTGTGGCGCTCGGACGCGAGCCGCATGCCGATCCATTTTCGCAAACCTCCGCCAAGGATCGCGTCGCCATCGAACGCGCCATGGAGGCGACAGATGTTGGCCAATTTTCAGCGCGGTTGATTACCACGCTCTCCGGCGGCGAACGGGCGCGCGTGGCGATCGCGCGGGCGCTCGCCACCGAAGCTTCCGTGCTGATTGCCGACGAGCCGACGGCTTCGCTGGACGAGCGGCATCAATTGATTGTCATGGACCTGCTGCAGCGGATCGCGCATCAGGGCGCCGCAGTGCTGGCGATCATTCACGACCTCGCTCTCGCGATGCGTTTCGCGGACCGCGTGGTGATCATGAATGAAGGCCGCATCGTCGCCAACAACACGCCGCTTCTGGCACTGACGCCAGATCGAATTGCTGACGTGTTCGGCATTTCGGTCAACCGCGTCGAAACGCCCGACGGCCCGCTGCTGCTGCCGTCCCGCGCGCTTTAAGCACACATCAGGGAGACTGCAGCCGGCTCCAGGCGCGCGCGACCTTGCGCTTGGCCGCCGCGGCACGCGTTGACGGAGGCGCGGGCGGCTCCTCGTCTTCCGGCCAACGCAGGCCGACCACGTTCACACGGCTGCCGCCGATATGGCGCGCCACCAGCACGATGGTGTCGAGCGGCAATTCCGCGCCGACGCGCGGCGCGTGATCGAGATGGATATCGAAATAGTCCGCCAGTGTCAGATGCGCGTCGCTCGGCGCAATGTTCACGCCGTAAATATCGGCAACATCCTTGAGTGTCACGTCACCGGACATCATGAAGTCGCCGAGCAGATGCGGATCGGGCGCGGGCACCACGGGCATATCGACAAAGAAACGGTCGAGCGCTTCGGCCTTCTCCGGCGGTGCCAGCAGATAGAGGTAATCGCCTTTCACCACCGGCTCGGCTTCGACCGGCGAAAGAATTTTTTCGTCGCGGATCACCAGTGTCGGCTTGGACCATGACGGGATCAGACCGCGCTTGAGAAACAGGCTGTTGGCGCGCACCGGATAGCCCACCAATTGCTGTTCGAGCTGTCCCGGAAGATCGAGCTCGACACGTCGCGGGCCGCGATCCGAGCGTGGCAGCGCCACATGCAGCCACCGCGCGGCGGAAGCCAGCGTCCAACCCTGCAACAGCAACGAGATAATCACGACGACAAAGGCGACATCGAAATAAAGCTGGGCGTTCGGCAAGCCGACCAGCATCGGGATTGAGGCCAGAAAGATCGCGACCGCGCCGCGCAGGCCGACCCAGGCGATAAACGTTCTTTCGCGCCAGTTGAACCGGAACGGGGCGAGGCACAGAAACACTGCGATGGGCCGTGCAATCAGCATGAGCACGAACGCCACCGCAACGGCCGGCAGCACGGTGCTGAGAGTGCGCTCCGGCGACACCAGCAACCCGAGCAACACGAACATCACAATCTGCGCCAGCCATGTCGCAGCATCGAGGAAGGCCACGACGGAATTGTGCGCGCGGGTCGGACGGTTGCCGATGATCATGCCGGCGAGATAGACCGCAAGGAATCCCGATGCATGCAACATCTGGGATATGCCGAAGATCACCAGCGCCGCTGTCGCCACAAAGGGAGCATGCAGGCCCTGCGGCAGAGCGACCCGGTTGAGCGCGAACACGACAAGCCAGCCGCCGGCGGCTCCGAATAAGATGCCAAGCGCGCTCTCGCGGACGAATTGGAGCGCAATATGTCCCGCCGAGCTTTGACCGATGGACAGATATTCCACCAGCATGAGGGTCAGGAAGATCGCGAATGGATCGTTGGTGCCGGATTCCACCTCCAGCGTTGCGCCGACGCGTGGACGCAGGCGAAGGCCCTGGCTGTGCACCAGCAGGAACACCGCGGCCGCGTCGGTGGAGGCGACCACCGCGCCCACCAGCAGCGCTTCGGGCCAGCCGATGCCAAGCGCATATTTTGCGACCGGCGCGGTGATCAGCGCGGAGAGCAGGACGCCGACCGTCGCCAGCGCCGCCGATGGCGCGAGCACAGCGCTGATGCTCTGAAAGCGGGTCTTCAATCCGCCGTCGAACAGGATGAGCGCCAGCGCCACGGAGCCGACCAGATACGTTGTCTTCACATCGTCAAAGCGGATGCCGCCCGGACCGCTGTCGCCGGCGAGAATACCGACAAAAAGGAAGACCAGCAGCAGCGGGGCGCCGAACCGCAGCGCGAGGAGGCTGGAGAGGATGCCCGCCATCACGAGAACCGAGCCGAGCAGAATGGCAATGCTGACCGAGTCGAGGGATGCCATTAGCGCTGTGTGTCTCCGTCCGTGCGGTCCAGATTGCCTGCATTTGCATGAATATCGTCGCAGCCGCCCGACGCCAACCCATTTGTCATAAGACCACGATTGTGCCGGATTTACTGGTGTAAGTCGCCGGCGCGCGGGTTTCTCACACACCCGCTGCGGAATATGGGACTCTGGCGCGTGACCGAATCGCGTCAGGACCGGTCCTGGCATCAAACCCTGTCGAACCAACGCGGCCGGCCAGCCGCTCCAGCGAGGTCAATTGCCCATGGAATGGGAAGATATCCAGCAGGCGCTACAGGCCAGCATCAAGTCCGCCGAGGCCTATATCGTGTCGCCGTGGTTCTACATGCAGGGCGGCATCATTCTGGTGGCCGCTGGCTTGTCACTGGCCGCTGCGAGTTTCATCCGCGCGCGGATCGATCCCACATCGCTGGGAATGGGCCTGCCTGCGCCGCTGCGCGCCCTGATCCGCGTCCTGATGAACCGCGCCGGTACCATTATCTTCGCGCTGTTGATCAGCATCTCTCGCGCCATCATCGTGAAGACCGAAGTCCTGCGGCACGGTTACCTGCTGTCCACCGCAGCCAGCCTCGCAACGGCCTGGGTCATCATCCGCCTCGCGACGGGCTTGATCCGGAACGAATTCGTGGTCCGCGCGGTGTCTGTGGCGGCCTGGATCGCCGCGGCGCTGAGTATCATCGGCAAGCTCCACGATGTGTCGGCGGGGCTGGATTCCGTATCAATCCCGCTTGGCGCGTTGCGCGTGACGCCGCTGCTGATCCTCAAGGTCGTGGTGTCGCTCGGCATCGCGCTCTGGCTGGTCGGCATGCTCGGCAATTTCTTCGAGTCGCGGATTTCGCGCTCTCGCGATCTCACGCCGTCCGTTCAGGTGCTTCTGATCAAGATGGTGCGCCTGGCATTGATGGTGGCCGCCTTTGCGGTGGTGATGAGCGCCGCGGGAATCGATCTGTCCGCCTTTGCGCTGTTCTCCGGCGCCATCGGCGTCGGCCTAGGCTTCGGCCTGCAGAAGATCGTCGCCAATTTCATCAGCGGCGTGATCCTGCTGGCGGACAAGTCGGTAAAACCGGGCGACCTCATCACCATCGGCGACAGTTCGGGAAAAATCAGCGCGATGAACACGCGCTATATCTCTGTCGCAGCCGGTGACGGCCGCGAAATCCTGATTCCGAACGAGGATCTTGTGACCCAGCGCGTGGTCAACTGGACCTACACCAACAAGAACATGCTGGTGAAGGTCAACTTCGCGACCAACTACGACGCCGACCCGAATCTCGTTTGCAAGCTCGCGATCGACATCGCGTCCAAGACCGCGAATGTCGCGACCTTCAAGGCCCCGAACTGCCTTCTCACCGAATTCGCCGAAACCGGCATGAAGTTCTCGCTAACCTTCTGGGTGGCCGATCTCGACATCGGTGCCGACAACGTCCGCAGCGAGGTGATGCTGAAGCTGTGGAACGCCTTCAAGAGCGAGAATATCCGTGTGCCTTATCCGGTGCGCGAAATTCGCGTGCGCGGCGGCGCGCTGCCGGTCGAAACCGTTGTCGACGTGCAGAGCTGAGAACGCATGCGCTTTGGCAGCGAACTGGTGCCTGCGACCCTGATCCGCCGTTACAAGCGTTTTCTGGCCGATGTCGAATTGCCCGACGGCAGCATGATCACCGCTCATGTCGCCAATCCCGGCGCCATGACCGGCCTTCAGACAGAGGGCGCGCGGGTGTGGCTATCGAAATCGCCAAGCCTTGCGCGCAAGCTGCCCTATTCGTGGGAACTGATCGAAGTGGACTTTGGCGGCGGCCTTGAACTGACCGGCGTCAACACCATGCATCCGAATCCCATCGTCGCCGAGGCGCTCGCGACCGGGTCAATTCCTGAATTGGCGGGCTATGCCACCATTCGCCGCGAAGTGAAGTACGGACGGACCATCAACGGCAAGGGCTCGCGGATCGATTTTCTGCTGGAAGATCCGGAACGTCCGCCCTGCTATGTCGAAGTCAAGAACGTACATCTGATGCGCCGCGCTGGCATCGCCGAGTTCCCGGATTCAGTGACGGCACGAGGCGCCAAGCATCTCGACGAACTCGGCGAGATGGCCGCCTCAGGCGCCCGCGCAGTCATGTTGTTTGTGGTCCAGATCGGCTCGGCGCAGTCGTTCGCACTCGCCCGCGACATCGATCCGGCCTATGCCCGTGCCTTCGACCGGGCTCACAAAGCAGGTGTCGAGGCCATGGCCTGGACCTGCAGCCTCACCCGCCATGAGATCAGGCTCGACCGTTCCGTTCCAATCGAGGGCTGAAACCTGAAAGAAAGCCCTCAAATAGGGCCTTTGAACTCAAGCCCTGCGATAAGTCTTGGCAGCCCGGCAACGCACCCGCTTGCACTGGAGCCTGCATCCATTAAATTGAGCCGGAATTCACTC
This sequence comes from uncultured Afipia sp., assembly GCA_964594185.1. GTDB lineage: Bacteria > Pseudomonadota > Alphaproteobacteria > Rhizobiales > Xanthobacteraceae > Afipia. Next base: position 10,167 of record CAZQMD010000041.1, on the reverse strand, counting down.
CATTCCTCAAATTGGAAACCAGACTGCGCATGACCTACGTCGAAGCCACCGACACCTCGCTACGCAAAACCGGGCAGATCAAGCTGCACGGTCCGCAGGCTTTTGCGGGCATGCGGAAGGCGGGTGCATTGGTCGCCCTGTGTCTGGACGAGCTGGCTTCGATCGTCCGCCCTGGCATCTTCACATCGCAGATCGACGATTTCGTCCGCAAATTCGCGTTCGACCATAAGGCTTATCCCGCGACGCTGATGTATCGCGGCTATCGCTATTCGACCTGCACATCGATCAATCATGTGGTCTGCCATGGCATGCCCGGCGATCGGCCGCTCAAGGAAGGCGACATCGTCAATGTCGACGTGACCATGATTGTCGATGGCTGGTACGGCGACTCCAGCCGCATGTATGCCGTCGGGGAAATTTCGCGCCGCGCCGAACGCCTGATCGACGTCACTTATGAGGCGATGATGCGTGGCATCGCAGCTGTGAAGCCAGGCGCCACCACCGGCGATATCGGCCATGCGATCCAGAGCTTCGTCGAGCCGCAGCAGATGAGTGTTGTGCGCGATTTCTGCGGACACGGTCTCGGCCGAATGTTCCATGACGAGCCGAACATCATTCACATCGGACGCCCCGGCGAAGGCGTGCCGTTGAAGCCCGGCATGTTCTTCACCATCGAGCCGATGATCAATCTCGGCAAGCCGCATGTGAAGGTGCTCTCCGACGGCTGGACCGCGGTGACCCGCGACCGCTCGCTGTCGGCGCAGTTCGAGCACTCGGTCGGCGTGACGGCGGACGGCGTGGAGATTTTCACGCTCTCGCCCGGCAAACTGGACAAGCCGCCTTACCGGACCTGATATCGAGCGGCGCTCCTGTCTCTTGATACCTGCATAAAGCCGGTTGCAAATAAGGCGGCTCAAAGCGATGCTCTGCGCATACTTGAGCACGCATTACAACATGCCGAGCAGATCCAAAGAGCCGTCCACCCCCTCCGGGTTCTCTGAAGCGCCGCACTATCATGGCCATCGCGAGCGGCTGCGTGACCGGTTTCGTGATGCCGGCCCCGATGCATTGAGTGATTACGAACTGCTCGAAATGGTGTTGTTTCGCGCCCTGCCCCGGCGCGATGTCAAGCCGCTGGCGAAATCGCTGATTACCAAGTTTGGATCGTTCGCCGAGGTGGTTCACGCACCTGAGCTGCGCCTGAAAGAAATCAGCGGGCTTGGCGATTCCGCCATTACCGAGATCAAACTAATCGCGGCGACCGCAAGCCGTGTCGCCAAGGGACAGATCAACACCCAGAAGACCGTGCTGTCGTCATGGTCGTCGGTGATCGAGTATTGCCGCGCGGCGATGGCTTTCGCCGACAAGGAACAATTCCGGATTCTGTTTCTGGACAAGCGCAATCAGCTGATTGCCGACGAACTGCAGCAGGTGGGTACCATCGATCACACGCCGGTCTATCCGCGCGAGGTGGTGAAGCGCGCGCTTGAACTCTCAGCCACCGCGATCATTCTGGTCCACAATCATCCGTCCGGCGACCCGACACCATCCACAGCGGATGTCCAGATGACGAAATCGATCATGTCGATCGCAAGTCCGCTCGGCATATCCGTGCACGATCACATCATCGTCGGCAAAAGCGGCCATGCCAGCCTCAAGGGGCTGCGGCTAATGTAGTTGTGGAAGCTACTGCCGCGTCAGCAGCAGCGGATCGGCGCTGTCAGGCACACGTCGCCATTGCGCATTGTCATCGGCTTCGAACCGCCAGATCTCGCCCCTGGCTGACTGCAGCAGCAATTCGCCGCGCTCGATGCGCCACTGCGTCGGCGCGAACGTAGCGACCAACGGATCACACTTTGGCTTGAGGAACACCGCGAAGTTCTCAGGCGTCGTTTCGGTGTTGGTCAGCGTCAGCCCGCAGATCGTTTTGCCACTGCCGCGCATCATCGACCAGTCGCCAATCAGCTGATCGGTCGATTTTGACAACGCGCGGGCCGCGGCAAGATTTTGCAGCAGGTAAATTCCCTCGCCCTCGCGACGGCCTTCGAAGATCCCGCTCTCGACCTCGGTAAAGTCGATCACCGATTCTCCCTTCGCATCCTGCAGGCGCACGAGATCGAGACCCTTGACGCTCCATGTCGTAATCGCTTTTGCGAAGGGAAGTGCGTCGCCACAGCCCTTCTCCAGTTCAAGCTTTAGCCCTTGCGGAGACGTCTCGTTCTTGAGAGTGACCACGCAGGTCTTGTCGCGTCCGGCCGTCGATAACTCCCACTGCCCAACCATCTCGCCAACAAGCGAGCGCGCATCCTGCGCCACGGCGTTCGGTGCCCCCAGAATGATCGCAGCTAAAGCGAGCAGGCAAAGCTGCCTGCCCGGCCACGATCTCCGAAGTCCAGCCGACGCGGCGCGGATCATGTCAACGTCCCTTGACCGGGGTCTCGGCAATCGGCGTCAGCGGCGCCTTGCCATCGAACCACAGCTTGAGATTGTCCACCACAAGCTGATCCATCGCATTGCGGGTGGTCACCGACGCCGACGCAATATGCGGCAGCAGCACCACGTTCTGCATCATCTTCAATGCATCCGGCACTTCCGGCTCGTTCGCGAACACATCGAGACCGGCCGCCATGATGGTGCCGTCCTTGAGCGCGGCGATCAGCGCGTCCTCGTCCGCCACCGAACCGCGCGCGACATTGATGAAAACGCCGCGCGGCCCGAGCGCCTTGAGCACTTCGGCATTGATCATCTTCGCGGTCGACGGACCACCCGGTGTGATCGCGATCAGCGTATCGACGTCTTTCGCCATCTCGATCAGGTTCGGATAGTGCTTGTAGCTGACGCCCTTCGCCGGATTGCGCGAGTGATAGACCACCGGCACCAGCGATGCGTCGAGACGGCGTGCGATGGCTTGTCCGATGCGGCCCATGCCAACCATACCGACCTTGCGGTCACGCAGCGAGCCGGGGCTGAGCGGAAAGCCTTTTGTGGACCAGTGTCCTGCACGCAGATAGCGATCCGCCTTGATGAATTCGCGCAACGTCGCGATCAAAAGTCCGAGCGCCGTGTCCGCAACTTCCTCGGTCAGCACGTCCGGCGTGTTGGTGACGATAATGTCGTGTCCGGCGGCATACTTGAAGTCCACATGGTCATAGCCGACGCCGAAGCTCGACACGATTTCGGTCTTCGGAAATTTCGCCAGCATCGCCGCGTCGGCCTGCACCAGGCCGGTCACGGCAACGCCGCGAATCCGTGCGGCAACGTCAGGCGCAATACGACCGAGGTCGCGCTGGTTTTCGAATTTGTGGAGGACGAAGTTCGCGGGAAATCCATTATCGACCACCGGCTTTGACGGGCCATAAATCAGCACATCGACCTTTTCCTGAGACCCGTTCGCAGCCATTAGTTGTCCTTTCCAAGCGCACTTTCGTGCCAGCGTCGTAGCACAAGATACGAGGCCATCGAGAGGCCCCAATAGATGACAATTCCGGCAATCGAGAGCAACAGCAGCGCCGCGAACATTCGCGGAATGTTGAGCCGATAGCCCGCTTCGGCGATGCGGTAAGCCAGTCCGGAGCCTGCCCCTGCCGAACCCGCGGCAATTTCGGCGACCACCGCGCCGATCAGCGACAATCCACCCGCGATGCGCAGACCGCCGAGAATATGCGGCAGCGCCGAAGGTAGCTTCAGGCGATAGAGCGTCTGAGTGCGGGACGCGCCATAGAGTTCAAACAGACCGAGCAGATTGCGATCCACCGAGTTAAGACCGAGCGTTGTATTCGACAGCACGGGGAAGAACGCGACGATCCAGGCGCAGGTCACCACCGCCACATGCTGGGGAAGATAGATCAGCAGCAGGGGCGCGATCGCGATTACGGGCGTCACCTGCAGGATCACCGCATAAGGCAGCAGCGCATATTCCAGCCATTTCGAGCGGCTGAACAGAACGGCCAGCGCGATGCCGCCGACTGCGGCCGCGACGAAACCCTGCACCGTGGTCAGAAGCGTCGTCAGCAGCGACCCGAACAGAAGGGACCAGTCCTGAACCAGCGTGGCAAGCACCACACTCGGCGCAGGCAACACATAGGCCGGAAGATTGTTGATACGGACCGCCGCTTCCCAAATTACGGCACCAGCCGCGAGCGCGATCAACGGCAGAATAATCTTCATCAGCCTGCCCGGGTCATCGCGCCGCGTCATAAAGCGGCTCCGGCTTGGCTGGCTTTTGCAAGTTCGGCGGAAACATCGCGGCAATACGCGGCATATTCCGGTGAGGTGCGAAACTCTTCGCCGCGCGGCTCGTCTGCCCGAATGCGAACGTCGTGCGCGATCCGGCCCGGTCGCGGTGTCACGATCAGCACGCGCTGCGACAGGTACACCGACTCGAACACCGAATGCGTGACGAATACGACGGTCTTTCGCAGCTTGCGCCACAGGGTCAGCAGATCGTTGTTCAGCTTGAAGCGGGTGATTTCATCGAGCGCGGCGAACGGCTCATCCATCAGAAGGATATCCGGATCGGTGACCAGTGCACGTGCCAGCGAGACCCGCATCTTCATGCCGCCGGACAGTTCGCGCGGATAAACTTCCGCGAAATCCAGAAGTCCCACCTGAGCCAGTGCCTGATCGACGCGGGCACGGGCATCACTGCGCGAGACGTGTGTGAGATCGAGCGGGAGTTGAACATTGCCGCGCACATTCGCCCACGGCATCAAGGTCGGCTCCTGAAACACAAAACCGATGTTGTGACGCGCGCGATCACGTGCTGCGCGTCCCTGGACATGCACGCTGCCCGCTGTCGGGTCACTGAGGCCCGCAATGATCCGCAGGGCTGTGGACTTGCCGCAACCAGAGGACCCCAGCAACGAGACAAACTCTCCGGTGCGCACAGTCAGGCTGAGAGGACCAAGCGCGGTGATGCCATTGTCGTAAACCTTGGTGACGTCACGCAGCGATACGGCGGCACCTGGCGGCCCATCGCGCATGTTATCGGCTTCAAGAATGGTCATGCCGGGAAAATCCGTCACGTCAGTTTTTCGGCCGGAGGTCGAGACCCACCGCCTTGTTGACGAAACGCAAAGTGTAGGACTTGCGATAATCCACATCGCGCCGCGTCACGCCGGAACGAACCATCTTGCCGAAGAAGGCCGCCATGCGGTCGTCGCTCATCGCACCGATCCCGTCTTTCACGGCATCGCCTGAATCGACGATGCCGTACTGCTTCATCTTGTCCACCGAATAGGCCAGCAGATCGTCGGTCATCTCCGGATTGGCTTTCTTGATCAGCGCATTGCCGGCGGCGTTGTCGCCGTAAAGATAGGTGTACCAGCCGATGATCGACGCATCGACAAAGCGTTGCACCAGATCAGGCTTCTTTTCAGCATAGGCAATCCGCGTCTCGATCAAGGTCGAATAGGCGTTGAAGCCGTAGTCTGCGAGCAGGATAACCGTCGGCGTAAACTTCGCCTGCTTTTCAACCGCGAATGGCTCGGACGTTACATACCCCTGCATGGCACTGGTCTTGTCCGCCAGAAACGGCTGCGCATTGAAGGTGTACGGCTTCACCCTGTCTTCGCTGAAGCCGTATTCGGATTTCAGCCACTGGAAGTAGGTCGGCATACCTTCCTTGGACACAAACAGCGTGAGCGGCTTGAGGTCTTCCAGCTTGGCGATCTTCGCGCTGGGATGCGCCAGGAAAACCTGCGGATCTTTCTGAAAGATCGCGGCGACTGCAATCACCGGCACGTTGTTAGCCACTGCGTCGAACGATTGCAGCGTGTTCGCGCTCATGAAGAAATCAAGCTTGCCGGCGATCAGCTGGATGCGGTTATTGACGTTGGGACCTCCGGGGACGATTTTGACGTCGAGGCCATAACGCGCATAGGTGCCGTCCGCGACCGCCTGATAAAATCCGCCGTGCTCAGCCTGCGCGACCCAGTTGGTGCCGAATGACACCTTGTCCAGTCCGCCGGGCGTCTCTGCGTGGGCCGCTCCGCCCATGACCATAGCCATTCCGATGGCAAATGCGCACAGCAAGCGGCTGGGTGGCATGATTGGACTCCGTTGAGCGTTTTGCCCATGATGGGCTTCGCAAAACTACTCTGCTAATCGATTCAAAGAAACGCCTGTTCGAAGAAACCCGCCCACGATGACCACGAATTCCCTGCACGACTGGCCCGCGTTTCGCTCCGCTGCCCTCGGCAATGCCGAGGCCTCCCGCTGGATCGCCGTGCTCCCGCTGGCTGCCACCGAGCAGCACGGACCGCATCTGCCGTTCGAAACCGACGTGCTGATCGCGCAGGCCTATCTTGCGCGTGTCCGCGCTGCTCTGCCGGATGATCTGCCGGTGACGTTTCTGCCGATCGAGCCGGTTGGCATTTCGACCGAACACATTGCGTATCCCGGCACGCAAACACTGGCGACAGATGTCGCGTTGAGCAAATGGATGGCGCTGTGTGATGCCGTGGCGCAGACGGGTATCCGCAAACTTGTTATTGTCACCAGCCATGGCGGCAACAGCGCCGCGATGGCGCTGATCGCGCAGGATTTGCGCGCGAAACATGAAATGCTTGCGGTCAGCACAAGCTGGAGCCGGTTCGGCGCACCGGATGGATTGTTTCCCGCCGACGAATTGCGTTTCGGAATTCACGGCGGCGCGGTCGAGACCTCGATCATGCTCGCGGCTTTTCCCGATCAGGTGAGAGCTGACCGGATCGCGAATTTCGAATCCGCTGAAAAACAAATGGCGAAAGAATTCCGGTGGCTCTCCGCGGGACGGCCCGCACCGTTTGCGTGGGCTGCGCAGGATCTCAATCCGCTAGGGGTTGTCGGAGATGCGACGATGGCCAGCGCAGAGAAAGGCACTGCGCTGCTGGATCACGGCGCACGCGCATTCGTCGAATTGCTCGGCGATGTCCGCAAATTCGACCTCGCGCGGCTGGCAAACCAGCCGGAGATTCCGAAATAGCCATATAAACCATTGATATTGTTGTATATTTTTTCATTCCAATTTTTCGGAAGGAATCTTCGAACCTATTCCCGCGAGCTCACCACCAATTGGCATGCGGTCCCCACGGCCCGCCCCAAACAAGGATGGAGAGTTTCATGTCGATCAAGACCAAGATTGCCGCTTTCGCTGTTGCCGCTTTGACCCTGACCGGCGGCATTGCCGCCAGCACCCAGCAAGCTCACGCCGGCAAATTCTATCATCATCATCATCATCATGGCGTCGGCATCGGTGTCGGCCTCGCCGCAGGCGCCCTGTTCGCCGCCGCTGCCAGCAACGCTTACGCCAATGATTACGGCTATCGCCGCTGCGGCTGGGTTCGCCAGTTCGACGCCTACGGCAACTACATCGGCCGCGTTCGCAGCTGCTACTGATCAAATTCAAAGTTGAGTTCGGCGCGGCGCCTCATCCACGCCGCACCGATTCAAAGACCCGCCCGGTTGTCCCCCCGGGCGGGTCATTTCGTTTGGCGGACTGTTCTGCTTGCACGAAGCAGCGGGCGTCTCTAAGCCACAGCCGACTGTCGTCTGGTTGTCACATAGCAGTGTCATGGGTCGCGGGCGATTTCGGCCGCCTCGCATCGGCTGCTCATAGGCCAAACAAGCACTTGAGAACCAGTCGCAAATACAGCCAAATGTCAGAACGCTTGATGCTTTCTGGTTCCGCAACACACAGGTGCGATGCCGCACGCTGGCCGTTTCATGACCCTGACCACACGCCGCATCGTCCTGATCAGAAGCGCAGTTGCCGGACTTGCGCTGGGAGCGGCGTCGCTTGAGGGCCTGCAGGCGGCCGATGCCCTCATGCCAGTCAAGGCTCCGCGAATCACGCCGGTGTTTGACTGGAGCGGTCTCTATCTCGGCGGACACGCTGGTTATGGCGGCGGCAGCTTTGGACCGGGTACCAATCCGCTTCCCCAGCAGGGCATCGTCTTCCCGCACAGCATTACGGGACTGATCGGCGGCTATCAGGCCGGCTACAACCTGCAGCTTGCGAACAAATGGGTGCTCGGCGTCGAAGCCGACATCTCATTCACGAGTCCGCTGGATCGCCCCAAGCTGGTGCCTGCGCCGTTCAACACCACGTTCGACTATTTCGGCACGGCGCGTGGCCGCATCGGTTACGCATTCGGAACGTGGCTGCCTTATGTGACCGGCGGCGCTGCGTGGGGACGCGCGCGCGTCGATCTCAATGATCCTGACGGCAACGTTTTCGGCAACAAATCGCGCGTTCATCTCGGCTGGGTCGCGGGCACCGGCGTCGAATTCGCACTGGGCGGCAACTGGAGCGGCAAGGTCGAATACAATTACATCGATCTCGGCGCACGCAATTATGGACTTGGCGATGTCCCACTGCCGGACGTCGCAGTCGATCCGAAAATCCATACCGTCAAGGTCGGGCTCAACTACCGGCTCTGGGATACGCCGCCGTGGATTGCGGGCGGTGCCGCCATCAAGCCGCTGGCGCTGCCGGAATCAAACGACTGGAATGTGCACGGCCAGACCACGATGATCACGCAGGGCTATCCATCCTTCCGCGCGCCGTATCAGGGACCGAACAGCCTGCCCGGCACTGGGCGCACGCGTGAGACCTGGACTGTCGGCGCATTTCTCGGCTGGCGTCTGTGGGAGGGCGGCGAGTTTTATTTCAATCCCGAACTCGCGCAGGGCTTCGGCATCGGCAGCACGCTGGGCGTCGCGGGATTCCCCAACGGCGAGGCGCAAAAGGGCGGCGGCGACTATCCAAAATTCCGCGCGCAGCGCTATTTCTTCCGCCAGACATTCGGCTTCGGCGGCGAGCAGGAAGACGTGGCAGACGCAGCCAACCAGTTGCCGGGCAAGCGCGACATCGATCGCGTCACGGTGACGGTCGGACGGTTTGCCGTGGGCGATTACTTCGACGGCAATTCCTACGCGAAGGACCCGCGCGCCGATTTCATGAACTGGGCCATGTGGTCGTCCGCGGCCTATGATTTTCCAGCCGACTTGCCGGGCTATACCCGCGGCGCGGTGGTCGAACTCAACCGCAAGGACTGGGCCATCCGGGCCGGCCTGTTCCAGGTGCCGTCGCAGCCGAACAGCGATGTGCTGACCTTCAAGACCGGTGGCGCGGTGGTCGAATTCGAGGAGCGTCACACCATCCTCAATCAGCCCGGCAAACTGCGCGTCGGTGTGTTCGCCAACAAGGGCAATACCGCCAGCTATCGCGATGTGCTCGGCATCAGCACCGCGAATCCCGGTCTCGACATCAACGACATTGTCGTCGGTGAGCGGCGCGAACGATTGAAGTACGGCTTCTACGTCAATGGCGAGCAACAGATCGCAACCGACGTCGGCATTTTTGCACGCGCCAGCTGGAACGACGGGCAGAACGAAATCCTTTCGTTCACCGACATTGATCGCAGCGTGTCAGGCGGCATTTCGGTCAAGGGCAGTTATTGGGGACGGCCTACTGATACTTTTGCGCTGGGCGGTGCGGTCAATGGCCTCTCCGGCGCGCATCGCGATTTTCTCGCTGCCGGCGGCAAGGGCCTCCTGATCGGCGACGGCCGGTTGAACTATGGCAACGAGCGCATTCTGGAAACGTACTATGCGATCGCCCTCAACAAGGCCTTCACGTTCACGGCCGACTACCAGTTGATCGCGAATCCCGCCTACAACGCGGATCGCGGACCGGTCTCGATTTTTTCAGGCCGCCTGCACGGCGAATTTTAACTCCTCAGTGCGCGGCAACCGCAGCAACAGCCGGTGCGGAATGCGGCACTGGGTTCAGCGGTGCAAATGATTCTGCCTGTGCAAAGGCCCAGGCATGGAAGCGCGGACTGTCGACATGACCTTCCAGCAACTCACCCGGACGTAGTTCGGGATAAAGCCGCGCAAACGACAGCACGTCCGTTCCCGATATCCGGTGCGAGAAGTGGATCGGCTGGATTTCCTGCGGATGATTGAGGCCCGAGGCGGCGATCAGTTCTGCCAGCGCATGCAGGGTCGCACGATGATAGTTGTAGACGCGCATGGTCTTGTCAGGAACCACCAGCGCGCGATTGCGCGTCGGGTCCTGCGTGGTCACACCGGTCGGGCAGCGATCGGTATGGCAACTGAGCGACTGAATGCAGCCGAGCGCAAACATGAAGCCCCGCGCCGAATTGCACCAGTCGGCACCCA
>CAZQMD010000040.1:0-26038 GCA_964594185.1 uncultured Afipia sp. | reverse complement strand
ATGTCCATGGCGTCATCGGTCGCGATGCGCAGCCGCTCGGTGGCATGCAGCTTCATGATGCCCGAGATCACCGCCGGATGGATGCCCTGATTGAGCGCGGCACAGGTCAGGCGGCGCGCGGCATCGAGCTGATAGGCCGTGCCTGCGATGCGCGCCAGCGGCTCCTCGATGCCTTCAAACTTTCCGATCGGCACATGGAATTGCTCGCGGATGCGCGCATAGGCGCCGGTGGCGCGCGCGCAATACGCCGCGCCTGCGGACGACTGCGACGGCAGAGAAATGCCGCGGCCGGCAGCGAGCGCGGTCATCAGCATCTTCCAGCCCTGACCGATGCGCTCCTGTCCACCGATGATGAAGTCCATCGGAATGAACACTTCCTTGCCCCAGTTGGGGCCGTTCTGAAACACCTGCATCGCGGGCAGATGACGGCGGCCGATGCTGACACCCGGCAGATCGGTCGGAATCAGCGCCACCGTAATGCCGAGTTCGTCCTCGCTGCCGATCAGGTGATCCGGATCGTAAGCCTTGAAGGCGAGGCCGAGCAGCGTCGCCACTGGACCTAGCGTGATGTAGCGCTTGTGCCAGTTCAGGCGGAGGCCGAGCGTTTCCTTGCCGTTGAATGTGCCCTTGCAGATGATGCCGGTGTCGATCATCGAAGCGGCGTCGGAGCCAGCTTCCGGACTGGTCAGCCCGAAACAGGGAATTTCGCGGCCCGCTGCAAGACCTGGCAGCCATCTGTCGCGCTGCTCCTTGGTGCCGAAGTGCATCAGCAGTTCGCCTGGCCCGAGCGAATTCGGCACCATCACCGTGACAGCTGCCGTGACCGAGCGCGTTGAAATCTTCCGCACCACTTCCGAATGCGCGTAAGGCGAGAAGCCGAGACCGCCATAATCCTTCGGAATAATCATACCGAGAAATTTGTTGCGCTTGATAAAGTCCCACACTTCAGGCGGCAGGTCGCGCCACTCCCAGGTGACCTTCCAGTCGTCGATCATGCCGCAAAGTTCTTCCACCGGCCCGTTCAGGAAAGCCGTCTCTTCATCGGTCAGCGTGGCCGGCGCAAACGCCAACAGCTTCGACCAGTCGGGATTACCGGTGAACAGATCGGCATCCCACCAGACGTCGCCGGCCTCGAGCGCCTCGCGCTCTGTGTCGGACATCGGCGGCAGCGCCTTGTGCGCCCAGGAGAAGATCGGACGGGTGATGAGGTCGCGGCGGAAGGAGAAGCTCATGAGACTATCCTTTTGCGGAAAGGCCAGCGGGACCACGTGGCAGAAATGCTAGGGCATGATCCCCGAACGTGGGAGCGAATTCCGGAACATTCATGCCTCAACCCTAGCGGCGGCAATGCTGAAAACCAGCTTCGGCGGTGTGTCGCGTTTGAAGCGAAAGCCCCCAAAAATACCTACGTTTCAATAACCTGCAGGGCGGCGCAACGTTCCCCGCTGGCCACCCGAACAATCAGCAAAACTGTAAACTTCACCAAGACTTGAGCCAAAATGCCGCTACCGCGGCCGGATCATCTCGAACATCATGTCGGGCCGGATCTGGGCATAGTCGCCCATCCGCCCCGCACGCAGGATCGGATAGGCCTCGGCGGTCTGATAGACGCCGTCCCGGATCAGGCTCTTGTCGATATGGACCGCGACGACTTCCCCGAAGGTGACCCAGGCGTCGGCCTTCCTGCCGTCAACACCCTCAAGCTGGATCATCTGGGTGAACTTGCACTCGAACGAGACCAGACTTTCGCCGACGCGCGGCACGTCGACCTTGCGGCTCGGCGCTTTGGTCAATCCGGAAATCGTGAATTCATCGGTCTCGTGCGGCACGCTCGCCGAGGTCATGTTCATCTGCTCGGCGACATGCTTGGTCACCAGATTCCACGTGAACTCCTTCGTCTCCTGAATATTGGAGACGCTGTCCTTCCAGCCGGTCGAGGAAAAGCCGATGATCGGCGGCACGTAGCAGAACGCATTGAAAAAGCTGTACGGCGCGAGGTTGACCTGTCCCTTGGCATCCTTCGATGCAATCCAGCCGATGGGCCGGGGACCGACGATGGCGTTGAAGGGATCGTGCCGGAGACCGTGGCCTTCCGAGGGTTCGTAATAGTGAAAATCAGCCATGAATTGCTTTGCCTTAGTGGAGTAGAGTGACATTCGCCACCCGCTGGCGGCGAGTCCTCAAAGCGAATGTCAAATCCTAAACTCCACTAGAAATTTATATTTTGCTAGTGGTCCTTTGATTCTAACATTCGCCGGAATGCCTGCTGAAACGGGATGCGAATGTTAGAATCGGACCACTAGCGTGCGTTGCCCGACAGTTCGGGCGTGCCCAGCGTAAGGCCAGCAATGATAAAGTCTATCATTTGATCGAGGTCCGGCCCCGGCTTTTTTGCGCTCTGCTCGATCATCTGCGGATGGAAAAACCGCAGCATCGCCGCACAGACGCATTTCGAGCCAAGCTCGACATCAGTGACATTGAAGACACCGGCCTTCGCACCATCAGCAATCACCGAACCGATAGCCACAACAATGCGCTGAATATGCGCATCGCAGACGTCCCAACTCTCTTCCATCGCGATGGCGACCATCTCGTGGATCTTGGCATCGCCGACAAAGCGCTCGGCATTCATCACGCTGACGGTCGCCAGCAATTCCTTCAGCCGCTCGCGGGGCGGCGTCGGCTTCGCGGCAATCGCTTCCGCCGCGTCCTCAACTTCCGCCATCAGCCGGCGGGCGACGCCTTCATGAATCGCTTTCTTGGAATCGAAGAAGCGATAGATATTGGCGGGCGACATCTTCAGCGTCTTGGCAATGTCCGCGACAGTGGTCTTGAGATAGCCGAGCTCGCGAAACAGCCGCTCGGCTGTTTCGAGAATGCACGCCCTCTTTTCGGAATCTGTATCGTCGTGAAGCAGAGCCATTTTGGTTTCTAACGTCTCGTACCAAAGTTCAATTATTCGGCGGCAGCCGCCAGCGGCGGTGCATGCTGGATCTGGCCCGGCTGCGCGGGCGTCGGGATTTCGCCTTCACCGCGCTCGTCCAGACTCTTTCTGAACCATAGCGCATAGAGGCCGGGCAGGAACAGCAGGGTCAGGAATGTTGCAACGAACAATCCACCCATGATGGTGATGGCCATAGGACCCCAAAAGGCCGATCGGGACAGCGGGATCATGGCCAGAATCGCCGCCAGCGCCGTCAGCACCACCGGACGTGCCCGACGGACCGTGGCTTCGACAATGGCCTCGCGGCGGGTCAGACCGTGGGACACGTCCGTCTCGATCTGATCGACCAGAATCACCGAGTTGCGCATGATCATGCCGGCCAGCGCGATCAGACCGAGCAGCGCCACGAACCCGAACGGGCTTCCAGCCAAATTCAGGCCCAGTGAAGCACCCACAATGCCGAGCGGCGCGGTCAGGAACACCAGCACCAGCCGCGAGAAGCTCTGCAACTGGATCATCAGCAGGGTCAACATGCCGATCACCATCAGCGGGAACAGCTTGTTGATCGAGGCATTGCCCTTCTCGGACTCCTCGATCGCGCCACCGATCTCGATGCGATAAGCCGGCTTCAGGCTCTTGCGAATGCCTTCGAGCTTGGGCCAGATCGCGTTGGTGACGTCAGGCGCCTGCACGCCGTCCACAATGTCGGCACGCACGGTGATCGCCATGTCGCGGTTGCGCCGCCACAGGATCGGCTCTTCATGGGCGTATTCGATCTTGGCGATCTGCGACAGCGGCACAGCGACGCCATTGCGCGAGTAGATGGTCAGGTCTCCAACATGGCCGAGATCGAGCCGCTCGCCGGGAACCGCACGGGCAACTACGCCGACCTTTTCGATGCCGTCACGCAGCGTTGTCACCTGTACGCCGGAGATCAGCATCGCCAACGACTGTGAAATGTCCTGCGGCGTCAGGCCTAGCGCACGGGCGCGGTCCTGATCGACAGCGAGCTTCAGGTAGGGGGTCTGTTCGTTCCAGTCGAGATGCGGATCGACCACCTTGTCATTGGCGCGCATGACTTCACGAACCTGATAGGCGATGTCGCGAACGGTCTTGGTGTCGGGGCCGACAACACGGAACTGAACCGGGAAGCCGACCGGCGGACCGAAGTTGAAGCGATCGACACGCACGCGCGCTTCCGACAGTGCGCCGTCCGCCACTGCCTTCTCCAGCCGCGACTTGATCCGTTCGCGCGCTGCCACGTCCTTCGACACGATCACCGTTTCCGAGAACGCCTCGTTCGGCAATTGCGGATTGAGGCCGAGCCAGAAACGCGGCGAGCCCTGACCGACATAGGTCGTGTAAGTCGCGATGTCCTTGTCGTCCTTAAGCAGCGCTTCGGCCTTCTGCACGCTCTCCTTGGTGACATTGAACGCCGTGCCTTCCGGAAGGCGCAACTGCAGGAACAGTTCAGGCCGTTCCGACAGCGGGAAGAACTGCTGCTGGACATGGCCGAAACCGACAATCGACAGCGCGAAGACGCCGATGGTCGCCAGCACCACCGTGCCGCGGCGGCGCACGCACCACTCGATCACCCGGCGCAGGCCGCGATACATCCGCGTCTCATAGATCGCATGCGGATCGTGGTTGTGCTTGCCATGGTTGAAGTTCGGCAGCAGCTTGACGCCGATATAGGGCGTGAAGATCACCGCGACGAACCACGAGGCCACCAGCGCAATCGCCACGACCCAGAAGATGCCGCCGGCATATTCGCCGACGGACGAATTGGCAAAGCCGATGGGGAGGAAGCCAACGGCCGTGACCAGCGTTCCCGTGAGCATCGGAAACGCAGTTGATTCCCAGGCAAAGGAAGCTGCTTTCACGCGATCCCATCCCTGCTCCATCTTCACCACCATCATCTCCACGGCGATGATGGCGTCATCGACCAGAAGACCCAGTGCGATAATCAGCGCGCCGAGGGTGATGCGATGCAGGTCCATGCCCATCGCATTCATCACGATGAAGACGATCGCCAGCACGAGCGGCACAGAGAGCGCCACCACGATGCCGGTGCGCCAGCCGAGCGCGAGGAAGCTCACGAACAGCACGATTGCGAGTGCTTCGATAAAGGAGCGCACGAATTCGCCGACCGCATGCTCGACCACTTTCGGCTGATCGGCGATCTGCTCGATGCTGATTCCCTGCGGAACAGCAGCCATGAATTCGGCGGTCGCCTTCTGAATGCTCTCGCCGAGTTCGAGAATGTTGGCGCCCTTGGCCATCACCACACCGATGCCGAGGGCAGGCTTGCCTTCCTGACGCACCTGATAGGTTGGCGGATCGACGAAGCCGTGGGTCACCGTGGCGATATCGCCCAGCCGGAAAACACGGCCATTGCCTTCGACCGGCGTTTCGGCCACGGCCTTCACGCTGTCATAAGCGCCGGTGACACGCAGCGGCACGCGCTGCGATGAGGTCTCGACCGTACCGGCCGGCACCACGGCATTCTGCTTGGCAAGCGAATCGAACAGCACCTGCGTGGTGATGCCGAGCGTCGCCAGCTTGGCATGTGAGAACTCGACGAACACGCGCTCGTCCTGCGTGCCGTAGAGATTGACCTTGGTGACGTTCTCAACCTTCAGCAGCCGCTGACGCAGGCCTTCAGCCACCTTCTTGAGCTGCGCATAGTCCGCGCCCTCGCCGGTCAGCATATAAAGAATGGAATCAACGTCGCCGTATTCGTCGTTGATGTTCGGACCGATCAGGTTCGCAGGCAGATCGCTGCGAATATCGCCGAGCTTCTTGCGCAACTGATAGAATAGCTGCGGCACATCCTTCGCCGGCGTGTTGTCCTTGAAGGTCAGCGTCATCGCCGTGAACGAGGGCTTGGTGTAGGTCTGCACCTTGTCGAAGTAAGGAAGCTCCTGGAGCTTCTTCTCGATCGGATCGGCAACCTGTTCCTGCATCTCCTTCGCTGTCGCACCGGGCCACATCGCGTTGATGATGACGACCTTGATGGTGAAGGACGGGTCTTCGGCGCGGCCCAGCCGCTGATAGGAGAAGAACCCCGCGATGCCGAGCATCACGATAAAGAACAGGATCAGCGTCGGGTGCGCCACGGCCCAGGCGGAGAGATTGAATCGCTTCATCGGACCCTCGTATGTCTGCGCGGGATAGGCGTTGAATTAGAACGACAATGACGAAACGACACGGACCTTCTGGGCCGGATCGAGCTTCTGCACGCCAAGCACCACGACGCTGGCGCCTTCCTCGACGCCGCCAGTGATGATCACGTCCTTGGTCTCATAGGCTTTTACTTTCACCGGCTTCAGCGACACCGCGCCGGTGTTGCTGTCGGCGACATACAGCGAAGGGCCATCGCCCTGGCTGAACAGCGCGGACAGCGGCAGCCGCGCCACGCGCTCGGTGGCAGGATCGGCCAGTGTCAGGGTCGCGGTCATGCCGAGCGACACTGCATCGTCAGCGCCAGGCAGCGAGAATTTCGCAAGATAGGTGCGGGTCGCAGGATCGGCGTTCGGCGCGATCTCGCGCAGCTTCGCCGCATACTTCTTGCCCGGCTCCGACCACAGCGTGACGCTGGCTTCGCCGGTCTTGGCAAAAGCGACCAGCGTTTCGGGGACAGCCACCACGGCTTCCTTTTCGGCGGAGCGCGCAACGCGCACGGCGGTTTGACCCGCCGCAACCACCTGCCCCGGCTCGATCAGCGTCGCGGTGACAACACCACGGGCGTCGGCAACAAGGCTGGCGTAAGAGAGGCTGTTCTTCGTGAGTTCGACCGAGCGTTCGGCGCGGTTGAGACGCGCCCGCGCTTCGTCTGCGGACGCCTTCACCTGATCGAGCTGTGCTTCGGTGGACCAGCCCTTGGTGCGCAGTTCCTTGGCGCGGCCTTCTGCGGCGGTCGCCTGCGCCAGCACACCCGTAGCGGCGCTGAGTTCGGCTTCGGCCTGCTCGGCCTGCAATTTCAGATCGACCTCATCCAACGTCGCGAGCGGCTGACCGACATCGACGATCTGCCCGACTTCAACAAGGCGCTTGGCGACCTTGCCGGGAACGCGGAAGCCCATGTCAGTTTCGATGCGGGGGCGAATGGTGCCGACGAAGCTGCGCTCCGGCGACTGCGCCTGATACCGGACCGTTGCCACCAGCACCGGACGGCCCTTTTCGCCCTCCTGCGCCTGCTCCTTGCTGCACGCTCCCAGCGCAAGGGCCGAAACCATCAATCCGACGACAGGCAAGGCTTTGGTTTTAAACGATAATTTCGATGTGCGCGGCATAAGAAGCTCCCTCGGGCTATGCCGGGAGCTTCTTATAACGAATGACGAATGTCAATAATCGTCAGAAGTCAGAATGCCGCAGCGCAAACCTTTGAACGGAAATCGTTAATTTCGGCCGGTTATGCGCCGAGCC
This sequence comes from uncultured Afipia sp., assembly GCA_964594185.1. GTDB lineage: Bacteria > Pseudomonadota > Alphaproteobacteria > Rhizobiales > Xanthobacteraceae > Afipia. The sequence goes on along the minus strand of CAZQMD010000040.1, from coordinate 18,666 downwards.
GTTCCTGCAAGGAAACGTGATCGCTGGGCGTACAGCCAGCCCAAACGAAAATGCCCGCGACAGGCGCGGGCATCACTGCGGCAGACATACTTGATTCCAGGTTATGCCTTCTCGGCCGGATCGCGGTGAATCGGATCGACCCACAGCACCGTCTCAGGCTTCTCGACCGGCTCGATATCGAGATTGATCGCGACCGCCTCACCGTCGCTGCGCACCAGCACGCATTCCAGTACCTCGTCCGGGCTGGCGTTGATCTCCTGATGCGGCACATAAGGCGGCACGAAGATAAAGTCGCCCGGACCTGCTTCGGCGGTGAACTGCAGATGCTCGCCCCAGCGCATGCGGGCCTTGCCCTTCACAACATAGATGATGCTTTCCAGATGCCCGTGGTGATGCGCGCCGGTCTTGGCATCCGGCTTGATGGACACCGTTCCCGCCCAGAGCTTCTGCGCGCCGACGCGCGCGAAGTTGATTGCCGCCTTGCGGTCCATCCCTGCGGTGGACGGCACATTCGGATCGAGCTGGTTGCCGGGAATGACCCGCACACCGTCATGCTTCCAGCGCTCGTCCTCGTGCGCGTGGGAATGATCGTGTGGGTGATCATGAGAGTGATGATGATCGTGCGATCCGGACATGGTGCGTTTCCGTTCGGTTGTTGGCGCGTCACAATGCGGGCTTTACCGCAAATCAACAGATGCAGGCCGTGCCGTCAACGCATCTGTGGTCATACCGGCCGTGTGCCGGGCGCGGCAAACTGTACTCAATAGGACTTCGGCAGTCCCAATACCTTCTCGCCGATAAAGCTCAGGATAAGCTGAGGGCTGATTGGCGCAATCCGCGGAATCATCACTTCGCGCAGATAGCGCTCGACATGATATTCTTTCGCGTAACCGAAGCCGCCGTGAGTCATCACCGCCTGCTGGCATGCATCAAATCCCGCTTCGCCCGCGAGATATTTCGCAGCATTCGCTGCAGGCCCGCACGGCAATCCCTGATCGTACTGCCACGCCGCCGACATTGTCATCAGCCATGCTGCCTCCAGATCGATCCAGTTCTTCGCCAACGGATGCTGGATCGCCTGGTTCTGGCCGATCGGCCGGTTGAACACCACGCGCTGCTTGGCATAGGCCGCCGCACGATCCAGCGCGAGCTTGCCGAGGCCGACCGCTTCGGCTGCGATCAACACGCGCTCGGGATTCATGCCGTGCAGAATGTATTCAAACCCGCGGCCTTCCTCGCCGATGCGATCTTCCACCGGAATTTCGAAGTCGGCAAAAAAGAGCTCGTTGGAGTCGATCGCCTTGCGGCCCATCTTCTCGATCTCATGCACCTTGACCCGCTCGCGATCGAAATCCGCATAGAACAGGCTGAGCCCGTGCGTCGGGTTTTTAACTTCCTCCAGCGGCGTGGTGCGCGCGAGCAGCAAAATCTTGTGCGCGACCTGCGCCGTCGAAATCCAGACCTTCTGGCCGTTGACCACATACCTGTCGCCTTTGCGCACCGCGCGGGTTTTCAACTGCGTGGTGTTGAGGCCGGTGTTGGGTTCGGTCACGCCAAAGCACGCTTTCTCGCGACCCTCGACAATACCCGGCAACATGCGCGCGCGCTGTTCGTCGGTGCCGAACACGACCACGGGATTGAGCCCGAACACATTCATATGGATCGCGGACGCGCCCGACATGCCCGCGCCCGATTCCGAAATCGCGCGCATCATGATCGCCGCTTCCATGATGCCGAGACCCGCGCCGCCGAATTCTTCGGGAATGCAGATGCCAAGCCAGCCCGCCTGCGCCATCGCATCGTAGAACTCATGTGGGAAGCCGCCCTTGCGATCCTTCTCCAGCCAGTAGGCATCGTCAAAACGGGCGCAGATTTTCAGGATCGCGTCGCGAATGGAGTCCTGTTGCGGGCTAAGAGCAAAGTCCATTGTGATTGATCCTCCCGATTGCTAGAAATCCTTACGGCCTAAGCAGCCCCCCGGACAATCCCAAAAAGAACAGGCAAGCCGTGCGTATCGACATCTCGAAATTTTCCGCCACCATGTTCGGCATGGTGCTCGGCATCGGCGGGCTTGGCGCCGGCTGGCGCGCCGCGTCTCACGTCTGGGGCGCACCGGCGCCGATCGGCGAAGCGCTCGCCCTGACTGCCTCCGCCATCTGGGTGGTCTGGTTTTCGTTTTATATTCTGAAATGGATTCAGGCGCCCGAGGCCGCGCTGGCCGAGATCGCGCATCCCATCCAGTCTTTTTTTGTCGTCCTCATTCCCATGACGACCATGATTGCCGCATGGTCGATCGCGCCGTATCTGCCGCGCGTTGCATTCACATTGTTTATCTGCGGCGTGGCCGGACAGCTTGCGTTTACTGTCTGGGGTGTCGGCGGCCTGTGGATTGGCGGCCGGACGAGTGAGACAACCACGCCGGTGCTTTATATGCCGACCGTCGGCGGCAGTTTTGTCAGCGCTATCGCCTGCGGGCTATTCGGTTATCCCGATGCGGGGCTGCTGTTCTTTGGAGTTGGCTTCCTCTCCATCATCGTGATGGAATCGGTCATCCTCACACGGCTGCTGGCGCATGGCATTCCGGTCGCACTACGCGCCACAATGGGAATTCACCTCGCCCCGCCCGCGGTCGGCTCGGTCGCTTATCTCACCGTAACCAGCGGGCCGCCCGATCATCTCGCCCATATGCTGTTCGGCTATGCGCTATTTCAGGCGCTGGTGATGCTGCGGCTGTTTCCCTGGCTGCGTGAACAGCCATTCTCGCTGGCTGCATGGGCCTACAGCTTCGGCGTGTCGGCCCTGCCACTCGCGGCACTGCGCTTTGTCGAACACGGCGAAACTGGCATCATCGCCAAACTCGCGCTGCCGATCTTTGCAATTTCCAATCTGATCATCGGATGGTTGGCACTGCGCAGCCTGCTGATCGGATGGCGCTACGTCTTCACATCGGCGAAAGCAAAACCGGAGAAGGAGGCTCTGCCATGAGCTCGGATCACGACATCCTCACCGCTCTCAACCGCGACTACATCAGTTCGGTACAGGGCTGCGACGTCAAACGTTTCGACGAAATTCTGGCGCCGGACTTTTACTGTTCGAATCCCGACCGCTCGCTGGTCGACCGCGCCGGATTTCTGAAACAGACCGCCCGGCCAATCGCCATCAGGAATCTCAAGGCTGAAGATGTCCTGATCCGCATCATCGGCGATGTCGCGATCATTCACGCGCGCACCAGCTATCTGATGCCCGATGGCAGCGCAGGCGGTGGGCGCTACACCGACGTCTGGGCCAAGATCGACGGCCAATGGCTGGCTGTGTCAGCGCATGTGACGCGGTAAACAAGCCTACTTCTGGCGCGAAAACTTCGCTTCCATCGCGCGACGGAAAGCGACAGCGTCGTCCTTCTCGTCGATCTCCACATCCGACCATCGCACGACATCGCCATGCGCGACGTCCTTCGTCAGCTTGACGCGATGCGCCAGACCGATCGGCAGCGCGCCGGTTTTCAGGCTTTCGGCGGCTGGCATCAGCTTGCCCCACACCGTGTAACCGCCCTCACCATCCAGCATCTCGCCTGCGCGCAGATCCTTCTTGGCGACAGCCGCAACATCGCCGCGGAAATCCTGCGGTTGGCCGGTCGGCTCATTGCGTAGCGCGGCCGAGAGCACCGAGATGTTCAGTTCAAGTCCGATCAGGTGGTACGGCTTGTACATCGCCGCATAACGCCCCGATGAATCCGTTTTCAGACCGTACTGGCGGAAGCAATCCGCCGCATAATCGTTCGGCGCTTCCAGCACGACATAGACGCCCCAGCGCAGATCGCGAAACACCGGACGGCCGTCGCGCTCCAGCGACGAGACGACTTCGACCACGCCTGATTTTTCCAGCACGCCGCCCTTGTCCGTCGGACGCATCACATGCGGCAGATCGTCGACACCGCAGGGCGGAAACAGCAGACCGGTCGATGGCACATCGAGGCCGGTGGCATTCGCGATCGCTGCCATTTCGATGGCGGACTTGGTGCCGTCCAGAAACGAATTGAACATCTGCGGGTTCATGCCGGCGGACTGCGCTTCCGCAGCGGTGAGACCATAGTGACCCCAGACACCTGCCGGCGTTACGTCGTGATAGATCGGCAGATATTTGGTACCCTTGCCGGCGGCCACGACCTTGAAACCGGTGGCGCGCGCCCAATCCACCATCTCCGCCGTCAGCGCAGGCTGATCGCCATAAGCGAGCGAATAGACCACACCCGCCTTGCGCGCCTCGTCCGCCAATAGCGGACCCGCGAGAACATCGGCTTCCACATTGACCATGACAATATGCTTGCCAGCCGCAATGGCGGCACGCGCATGACGAATTCCGACCGACGGATTGCCGGTGGCCTCGACAATGACCTCAATATTCGCGCCGGTCGCTGCAACACCGTCCTTTGTAAAAGTGGTCGCGGCGATCCGCGCATCGTCCCACCCCACGGTGCGGCAGGCGTCGCGTGCGCGCTCCGGATCGAGATCGACGATCACCGGGACTTCAAGCCCTGACGTATGCGGCACCTGGGAGAGGAACATCGAGCCGAATTTTCCGGCGCCGATCAAAGCCACGCGCACAGGCTTTCCCGCCGCGCGGCGTTTTTCGAGGAGATGATGCAGATTCATGAGCGAATTCGACCCGGTCGTTGTCGGCGATTGTCTCGCCGGATTATTGTCATTATGGCCGAGCGTGAAATGCTTACAGAACGGCGTTGCCGCCGCTCGTTCGCGTCCGACCTCATGGCTTGTTGTAAAGACATCGATGCCCGGGACAAGCCCGGGCATGATGAAAGACCTGCGTTATTCCGCCGCCTGACGATGGCTGCGCGCGTAGCGAACCAGCGCGTCATCATCCACGGGCTGGATCGGCGTGAAATCGCGATGTGCGATGAATTCAGGGCGCGTCGGTGTGCGGATATAGTTCGATACGGAGTTCAACGTCAGATACACGATCTTGCGCGGATACGGGGTGATGTTGCCGGACGAACCGTGCACCAGATTGCCGTGGAACATCAGCATGCCGCCGGGCTTGCCGGTCGGCGCGACGATGCCGCCGTCCTTGACAAGGCGGGTCACGGTCTCCTCGTCCAGCGTCCACAGCGGATAAGACGTGGTTGCAAGATCGTGCGACGCCTTGAGGTCGCCGGCGTTATGACTTTTCGGCACCAGCATCAGCGGGCCGTTGATCGGCATCACCTCGTCTAGAAAGATCGAGATGTTCATGGCGCGCGGCAGTTGCATCCCGTCGTCGCGTTTCCATGTGCCGTAGTCCTGATGCCATTGCCAGACGTCGCCGGTGAAGGCCGACTTCGCGTTGATCTTGTACTGGTGCATGTAGACCTTCTCGCCGAAGACCTGCTCGACCGGCTCGATCATGCGCGGATGTGCGCCGAGAAGACGAAACGCCTCATTATAAAGATGCGCCGCAAAGGCGGTGCGCGGCGCGCCGCTCTTCTCGCGCCAGACTTCGGGGCGCTGTTCGTCATAGATCGCCACGGCCTCACGCCGCAGGACTTCGACCTCTTCAGGCGTGAAAAGCTCGGGCAGGAACAGCCAGCCTTCGGTGTTGAATTGCTCAAGCTGCTCGGCGGTCAACCTCATGACGTCCTCCTTGATAGTTTGTGGGTCGTTTCCCGGTTGTCTTTGTTTTCAAGGCGCTTTTTGCGCCTTTCTTGGAACACTTTAAGCGCCCGCCCCGGCCTCGGCCGTGCGGTAAACCTTTATTGCATTCTGAATTCAGTATTCTAAACTCAGGATGCGGCTTGCACCTTGCCCTGTCAAGCAGCAACCATGCTGCCACGCAGCGATGATTCCGTCGGATGCCAATACCTGGAGGCCAGCACTTGGAGGCTATGTGCTCGAGTCTTTGACCCCGCCGAAAAGTCTGGTCGATCAGGTCTATGAGGTGATCCTCGATGCCCTGTGCGACGGCACGTTCAAGCCGGGCGAGCGGCTTACGCAGGAAAGCATCGCCGCACGCCTGAATGTCTCGCGCCAGCCGGTGACTCACGCACTCGCTGTTTTGAAGGCGCAGGGATTTCTCGCGCAGGGCCGTCAGGGACTGACCGTCACCGCAGTCGATCCGGGTTTCTTCGCGGCGATCTACCAGATCCGCTCGGCGGTCGAACCGCTCGCGGTGAAGCTGGCGACACCGCGCCTCACCAAGGACACCATCGCCCAGGGGCGTGCCTTGATCGACCATGGCCGCAAGCTGGTGGCTGCGGGAGACAGCCGCGCCAGCCTCCAGGCCGACATGGATTTCCACTCATTTATTTATGATGTCTCCGGCAATCCGCTGATTGCAGAAACGATGCGGCTGCACTGGCGGCATCTGCGCCGCGCTATGGGCGAAGTGCTGCGCCATCCAGGCATGTCGATCAGCGTCTGGAAAGAGCACAGCCGCATCCTCGACGAGATGATCCGCGGCGACGGCGATGCCGCCGCGGAGCTGATGCGGCGCCATCTTGTGGAAGCCTATGAGCGTGTCGGAACAACGGACGATGCCGGCAAGACGCCGGCGTGATGATCCGTCAGACCGGCTGCAAGCCGAGCGACTGCGCGGCAGCCATCCAGACAGGCAGTTCTCGCTGATATAAAGCGTTGGTGTCCTTGAATCCCAGCGCCGGTTCCAGCACGAATGTCGTGAGAACCTCCTTCACCTTCGGATCGTTGTTAGCCGCGACGCAAAGCTGGGCGAGACGATCGACGATCGGCTGCGGCGTTGCTTTCGGCAGCGCCCAGCCGGTGAAACCGCTCACGGTGAAGAATTTCGACGTCGCGCCCTGCTCAGGCAAGGTTTTGACATTTGGAATGGCATCGACCTTCTTCGAATGCACGGCGAACACGACGCCGCGATCGCTTTGCAACACGGACTGCGCGGCCGTGTAGCTGCCCATGGCGACATCGAGCGTGCCTTCCGCAAGGCCGGTCCACATCGGCGCTTCGCCGCGATAATGGATCGGCTCGATATTGAGACTGTACTGCTTGTTGAGTTCATTGATCGTCATATGCGGCGCAGAGCCCGCGCTGTAGGTCCCGAAATTCACCTTGCCGTTCTTGCGCGCGAAAGCGACGAAATCGTCCAGCGTCTTGATGCCTAACTTGGGACTCGCCACCAGCAGCAGCCCCGCGCCCGGAATGATGCTGACAAGCGTCAGATCCTTGTCCATGTCATAACCGGGACTTTTCATCATTGCCCGGTTCATCACATAGGTGGTCGAAATAGAGCAAAGGATGGTGTGGCCGTCAGGCTCCGCACGGGCGACTTCCGCCGCACCGATAGAGCCGGACGCTCCAGCCTTGTTCTCGACAACGACGGTCTGCCCCACCTGCTTGCCGATGAACTCACCGAAGGCGCGTGCGAGCAGATCGGTCTGTCCGCCTGCCGGGTAACTGCAGATCATCCGGATCTGCCGCGACGGCCAGGCCGCCTGTGCCGAGACCCCGCGCGAGATGAAAGGCATTGCGGCGGCTGCCGATGCGTACGCAATAAAGTGACGGCGATCGATTTTTGCTGACATGATTTCCTCCTGATTTTTGTAAGAGGCTATCCCATCGTCAGGGCTCTGCCACGGAGGCTCGGAGAGACAGATTGGCGCACGGTGCGCCGGGACGTTTCCATTGCGGGGCGAACTGCCTGCGCTTCCAGATGCACAAGCTCTGTTTGGTCTCAGCGCACGCCAGATGAAGAGATTTCGACATGCCGTCCAGCGTGATTGATTTCGCATGCGCAAAAAACATGACCGGATTATCCGCACACGCTGCCGGTGTCATCCCACCTTCAAATTAACCCTTCAAAAGTACCCCGAGCTTCAAACAGGGGTGAGATAATGAGCGATATTGCATTGAATTCAGGACTGGCTGATGGCCAGCCAATCGAGCCGGCATCGAGACCCAACCTCGACAAAGGCTTCAACCCACTGACGATGATCCTGTTTTTCGGGATTCTGGCGGCTGGAGCCTTATTCGTTGCCTACAGCATTTATGTCGACATCGATGCCACCGGCACCAAGGTCACAACCTTTCTTCCCTACATCCTGCTGTTCGTCGCGTTGCTGATCGCGCTGGGCTTCGAATTCGTCAACGGCTTCCACGATACGGCGAACGCCGTCGCGACCGTGATCTATACCCATTCGCTCCCGGCGGAATTCGCCGTGATGTGGTCGGGCTTCTTCAATTTCCTCGGTGTATTGCTGTCGAGCGGCGCGGTTGCATTCGGCATTGTGTCGCTCCTGCCGGTTGAATTGATCCTTCAGGTCGGCAGCAGCGCCGGCTTTGCAATGGTGTTCGCGCTGCTGATTGCCGCCATCGTCTGGAATCTCGGCACCTGGTATTTCGGCCTTCCGGCCTCCAGCTCGCATACGCTGATCGGCTCGATCATCGGCGTCGGCATCGCGAATGCAGTGATGCGGGGCCGCGACGGCACATCGGGCGTTGACTGGACCAAGGCCACCGAAATCGGCTACGCGCTGCTGCTCTCGCCACTGTTCGGCTTCTGCATGGCGGCGCTTCTGCTGCTGGTGCTCAAGTTCATCGTGCATAATCCCGCGCTCTACGCTGCGCCGGAAGGCAACAAGCCGCCACCGCTCTGGATTCGCGGCATTCTCATTGCGACATGCACCGGCGTCAGCTTCGCGCATGGTTCGAATGACGGCCAGAAAGGCATGGGCCTGATCATGCTGATCCTGATCGGTACCGTGCCGACGGCCTATGCTCTGAACCGCGCCCTGCCGGAATCGCAGGTCGTCCGGTTCCAGCAAACCTCTGAAGCCGCAGCCAAGGTCATTGCCGCCAAGGGTGCCGGTCACAGCATCATCGGCGATCCGCGCCCGGCGGTGACGCAGTATGTCTCGTTGCACAAGATCAACGAAGGCACCTATCCTTCGCTCGCAGTGCTTGTGAAGGACGTCGGCGATCAGGTGCAGAAGTACGGCACGCTGAGCAAGGTTCCCGCCGAAGCCGTGGGTAACACCCGCAACGATATGTACCTCACATCGGAAGCCATCCGCTTCCTGATGAAGGACAAGGAAAACGACCTTAGCAAGGAAGACGTCGCCACGCTCAACGCCTACAAGGGCTCGCTCGACAGCGCTACGAAGTTCATCCCGACCTGGGTGAAGATCGCGGTGGCCATCGCGCTCGGCCTCGGCACCATGATCGGCTGGAAGCGCATCGTCGTCACCGTCGGCGAAAAGATCGGCAAGACGCACCTGACCTACGCGCAGGGCGCATCCGCTGAACTCGTCGCCGCAGCGACGATCGGTGCAGCCGACGTGTTTGGCCTGCCGGTGTCGACGACCCACGTGCTGTCATCCGGCGTCGCCGGAACCATGGCGGCCAACGGCTCAGGACTGCAGATGGCGACCATCCGCAATCTGCTGATGGCCTGGGTGCTGACCTTGCCGGCGGCGATCTGCCTCTCCGCCGGTTTGTACGTGCTGTTCTCGCACCTGTTCTGATCTGCTGCGTACAACCCAATAACGAAAAGCCCGCGCCGAAAGCGCGGGCTTTTTGTTTTCGCGATGTCGTTGAGAAAGTAAGGCCTGATCGCTGTCGAATATGAACGAACGCAGAAACTAAGCCCAAAAGTTCAGTAGTCTTTCTCGCGGTGCACGTCATGAACGACGATCCCCATGCCATCCTCCGGCATGGCCAGCCATTCGCGCCGCTTCAGCGTGCGTCGCGTGTCCTCAAGGCCGCTCAGCCAATGCTCACGCATCGACGTGGCGGAGAATTCGTGATCCTTGGAATCGCCCTCATGCGCCTTCTGCTGATAGATCATCTGCAGGATGGTGATTTCAGGCAAATCCGCAAAGCGATCGAGCAACCCGCGCTCATGATCGGTCAGCTTGTCTTCCGGAATCTTCAGCAGCGCCTTGTAGAAGTCGGCCTTCAGGTTGTTCATGCGCTTGTAAACATCGGTATTGTAGCGCGTGCGCGAAGAATACATGATGTCCTTGTGCCGGGCCATGACCTCCTGAATGTCGCGCGGGAGTACGCCCCGCGCATTGAAGAGATCCACCTGAAACACCAACGAGTTCATCTTGTCTTCCTGGTCGAGCAAATGCTGCAGCGGTGTATTCGAGACGATGCCGCCGTCCCAGAAGTGATCCGTTCCGATCTTGACCATGGGCAGCGCGGGCGGCAACGCGCCGCTGGCCATCACATGCTCGGGCTCGATGACTTCTTTCTTGTTGTCAAAGTACAGGAAGTTGCCGGTGAGGACATTCACCGCGCCGACGGCAAAATGCATCTTGCGTGAATTGATGAGATCGAAATCGACGAGCTCAAGCAGCGACGCACGCAACGGGGCGGTGTCGTAATAGCTTGTTGCCGTTCTGGCTCCAGCGGGGCTGAACCACGGATTGACGTCATGCGGCTTGAAGAAGCCCGGCTGCCCCATCGTGGTCGTCAGGAACGAACTCGTCATGTTGCGCGCCTTGCGATAAATGTCGCCGTCGGGCGTGTGGTGCCAGACCTTGCGGCTGGTGATGCGATCCCAAAACATCCGCAGCCGTTCGAGACGCCGCTCCGGCGGATTGCCGGCGATGATGGCCGAATTGATCGCGCCGATCGACACGCCGCAAACCCAGTCGGGCTCCATGCCGCTTTCGTGCAGCGCCTGATAGACGCCGGCCTGATAGGCTCCCAGCGCTCCGCCGCCCTGGAGCACCAGCGCCACACGATCGCAACGATCGGGCCGCCAGTTTTGAGATCCTAAAGTTTCTGATTGCGGCGTCCGCGCGTCCATGACTGTGCCCCGTTTGGTTTGTCTCGAATTTCGATGCGCAGATTTCAGATGAGCGGTGACGCTGTCGTGACAGATGGCTGTTTCGGCCGCGGAATCCGCGTCGTGGTTAGCGGATCGGTTGGGTCGAGATCGGGGTGTCACCAGACTGACGGAATTTCCTCACAACGATGTCAACGACCGCCGTTAGCTGTTTCGCATTGCAATGCTTACCGCGCCTTAACCGAACTGCCGGTGACGGATGCGGGATTGTTCGGCAGTTCAGATTGGTCATCAACATGTTGTCCGGAAAGTCCGCCATCGTCACAGGCTCCACCAGCGGCATCGGACTTGGCATTGCGCGGGGCCTTGCCGCAAACGGCGCCAACATCATGCTCAACGGCTTCGGCGATCCCGGAGAGATCGAAGCCATTCGTCAGGGCATCGCAGGCGAACACAACATCAAGGTGTTGTTCAGCCCGGCGAACATGACCATTCCGCAGGACATCGAAAAGATGATTGCACTCGCTGAAGAAGAATTCGGCAGCTTGGACATCGTGGTCAACAACGCCGGCATTCAGCATGTCGCGCCGGTCGAGGACTTTCCCGTCGAGAAGTGGGACGCAATCCTGGCGATCAATCTGTCCAGCGCTTTTCATACCACGCGGCTGGCCGTCCCGGCGATGAAGAAACAGTCGTGGGGCCGCATCGTCAACATCGCATCCGCACACGCGCTGGTGGCGTCGCCGTTCAAGTCGGCTTACGTCTCCGCCAAGCACGGCATTGCCGGATTGACCAAGACAGTTGCACTCGAGGTTGCCGAGCACGGCATTACCGTGAATGCCGTTTGCCCCGGCTACGTCATGACGCCGCTGGTGGAAAAGCAGATTCCCGAACAGGCCAGGGCACGCGGCATCACCGAACAGCAGGTCATCTCCGATGTGCTGCTGGCCGCGCAGCCGACCAAACGTTTCGTCACCGTGGAAGAACTCTCCGCCCTGGTGACGTTCCTCTGCACTGACAATGCGAAATCGATCACCGGCACGACGCTGCCTGTCGACGGCGGCTGGACCGCGCACTGAAAAGGAAAACGTCCATGCGCAGAGCAGATATTCTTCGACTGCCTTCGATGCCTGCTGCCGGTCCGAGTTATCCGGCGGGGCCGTATCGCTTTATCGACCGCGAATTTCTGGTCATCACCTATGAGACCGACCCGGAGCTGATCCGCGCCGGATTGCCTGAGCCACTGGAGCCGATAGATACGCCGATTGTCCATTATGAGTGGATCAAGATGCCGGATTCATCCGGCTTCGGCAGCTACACCGAGTCGGGCCTGGTCATTCCCGCCCGCCTGAATGGTGAAGAGGTCAATTTTGTCTCGCAGATGTATCTCGATGACGATCCGCCAATTGCCGCGGGTCGCGAGATCTGGGGATTTCCAAAGAAGTATGCGCATCCCAAGCTCGAGGTGGTGAAGGACACGCTGACAGGCACGCTGGAATATTCCGGCCAGCAGGTCGCCATGGGCACCATGGGATACAAACATGAAGCGATGGCGGGCAACGGCGAGATCACACGCGCCACGCTGTCCAAAACCCAGATCAATCTCAAACTGATCCCCGGTGTCGATGGCCGCGCCGAAGTCTGCCAGCTCGTTGCAATCAATCTGATCGACATCAACGTCAAGGGCTCATGGATTGGACCGGGACGGTTGCATCTGATCCCGCATGTCAATGCACCGGTGGCTGATTTCCCGGTCCGGCGCGTGATCGGGGCGCATCATTTTCTGGCCGATCTGACGCTGCCCTATGGCCGCGTCGTGCACGACTACAACAAGGAAGCCGACGATCTGGCGGAAGCCGCAGAATAACGGGCGCTGACATGCGCCTGTAACAAACCCGTCGTCTTATCGGATCGGTATCGGGGTGGCCTGTTTGGGCCGTCCGGGCGCGTTGTGAGTTCTGGGCGGGGCGTATTGTGCAAGCAGAAGCATTGACGACTGAAGATATTGCAACCGGGCGTTCATCGCCGCCGACACAGATTCCGGGTCTGGTGTGGGCATTTCGCATTCACGCCAACGGAAACGCCGAGACGCTGATCGTCGACGGCCCGATCGATCTGCACGGCGATGGATTGCTCTGGCTGCATTTCAACCTCGGCGATCTGCGCGCCGATCAGTGGCTGGCATCGGCCGGTCTCGACATTCCAGAGGCCGGCAAGGCCCTGTTGCTATCGCGGGATAATTTCCAGCAGATCCACGCCGCTGATGACAGTATCTATGGCGTCTTTTCCGATCTGGTGCGGGCCATCGACCGCGTCACCGAAGAAACAGGTTATCTTCATTTTGTCATGACGGAGCGGCTGCTGGTCAGCGGCCGTCATCATGCCCTGTGTGCGGTCGATGCGACACGGCGCGTTCTCGAAAGCGGCCAGCAACGCATCGGGAACGCAGCTGCCCTGCTCGAAACCATCGTCGAGCATGTCGCGGAAACGATCGAACGCGTTGCGGAAGGCGTCGGCCAGCGACTCGACGGCATCGAAGAAAAGATTCTGTCCGACGATTCCACCGATTTGCGCAGGGACCTTGGCCGGCTGCGCCGCACATGCGTCCGCCTGCATCGCCAACTGTCCGGACTTCTGCTGATGTTCCGCCGCCTCGACCTGCTGGGGCCGGAGGCACTCAAGCCAGCCTTGCGGTTACGCGCCGGAAAACTCGCTCAGCGGCTGGACGCCCTCGATCATATCGTTGTGGAAATGCGCGAGCGCAGCCGGCTGCTTCAAGAAGAACTGCATCTCAAGATCGAGGAGCAGACAAACAAAAGCATCCATCTCCTTTCGGTGCTGACTGCGCTGCTGCTGCCGCCGACGCTGGTGACCGGCGTCTTCGGGATGAACACCAAGGGACTGCCGCTGACGGATGTGGAAACAGGCTTTCTGACCGCGAGCGTCCTGATCGTCTCTTCGTCTGCGCTCGCCTATTTCATCATGAAGCGCCTCGGCATCGTGAAATAGTTCAGGTTCGCCGTGCGACACTCAGACAAATTGCTGCGGACCATAGTGACCGCCAGCGTCATATGTTCGTTTGCATGTCACGCGGCACAGGCAACCGACACGAAAGCCCTGCCGGAGAAACCTGCAACGAAAAATCCGCGCGCGATTCTGGCCGACTGGGGCATCCAGTTCAACGCCACTTACATATCGGAAGTGTTCGGCAACGCGACAGGCGGTATGCGCCGCGGCGCGATCTATACCGGCCGCCTCGATCTCGGCACGGATGTCGATCTCGAAAAACTTGTCGGCTGGAGCGGCGCGAAATTCCACGCCAACATGTTCCAGATTCATGGCCAAGGCCTGTCGCGCGACTATGTCGGCAATCTCATGCTGGTCAGCGGCGTCGAAGCCCTTCCCGCGACGCGGCTGTATGAATTATGGATCGAGCAATCCCTGTTCAACGGCGCATTGCTGGTTCGTGTCGGGCAGCAGGCATCCGATATCGAATTCATCGACAGCAAGTACGACGACATTTTCACCAACTCGGCGTTGGGCTGGCCCGGCATCACCGGCATCAATCTGCTGAGTGGCGGCCCCTCGCCTCCACTGGCAGTGCCGGGCGTGCGGATCAAGGCGCAATTGGCTGACAATATCACGGCCTACGCGGCGATCTTCGATGGCGATGCCGCGCCACCGGACAGACTGGTCGATCCCCAGATCGCAAACCCGCATGGCACTCTGTTTCGCGTCAATGATCCGGCGTGGATGATCGGTCAGCTCAAGTATGGATTTGCGCTCGGTGAAAGCAAATTGCCGGGCACGCTGACCGGTGGCGCCTGGAAACATCTCGGCGAATTTGACGACATGCGATACGCCGCAGGTGGCTTCCTGCAGGCGGACCCTCTCGGCTCAGGTATTCCGCTGAAGCGGCGCGGAAATCAGGGCTTCTTCGGCGTCTACGAGCAGATGCTGTCGCGCGCGACACCCGGATCCGACAAGGGGGTCGGTTTCTTCCTCCGGACTTCCATCAGCCCGTCGGATCGCAACATCATCAACTTCTATCTCGATGGCGGATTCCAGTTCTCCGGCTTCAGTGATGCGCGTCCCAATGACAAGTTCGGCATCGCCATGACCTACGCGCGCATTTCCGATGCCGCACGATCGGCTGATCGCGATGTGCAGGTGTTCACCGGAACGCCATATCCGGTGCGAGATTTCGAAGCGGTCTTCGAGATGACATATGTCGCAGAAATTCAGGCAGGCTGGACCGTGCAGCCGGTTTTTCAGTACGTCATTCATCCCGGCGGCGGTATGGTCGATCCGAACGACCCAACCCAGACACACCGGATCAAGGATGCCGCTGTGTTCGGCTTACGCAGCACTTTCAATTATTGAGCGGCTGGATCACGGGCAGAACGGGCTGTCCGCGCATGATGCCAGGTTGATCGGTTAAAATCAGAACCCGTGCACGCGCGCGAAGATCGATGCGATCACGCCGTCACCTCGCGATGCTGAAGCAGATGCATCGGCGATACATGCCTCATTCCGCGACAAGAATGGCTAGCTGTTTGTTTTCAAGGAGTTATGCGGAGAATGGTAGCGAGAGAGGGACTCGAACCCCCGACCCCAGGATTATGATTCCCGTGCTCTAACCAGCTGAGCTACCTCGCCACGCGCTCACACCGCCTTCGCGGTCGCGAACGGCGGCATATAAGAAGTCACCCAAATGCCTGTCAAGCAATGACGGCGCTCAGACCCATATGATTGTTTTTTCAGAGGCAATTCCTCTTAAAACCAGCCATTGCAAGGCGGGAAATCCTATTTTGGCCGCACCGAGGGATCGCCGCCGGGGCTGCCAGGCGGTGGAATCACCGGCATGGTGCCGCCTTGCGGCGTTGGCGCATGCATATCGGGATCCACACCGGGCGGCGGGCACAGCACGCCATCCGATTTGGCCAACCTGTCGCCAAGAGACTCATTCGTTGCACGTCCGGTCGTCGAGCCGCGAGGCGCGACAGTGCCTTCCTGCGGAACCGGCTCGGTCGGGACGCAGTTTGTCGTTGCGCGGTCCGGACTTGGCGGTGCGGTTTGGGCCTGCGGCGTGGACGGCGCAGGCGGAGCCTGCGCGAAACTCACAGCAGGCCACAGCGCAAGCGCTGTACTCACAATGATCGAGCGTTTTACAGTCATGGCAGGGAAACGGCGCAGCAGCGCGGATGTTCCCTGCGACACAATGCGGCTGTCAGCCCTTGCGATAGCGGATCAGCGAGAAATGCCCCATCGGCGGCATCGGACGGCGCTCGACCAGAGTGACGCCGCCATGTTTCGCGGCCCAGTTCACCAGCCGCGCCCACGGAAATTCCGGCCGCCAGCCGAGCCGGCGCGCCAATGGCGCAAAGCACAGCTCGAAAATCTTGCGCGGCCCGCTTTCCGCGCCGATGTGATTGACCAGAATGAGTTCGCCACCCGGCCTCAGCACGCGCATGAAATCATCGAGCGTCGCTTCGGGGTCCGGCACCGCGGTAATGACATATTGCGCCACCACCGCATCGAACGCGCCATCCGGAAACGCGAGATTCTTCGCGTCCATCACAGACAGCGTTTCAACATTGGTGAGGTTCTGCGCGCGTACGCGCTCCTGCGCCTTGCGCAGCATCGGCTCGGAAATATCGACGCCGTGAAGTTTGGTCGAGCGCGAATAATCCGAGAGCGACAAACCGGTGCCGACGCCAACGTCCAGCACGCGCCCGCCGATCGCATCGGCCACGGCGATGGTCGATCTGCGGCCCTCTTCGAACACTTTGCCGAACACCATGTCGTAAACCGGTGCCCATGCAGCATAGGCTTTCGCCACTCCGGCCCGATCGATGTCGTTGGTCATGTCCCCGCCCTGATACGCGATGCGTGTTCTTGTTCCGGCAGTCTCTGCCGGAGGTCAGCCATTCTTGGAGGATTAGGCGTTATCCGGCAAGGGCTTCGCGCAAGGTTGCAGCGCGCTGCACGCGCTGGGCAGCGCTGATGAAGCCACCGCCGAGAACACGGGCCTGTCCCGCCGGCGCATCGTAGAACACGCAGGCCTGTCCGGGCGAGACGCCTTCTTCGCCATCGACGAGTTCGACTTCATACGTTGCGCCAACACGTCGCAGCCAAGCCGGCTGCGCGGGCCGGGTGGACCGCACCTTCACGAACAATTCGAGTCCATCGCCGATGGCGCGGTCGAGTTCACCGCCGCCGATCCAGTTGACGTCGCGCAACGCGATCTTGCGCACATTCAGCGCCTCACGCGGACCGACCACAACCCGGCGCGTCTCCGCATCGAGATGCACTACATATAAAGGCGCACTGGCGGCAATGCCGAGACCGCGGCGCTGGCCGATGGTGAAACCGACAATGCCCTGATGGCGGCCAAGCACACGGCCATCGAGATCGACAATGTCGCCCGGCTCCATCGCATTTGGCTTCAGCCGCTCGATGACATCGGTGTAGCGGCCGGTCGGCACGAAGCAGATATCCTGGCTGTCGTGCTTCTCAGCAACCGACAAGCCGAAGCGGCGTGCAAGCTCGCGGGTCTGCGCCTTGGTCATGTCGCCGAGCGGAAAGCGCACGTCGGCGAGTTGATCCTGCGTGGTCGCAAAAAGGAAATAGCTCTGGTCGCGGTCGGCGTCGGCTGCACAGACCAGCGCGCGCGATCCATCGTCGAGACGGCGCGACGCGACATAATGTCCAGTGGCAAGAGCCTTGGCGCCGAGGTCGCGTGCGGTTGTCAGCAGATCGCGAAACTTGATCGAGCGATTGCACTCGATGCACGGCACCGGCGTTTCGCCATGCACGTAACTTTCGGCAAAGCTCTCGATCACCGACTCGCGAAAGCGGCTTTCGTAGTCGAGCACATAATGCGGAATGCCGATCCGGGCTGCGACATCGCGCGCGTCGTGGATGTCCTGACCCGCGCAGCAGGCGCCCTTGCGATGGGTTGCCGCACCATGGTCGTAAAGCTGCAGCGTGATGCCGACAACGTCGTAGCCTTCGGCCTTCAGCAGCGCAGCCGTCGCCGATGAATCGACGCCGCCGGACATGGCGACGACGACCCGGGTGTCTTCCGGGCGACCTTCGAGGTCGAGGCTGTTGAGCATGGATAAGGCCGATCTTGCTGTTGCCGGAACGGTTTGCGCCGCCCGTCACCGGTTTGGACTTTACTTATAGTCCGAGCCTAGCCGAGGCAATCGCGGGCCGCTTTGATCTATTCCAATGAAACCGGTCTTTTTCGGGGGGAAATTCTTGCCGCCGGGCAGAAAGCCACCGGCTGCCGACAAGGACGAGCCTATCGTACAAATATGTAACATATTGAAAATATTTGTACTTTCTATTCACGCCTGATGGCCCGGTCCTTGCTGAACAGAGGAAGCAATCACTCTGAAAGGCCGCCCGTGTTCAGCGTCACCCCGGAACCAGCCGTATCCAAGCCCGCTTTTGATCCGCAACCCCGGCAGGGTCGCGCCGACCAGCCGTCGGACGGTTTTGCCGCGCTGGTGGACAGCAACGCTTCGGCCGCTTCGGACACGGATCGCCCTGCCCGGCCGGCACCGGATGCGCCCCGCCGGGATACGCGCGGAATCGATAGGCCTGTACCGGGCAACGACCGGTCGCAGTCCGAGACCAGCGCCACGCCTTCGAAGAACGATTCCGGCACAGCGCAGCAGGACAGCGAGCCTTTGACGCCAGCCGATGCCACCGCCACCGGCGGCAAGACTGCAGGCAAGACAAAGTCCGCGTCCGGGGACACCAAATCCGATGACAAATCGCAGGATGGCGACGCCGCAACGACTGTGGCGACACCGGTGATCCCCGCCATCGTGACCGATCCCGTTGCTGTGGTGATTGCCGCTGCAGCCACCACGGTCGTGGCAACCGCTGACGAGACTG
>CAZQMD010000039.1:0-26404 GCA_964594185.1 uncultured Afipia sp. | reverse complement strand
CGGACAGCGTGGCCGCGCGCTGTGATAATCGCTCTTCCAGCCGCGGAAACAGCTTGAACACGAATTCCAGCGGGCTGTCGCGGTCCGGGCTGCCGCGATGCAGGTAACTGCCGAGCCGCAGATTGTCAGCAACGCTGAGACGCGGAAACAGCCGCTTGTTCTCCGGCACGAATGCCAGTCCCCGCGCGGTGACGAGATGCGCCGGAATGGTGTCGATACGCTCCCCGACGAAATTGACCGACCCCGATTTCGGCCGCTCCATCCCGGCGATGGATTTCAGCAGCGTCGATTTACCCGCGCCGTTCGCGCCCGCGACAGTGACGATCTCGCCGGAATCGACGTTGATCGATACATCGGAGATCGCGATCAGGCCGCGATAGGCCGTGGTGAGGTTCGCAACATCAAGCAACACGATGACGATCCCCCAGATAGGCCGCGATCACCTTTTCGTCGCGCACGACTTCCTTTGGCAATCCCTCCGCCAGCACCTTGCCAAGGTGCAGCACCACGGCGCGATCCACCAGCGGCATCACGACTTCCATCACATGCTCGACCATGATGATGGTCACGCCGGTCTCGCGAACCTTGCGGATCAGTTCGACACCAGCGGCCGCTTCGCTTGGCGTCAGACCAGTCAGAACTTCATCGAGCAGGAGGAGTTTCGGTTCGGTCGCGAGCGCACGCGCAACTTCCAGACGGCGCTTTTGCGGCGGCGTGAGGTCCGCTGCGGATGAATCGGCATGTGCAGCAAGGCCGACATAATCCAGAACATCGAGCGCCTTTGCCCGAGCCTGCAGCACGCCCGGATAGCGCACGAACGCGCCGACCGTGACATTCTCGACGACAGACATGGAATCGAACGAGCGCGGCACCTGGTAGGTTCGCGCAATGCCCAGATTGCAACGCTCCGCGGCAGGCAATGGCGTGATATCGCGTCCGTCGAAATCGATGACGCCGAAGGACACGGGAAACGCGCCCGCGATCAGATTGAACAGCGTCGATTTTCCCGCGCCGTTGGGGCCGATCAGCCCGAGGATTTCGCCGCGATAGACATCGAGATCGATGGAATCATTGGCTACGAGGCCGTCGAAACGACGCGTCACGCTGCGGCAAGTGACAAGCGGCTTGCCGGTCATGCCGTCGCCTCGCGCTTCACCGGCTTGATAATGCTGAGAATACCTTCAGGGCGCGTCAGCGATACGATCATGATCAATCCGCCATAGATGACCAGATCAAGACCGGAGCCCGAACCGCCGAGATACGAGCGTGTCAGTTCTGCCAGCGGGATCAGGATCAACGCACCAATTGCCGGTCCCCACAGAGAACCAACGCCACCCAGCACTGCAGGCAGCGCCATCAACAGAGAGAAGCGAAAATGCATCACGCTGTCAGGATCGATATAGGACACAAAGGCCGCGTAGAACCCGCCGCCCACTGCCGTGAAGAAGGCGGAGATCGCGGCCGCCGCCATCTTGGAATGAAAGATCGTCACGCCCAGACTCTCCGCCGCTTCCGCGCTGTCCTTCACCGCGCGCCACCAGTAACCCCATTTGGATTCGACAATGGAGAATGTGACCAGCCAGGTGACCGCGAACAGGCCGAGCGCAAAGTAGAAATATGGCGCCTTGTCGCGCGCGAACTGCAAGGTCCACCACGAATCTGGCGTGAACGGCCACTGGATGCCGAGCGCCGCGCCCGCATAATCCCAGTTGTGAAACAACAGCAGACCGATCTCAGCGATCACGATGGTTGCGATCGAGAAATAATGTCCCTTGAGCCGGAAGCACGGATAACCCAGCGCCAGTGCAATCAGTGCGGCGATGATTCCTCCAGCCAGAAGACCACCCCATGGCGTGATCCCGAATTTCACATAGAGAATACTGGTGGCATATGCGCCGATGCCGAAATACAGCGCATGGCCCAACGAGACCTGACCGCAATAGCCGCCGAGCAGATTCCAGCTTTGCGACAATGCCGCAAACAGCAGGGTCAGGATCAGCACATTCATCATGTAGACGTCGGAGACAAATCGCGGCACCAGCGCGATCAGCGCGAACACCACAGCAGCCGTCATCAGTTGCCGCCGCCGGGCAGTGACGAATGCGGACATCGACGAAGCGGTCATGCCCTGAGTCATCACAGCCTCCCGAACAGGCCGCTTGGCCTGACGAACAACACCAGAAGATAAAGCGAATAAACGCCGACGGATTTCAGCGATGCCGGCAGCACCAGCGTGGTCAGCGCTTCGACAAGACCGACGATCACACCTGCAACCAGTGCGCCGAAAATGCTGCCGAAACCGCCGAGCGCTACTGTGACATAAGCGATCAGCGCAAAGGTGCCGCCGACCTGCGGATGGATGTAGTAGAAGATCGCCAGCACTGCGCCCGCGATGCCGACCAGCGCCGCGCCGAGCCCCCACCCCAAAGCAAACACGCGATTGCGGTCGATGCCGACCAGCGCCACTGCGCCCTGATCCTCACGCGTCGCCTCCAGCGCTTTGCCGAAATCCGTGCGCGTGATCAGCCAGTAAAGCCCGGCAAAGACCGCGAGCGAAACGGCCCCGCCGAAAATCTGCGGCCATGGCAGGAACACACCGCCGAGATTGAGCGTCTTGCCACCGAGCCACGTATTGGCGATGTTGCGGTAATCCGGCGTGAAGAAATACTGCGCGAGGCCCTGGATCAGGAGCGCGAGGCCGAAGGTTGCAAAAATCTGCACCATGCCGGGATTGGCCTTGGCGCGCATCGCATACCGAATAATCCCCGCATACACCGACACGCCGACGACGAACATCAGCGCCACGACCAGCGGCGCAAGAACGACCGGATCAAGCGCGGTCATGAACACCAGCCCGAATGTCGCGTACATCGCGAGCATAAGAAATTCGCCATGGGCGAAGTTCACCACATCCATCAGGCCGAAAATCAGCGACAGGCCGACCGCTATCAGCGCATAGATCAGCCCCATCAAGAGGCCGCTTGCGATTACCTGGAGGAAGGCTTGCGTGGTCACGATGAGATCATTCCGTCAAAAGGCATGGCGGCGGACAAGGCATAAAGACTGCTTCAGAAAAATGGGCGCTGCCAATAACGACAGCGCCCTTTTCGGTTAGCCATTCATCGGCCATTTCGGCTCGGCGATGGCTGCCTGTTCCGGATAGACGGTGACGAATTTGCCGCCGAGATATTGCAGCAGCACCGGATCGGCATCGTCATTCTGGCCCTCGGCAGTGAACTTGATCCGCTTCCAGGGCATGATCGTCTTCTCGCCGGGTGTGTCGGTAGCCGCGAGCGCCGCCCGGATCTTTTCGCCGTCGGTGGACTTCGCCCGGTCGATCGCGTCAGCCAGGACCAGGATCGCAGTCAACTGCCGCGAGGTGTTGTCGTTGAGATCGCGGTTGGCGCGCGCCTTGAACATGTCGTTGACCTTGCCGACCGATGGGCGCTTGGAGGCGAGATCGAGCGAGAAGCTGGCGCGCGAAATCATGCCATTGAGCTTGTCGCCCACCGCATCGAACGTGGCTTTGTCGGCGAACCCCGCAGCCTGCGCCAGAAGGTTATTCGGCTTGTAGCCGAGCTCGTCCATCGTCTTCATGAGCAGAATGGAGTCGGTCGTGTAGCTTGACGGCAACAGCACATCGGGATTGGCGCTCTTGATCTGCTGCACTTCCGCGGTCAGTGACGGAGAGCTGGCGCGATACTTGATGTCGGACACGACCTTGTAGCCGCGATCGGCCGCCAGCTTGCGCTGGACGTTGGAGGAGTCGGTGCCGAAGATGGTGTCTTCAAAGAACAGACCGACACTGTCGATCTTCTTGCCCTTCTTCTTGAGCGCATCCATGAACTCGAACATCGCCAGCGAAAACATTTCGTCATGTGCGGCGGGGCGGAAGAAGAATTTCAGGCCACGGCGATGCAGGCTCGGCGAGGAGGAATCGGCTGCAACATACGGAATGCCGTAACGTTCGCAGGATGCGCTGACCGTCGCCGAAACTGACGAATGGAACGCACCGCAGATGGCAACCACCTTGTCCTGCGTGATCAGGCGCTCGGCTTCCGCCCGGCCCTTCTGCGGATCGCCCTGATGGTCGGCGAACACCAGCTTGATCTTGGCGCCGTCGAGGCCCGCAAGCCCGGCATTCTTTGCAGTCGGCAAATCGAGATCGTAGGAGCCGTTGACAATATCCGCCGCGGTTTCAAGAGCTGCTTTTGCATCGGCGCCGACTTGCGCTGTCGGTCCCGTCAATGGCCAGATACAACCGATCAGGATTTCCTTGCCGGCCTGCGCGAATGCGCGGGTTCCGAGAGTTCCGGCAAGTGACATGGCAACACCGGACAACAGTACTTCGCGGCGGTTCATCGACGATACTCCCTTATTGGATGCAGCCTGATGGAAGGCGATGTGGCTGCTCTGGTGAAACCTACTGAATTGAAAATTCCGAATTGCGGACATCTGTCACCAGCATGAAGCCCGGCGCATGCGTGATCGCGAAGGCGGGCCGCGATTGCAGGATGACCGATTGCGGTGTGACTCCGCACGCCCAAAATACCGGCATCTCATCAGGCTGAATGCTCACTGCGTCGCCATAGTCGGGCTTCGCAATATCCTTGATGCCGATCAGTTCCGGCTTGCCGATATGCACCGGAGCGCCGTGCACCGACGGAAACCGCGTGGTGATCTGGATCGCGCGGATCGCATCGGCGGGCTTGAAGGGACGCATTGAGACCACCATCCGCCCTTCGAACGGCCCTGCCGGCGCGCAGGCGATGCTGGTCCGGTACATCGGGACGTTACGGTTCTCATCGATATGACGAATTCTCAAGCCATCAGCGATCAGCGCTTCCTCGAATGAAAACGAGCAGCCGATCACAAAGGCGACCAGATCGTCGCGCCAATGCGCCATGATGTCGGTCGGCTCTTCGGTCAGTTCGCCGTCGCGCCAGACGCGATACCGCGGGATATCGGTGCGGATATCGAGATCGATGCCAAGCGCAGGAATGCGCGGATCGCCGACTTCGGACATGCCGATGATCGGGCATGGCTTGGGATTGAGCTGGCAGAAACGATGAAACGACGACGCCAGGCTTTCGGGCAGAATGACAAGGTTGCCCTGAACATAGCCGGGCGCGACACCTGCCGTGACGTCGACCCTGCCGGAACGATAGGCCTGCCGGGCATCCCGGCTGGGGAGATCAGCGTCATGGCCTTGAACGGAGCGTGACACCTGTTCGGCCGCTGAAAGCATAAGACCACTCCATTTCTCGTCAAAAAGAGTGGATCATTGCCCCGCGATAAAGTCTAGTCGCGTTTTCTTATGAGAAACGATAAGCTGGATTAATGGGTGTAGGGCTACGGCATGGTGGACTTCAAATCGATTGAGACGTTTCTCTGGGTGGTGACGCTCGGCAGCTTTGGCGGCGCGGCGCGCAAACTCAACACAACGCAGCCCGCAATCTCGCAGCGCATCTCGCAACTCGAAGCCGAAATGGGCGTGAAGCTGCTGCAACGGGACAGCCGCTCCGTGACGCCAACGCCCGGCGGGCGGCAGATGATGCTCTATGCCGAGAAGCTGATGGGCCTGCGCAGGGAGATGATGGCTGCGGTAATGGATCGCACCGCGATGCGCGGCATCGTCCGGCTCGGAGTTTCCGAAACCATTGTGCACACATGGCTGCCGCAACTCATCGAGCGTGTTGCGAACACATTGCCGAACCTGTCGCTGGAAATCGAAGTGGACATCACGCCGAACCTTCGCGCGCGGCTGATGGCGCAGGAGATCGACCTCGCCTTCTGTCTCGGGCCGTGGCCCGCCTCCAACGTGCGCAACCGCGTGTTATGCGACTATCCGAATTCATTCGTCGCCAGTCCGTCTCTGAATCTCGGCGAAGGACCACTGACGGTGCAGGATCTGGCAAAGTTCGCGATCATTACTTTCCCGCGCAAGACACAGCCTTACGAGATTGTGCGGTCGCTGTTCAACCGGCCGGACCTGCCCTCGCCGCGCCTGCATGCGAGCGCGTCGCTCGCGACCGTTATCCGCATGGCGACGGACGGCATCGGCATCGCCGTCATTCCGACCGCAATCGTCGAGCGTGAACTGGCGGAAGGCCAGCTTCAGCTTCTCTCGACGGATCTGCATGTGCCTGCATTGACGTTCGCGGCAAGCTGGCTCGCCTCGCCGGACACGCTGGCCACCGAGACCATCGCCGATCTCGCCGTCAAGCTTGCTCAGAATGAGGACCGCACAGCCCCCACGCCGGAGCTTAATGCCGCGACGGCGGCGGCTCGTCAGGCATCTCCAGCGCTTCCGTAAACGGAAATTCGAGCACAATCTCGCCAGCCGCGTCTGTGACCTCCAGAACCGCGGTCAGAAGCGTCGGGTCCTTGCCCTCGTCCTGAAGAATTTGCCGGATGGTTGCGCGCGCCACGCGCCAGGCGTGATCAGGATCGCGCAAATCCTCGCCCTCCGGATCCGGAATAAGGGTCGCGCCGATCCGCGTGTTGAAGAAATAGCGAGGCATTCCCGAAATCTAGGTCCGCCATCGCAAACCCACAAGGGCCGCCTGCATTTCTGCGCGACGATACCAGTTGATCTCGGCCAGCCTTCTGGGGCCTAAGTGAACAACATCTGACGGAATCATGACGTGCACGCCATCATTACCGAACCGCTGTTCTACGCCGTTGCGATCCCGGCGGTGATCCTTCTCGGGTTGGCGAAAGGCGGCTTTTCCGGTCTCGGCATCGCATCTACGCCTCTGTTGGCGCTTTATTTGCCGCCACTGGAAGCCGCGGCCCTGATCCTGCCACTCCTGATTATTCAGGATATCATTTCGATCTATGTGTACAGGCGCGACTGGGATGCATGGAATCTGAAAGTCATGCTGCCCGGTGCAGTCGTCGGCATGGCACTTGGTTGGCTGCTGGCGTCGCATCTGTCTGACGCTCTCGTCCGCATCATCATCGGGGTTATCGGACTGGCTTTTGTCGCCAACACATGGCTGCGACGAAACCGGATTGAAGCCCATCCGGCAACGGCCATCAGCGGCGTGTTTTGGGGCGGCGTTTCTGGATTCACATCGTTCATGACCCAGGGCGGCGGACCGCCATTTCAGGTTCATGTCCTGCCGCAGCGGCTGCCGAAGCTGACACTGGTCGGGACCACCACGATCTTTTTTGCTGTCGTCAATTTCCTGAAAATCGGCCCCTATTTCGCCCTCGCGCAATTCACCGCGAAGAATTTCGCAACGTCCCTGCTGCTACTCCCGATCGCGGTGCTGGCGAATTTCGCGGCCATCTGGCTGGTCCGCAAAACCCCGACCGGCCTGTTCTACAACATCGCCTATGTGCTGCTGTTCATCATCTCGCTGCTGCTGCTCTGCCAGGGCGTGGCAGCGGTGATCTAGATCATCGGCAGGCTGCGCGGCTCGCGGCCAAGTGGAAACGCCCTGTCGAGCGCAGCAATGTCGCTTTCGCTCAACGTCACGTCCCCTGCGCCGGCGTTGTCCGCCGCGTGAGCCGCCGAAGACGCCTTCGGAATCGCGAACACCGAAGACCAGCGAGTCAAAAATGCGAGCGCCACCTGACGCGGCGTCGCGCCAAGGCGCGCGGCAATCTGCTGCAAGACCTTGCCGCCCGCTGACTGGGGCTCCGGAAAATCGGAGTGACCGAACGGCGAATAGGCCACCACAGCGACATCATGCGCCTCGCACCACGGAATGACCGAATGCTCGATGGCGCGTTCGTTGAGATGATACAGCACCTGATTGCAGGCGATACGCCCCTCGCCTGCCACGTCGAGCAACTCCGCCAGATCGCCCGCGTCGAAATTGCTCACACCCCATGAACGGATCTTGCCGTCGCTCACCAGCTGCTCGAATGCCGCAACCGTATCTTCCAGCGGATACGATCCGCGCCAGTGCAACAGATAGCAGTCCAGCCGATCGGTCTTGAGCCGCTTCAACGACCGTTCGCACGCGGTTATCGTACCTTTGCGCGACGCGTTGCTCGGCAACACTTTTGAAACCAGAAAGATCTCATCGCGACGTCCGGAGATGGCATCTGCGACCACCAGTTCTGCATCGCCATACATCTCGGCGGTGTCGATATGGGTCATACCGAGATCAAGACCCTTGCGCAGCGCCGCAACGGCGGATGCGCGGTCGCCGTGATCGATGTACCAGGTGCCCTGCCCGATGACCGAGACCTGCTGTCCTGTTTTTCCGAATGGTTTGTGTTTCATGTCAATGCGTCCTCAGTATCCCGTCATCTCAAGATAGCCGATACCGTTGTGGCTGCCCCTGAAACTGATCGGCCCTTCCCAATACGCAAAGCGCGTTCCCATCCAGCTTTTCGCATTGAGCGGCACGCTGTCGATCTTCAATCCACGATCTGCGATGGCGACGCTCCACGATATCGGGACCTTCCGCCCATCGATATCGGTGAAACCTGTCGGCGTCATCGTGATCGCATTCGAAGGTAAAGGCTCGGATCGTCCGCTGCCGTCAATCCAGTTGCCTGCGAAATAGTTCCGCCCGTCCTTCTGACGCAACCGGAACAGCATGACCTTCTCGCCGGACTCCAGATGCAGTGAGAACCAGTCCCATCCGGTCTGGTCGGACGCCAGCGGCTGACTGCTCCACTCGCGATCCATCCAGGCGCGCCCGGTGACAGCCACCTGCTTCTCGCCAAGCGTGATCGCGCCCGACGCCGAGAAATATGGCTGGCTGTAATAGTAAGACGCCTGCCCGCGTTCAGACTTTTTGCTGTAACCGCCCTCGCCTTGCAGCGCCAGCGGGCGATCCGCCGCGAGATTCAACACATAACTGAAATCATCGCCCGATGCAGAGACCGTCAGGGGCGCGAGGGTCTGCGCGTTGAAACCATCGCCCCCGCGCATCTCCCATGAATCAATCCATGCGCGAAACGGCGCATCGCCCGCTCCGGCCTGACCAACGCCGCCTCGCGCGAATTTTTCAGCATAGCGATGAGCGGTTGCACTGGTGACAGCCGCGTGCCCCATCCAGATCTGCTGACTGGCCCAGCCGTCCTGCTGCGCGCCGGGCGCCATGGCCTGCCGAAACAACGTCCATTGCGCGCCCCATTGCTCACCAGCCGCGTCTTTCAGGTTCGCTGTCAGATACCACCACTCGATGCGATAGTCGGGATGCGGACCGTGATCGCGTGGGAATTCCAGTGTCTTCCCCGCAACGACCTCCGCGAAGCCATCGCTGCCGGTACCCAGCCCGGCAAAACCCTGAGCGTGCGCAAACGTGCCTGCCAGGGGCGCGAGCAAACTGCCCCCGACGAACGCGCGGCGGCTGATGGGACGGTTACCGCTCATTGGCGAATATCTTGGCAAGGGCTGCGGGCTGCAGCCGCATCAACCTCAGAACGGGCAGACACGTCGCAAGCAGTGCCGCCAGCATTGCGACAACAAGCAATGTCAGCAACTGCATGGGAAAGACGTGCAACGGAAGACGCCAGCCGAATGCCTTGACGTTTACTACCGCAACCAGACACCACGCCACCAGAATGCCGAGCGGCAGCGCCAGCAGCGCTGTGATCAACGCGACCGACATGGTTTTCAGGAGTTCGATTGCTGCCAGCCGCCGCCGGGTCAGCCCCAGCGCCCAGAGCGGCGCGAGTTGCGGCAGGCGGCTGTTGCTGAGTGTCAAAAGGCTCGTGAGCAGCGCGATCCCGGCCACGCCGAGCGTGAAGGCGTTCAATACGGAGGTCACGGAAAATGTGCGATTGAAGATGCGGGTGGATTCCGCTTTCAGCGTCGCCTGATCCAGCAATCGGCTGGAATCGAGTCCGAATTTTTCGCGGATGGCCGCGACCAATGCCGTCACATTGTCCGGCTTCACCCGCAGGCCAAACCGCGTGCGGGGAATATCCGGCCAGTGCGAGGCAAGCGCGTCGATATCGATACCGATCTGGCCTTTCGGATTGCCGTAATCGGGATAAGTCCCCACGACTGTCACCTGCCAGGGTCCTGTTGCCGCCGGAAGACTCAAGCGGTCGCCAAGACCGACTTTAAGCCGGCGCGCCAGTTGCTCGCTGACCAGCACGCCTTCCCCTGCACGCACCTTGTTCCAGACCTGCGGCAGCGATTCCAACAGCGGCCAGCGCTCGCGATAAGTCGCGTGATCGGCAAAGCCGATGATCTCCACCGGCAGCGTCGCCAGTGTTACGTCGGTGCGCCATGCAGGCAGGATCGCCTCGACCTCGGGACGCTGACGCAGCCACGCGACGATCTCGGCGCCCTGCGCATCGCTGGTCGCGTTCAGATAAACTTCCGACGCCAGCCGATCGTCGAGCCATGCGGTAAACGTGCGCGAGAAACTCTGCACCATGGTGCCGACGCCGACATTCACCGCAAGCGCAAGCAGCAGCGCCATCAGCGCCAGCGACAGGCCCGGCAATTGCTGGCGGCTATCAGCCCAGAACCATTTGACGAGCGGATGCGTCACTCCGCGTTGCCCAACCGTCAGCACTGCGCCGAGAATGACCGGCAACACCAGAGCGGCCGCGAGCAGCAGCCCCGCGAGCATGCCAAACCCGGATGCGAGCGAATCTCCGAAATAGAAGCATCCGGCCGCGATGAGCAGAATCGCCACGGCAAGAACGCCCTGCCGCTTCAGCCATCGTTGCTGTGATTGCTGCCATGCATAAGGCTGGGCTGCGGCCAGAACGGGCAACCGGTAGACCCGGTAAAGTCCGGCTGCCGCCGCGAGCAGCGCGCCAAGGATGCTCATGCCGAGGCCCGAGATCCACCAGCTCGCTTTCAGCACAAGCTGCCCTGGCACCTGCGCGCCATAAAGCCCGCGCAGACTGGCGGCGACGTCTGGCAGAAGGAACGCCGCAACGACATAGCCGCAGATCAATCCGATAACGCCCGAGATCATCGCCAGCGAAACCAGCTCAAAGACAAGCGTGAGCGTGAGCGCCCGCGCGGACACGCCACAGGCGCGCATGGTGCGCAGCATCGGCAATCGCTGTTCAAGCGCGAGTCCAATCGCAGAGTGAACAATGAACAGTCCGACCACAAACGACAGCAGACCGAACGCCGTCAGGTTAAGATGAAAGCTGGCGGTCAGGCGTTCCAGATCGCTCGGGGCACCTGCCTCGACCAACCGCAACCTGTCGCCGACAACCTGCTCCAAGGGCGGACGTTTGCCGCGCATCTCGCCCACCAGAAGCCGCGAAACCTGATCCGGCATTTTGAGAATGCGCTGCGCGACGCCGATGTCGACGATGAGAACGCCCGGCGCGAGTTTGTCCTGCACCGCGAGCGGCGGCAGTGAAATGCCGTTGGTCAGCGGCGAAGCACCTTCACCCAATTTCAAATCGCCCAAGGTTTCCGGCGCTACCAGCGTCTGTCCGGGAGGCGCGATAAACCGGTGCAGATCCGCCTGTCCAAAGTCAGGTACAGGGCCGGCGTCTGCAGGCAATGACACCGGCTCGATGCCGAGCAGCCGGAATGCGCGATCGCCGATCACGACGCGGCCCTCCACCACCGGCGAGACCGGCCAGTTGGCACGGCGCAGATCGACAAAGAGTTTTTGTGGAAACGTAGGACTGTCGCGTCCGACCAACATCGCCGTATTGGCACCGCCAATTGTCGCCGCCGCGCGGTCGTAACTGCTGCGCGCTTGATAGTTGATGGCCTGCACGCCGCTCCAGAGCGCGGTGGCTGAAATCAATCCGATCAGCAAGGTCGCGAATTGCATCCGATGCCGCGTCCAGTGGCTCAACAGACCCACGAGAATCCACAGCGGACGCGTCATGCGATCCGTCCCGCAGTGAGATGAACTCTCCGGTCAAGCGTCGCCGCCAGACGCTCGCTGTGCGTCACCATTAGAAAGCCGCAGCCGGTGCGTGTAACCAGATCACGCGCCAGCGCCAGTACATCGTCGGCGGTTTTCTCATCGAGATTTCCCGTCGGCTCGTCAGCAAGCAACACCAGTGGCTTGATCGCCAGCGCGCGGCCGATTGCTACGCGTTGCTGCTGACCGCCCGACAATTGTTCCGGATAGCGGTCCAGCAGCGCACCCAATCCAAGCCGCTCGACCAGTTCATCCTGCCATACAGCATCGTGGCGCCCCGCGATGCGCGCCTGAAACGCAAGATTGTCAGCAACCTGTAAACTGGGGATGAGATTGAACTGCTGGAACACGAGGCCGAGCCGGTCGCGCCTCATGGCGGCCCGGTCGCTGTCCGACAGATCGGAGACCAGCGCACCGTCGAGCCAGATCTCGCCGCCGTCCGCCTTGTCAAGACCGGCGATCAGATGCAGCAGCGTGCTCTTGCCGCTCCCGGACTCACCTGTGAGCGCCACGCTCTCGCCGGCAGCCAGCGCGAGATCGATCCCGCGCAGAACCGCGAGCTGCTCCTCAGACGTCCGATAGGATTTGGTGAGGTTGCGAACGGTCAGCATGATCGCGGCGATCATACATAAAGGCAGCTTCGCGGTACATCACGAAGCACCAACCAGCATCGCGGCGAAAGTGGAAACATCGTCACGGCCGGGCATAAGCGTTCGAAGAGCGGAGTCGCTTCCACTCGCCTAGCCCGGCCATCCACGTCCTAAACGGGCACGGATGAGGACGTGGATGCCCGGCACGCGGCCGGGCATGACGACGTGTCACAGCCTCAGGTGAGGCTGAGTTCGTATTTTTCGATGTCCTTGGCGCGCTGGTTCTGCGCAGCGGCCCGGTGATCGGTCGCGATCCAGGTATAGACCGCGGGCAGCACGAACAGCGTGAACAGCGTACCGATGGACATGCCCGCGACCACCACGATGCCGATCGAGAATCGGCTCGCGGCACCCGCGCCGCTCGCGGTGAGCAGCGGCAACAGACCCGCGACCATCGCAGCCGTGGTCATCAGGATCGGCCGGAGGCGAACACGCGCCGCGTGCTCGATGGCCGTGCGCCGGTCCACGTTCTCGTTGACCTGCATCTCGTTGGCGAACTCCACCATCAGGATGCCGTGCTTCGAAATCAGGCCGACCAGCGTCACCAGACCCACTTGGGTATAGATGTTGATCGTCGCCAATCCGAAGAACAGCGGGATCAGCGCACCGGAGATCGCCATCGGCACCGAGATCAGGATCACCAGCGGATCGCGCAGACTTTCGAACTGCGCCGCCAGCACCAGGAAGATGATGATGAGCGCGAACACGAAGGTCACCGCGAGCTGGTTTCCTTCCTGCACGTATTGACGCGAATCCGCGAGATAGTCGTGAGAGAAGCCCGCCGGCAATTGCTTTGCCTGCTCTTCGAGGAACTCCACGGCCTTACCGATCGCCACGCCCGGCATCGCCACCGCCTGGAACGTCGCCGAATTCAGCTGATTGAAGTGAGTCAGCGCATTCGGGTTCGTCATGGTCTCGATGGTGACGACGGTCGAGAGCGGAACCTGCCGCCCGGTATTCGTCGCCACATAGTAGTTGCCGAGCGATTCCGGCGTCAGGCGCAAGTCACGCGGCACCTGCGGGATGACCTGGTAGGATCGTCCCTCGAGGTTGAAGCGGTTGACGTAGTTGCCGCCTAACAGAGTCGCGAGCGTGTTGCCGACTGCCGACATGTTGATGCCGAGGTCGTTCGCTTTCGAGCGGTCGACCGTCACTCGCACCACCGGCTGATTGAAGGCGAGATCGCTGTCGGCCACGATAAACAGACCGCTCTGGCGCGCTGCCTTCTTGAGGTTTTCCATCTGCTCGAAGACGGCCTGGAAGCCGCTCGTGCTGCTGATGACCATCTGGATCGGCAAACCGCCCGGCCCGCCCGGCAGCGCCGGCAGGTTAAAGGCGAACGCGTTGACGCCCTCGACCTTGCTCAGTTCGTTCTGAACCAACGGCTTGAGCGCCAGCGACGACCGCTTGCGCTCGTCCCATGGCTTCAGGATCATGCCCGCGATGCCGTTGGCCGGACCGTTGGTGCCATTGATGATGAAGCGCAGATCGGTCTCGGGGAAGCTCGCGAATACGCCGTCGAGCTTCTTGCCGTAGAAGTTCGAATAATCGATGTTGGCGTATTGCGGCGCCTTGGTCACCGAGAACAGGATGCCCTGATCTTCTTCCGGCGCCAATTCCTTGTTGGTGTTCATGTACATGAAGCCGACAAGGAACAGGATCGCGACCGCGAACAGACCGGTGATCGGACGATAATCCAGCGAACGATCCAGCTTGCGTCCATACCAGTCGGTCAGCCGCGTAAACACACGATCGACTGCCTTGGCGAAGCGGCCCTGATTGTCATGTCCGCCCTTAAGCAGCACGGAGCACATCATCGGCGACAGCGTCAGAGCGACGATACCCGAAATAATCACCGAGCCTGCGAGCGTGAACGCGAATTCGCGGAACAGCGCGCCGGTCAGGCCGCCGAGGAAGCCGATCGGCGCATACACCGCCGCCAGCGTAATGGTCATGGAAATGACCGGACCGACGATTTCCCGCGCGCCTATCAGCGAGGCCTCGACGGGTGTCTTCCCCTCTTCCAGATGCCTGTGAATGTTTTCGACGACGACAATGGCGTCGTCCACCACAAGTCCGATGGCGAGCACCATTGCCAGAAGCGTCAGCAGGTTGAGCGTGAAGCCCATCGCCAGCATCAGGATACACGCGCCGACCAGCGACAGCGGAATCGTGACGACGGGAATGATCACCGAGCGAAGCGACGCCAGAAACAGGAAGATGACCACGACGACGATCAGCACCGCTTCGAGCAGCGTGTCGCGCACTTCATCGATCGACGACTGAATGAACTTGGTCGAGTCGTAAGCCACGCGCATCTTCAATGAAGGCGGCAGGTTGCGTTCGATTTCCGGGAACAGTCCGCGCACACCTTTAACGATGTTCAGCGGGTTGCCCTGCGGGGTCGATTGCACGCCGATAAAGATTGCCTGCTGGCCGCTCATGGCGACGCTGGCATCCGTGCTCTGCGCGCCGAGTTCGACCGTGGCGATATCTTCGAGACGGACGAATCCGCCGTCCTTGGCCTTCACCGTCATCCGCTTGAACTGCTCGATGCTGGTGAGGTCGGTATTGGTCGTCACGTTGGAGACAGTGAAATAGCCCTTGGACTGACCGGCGGCAGCCTGGAAATTGTTGGCCCTGATCGCGGCAGCGACATCATCCGGTGATACGTTGCGGCCGGCCATGCGCTCCGGATTGAGCCAGATGCGCGTGGCGAGTGTCTGCGCGCCGAGAATATCGGCGGATGCAACACCATCCACAGTCGAGAGGATCGGCTGCACGACGCGGGCGAGATAGTCGGAAATTTGCGGCCCGCTCAATTCGTCGCTGGCGAAACCGATATACATGACCGCCGTGGTCTGTCCGGTCGACTTGGTGATCACCGGGTCGTTGGATTCCCTCGGGATCAGGTACCGGACCGAGCTGACCTTCGAACTGACTTCGGTCAACGCCGAGTTCGGATCGACATTGAGCTTGATGTAGACCGAAATCGTGCTGAGGCCCTGCACCGACGACGACGTGATGTAGTCGACGCCTTCCGCCGACGCCACCGCCTGCTCGATCGGCTGAGTGATGAAGCCCTGCATCAGATCAGGCGAAGCGCCGGGATACGACGTCGTGATGGTCACGACCGTATTGGACAACTTCGGATACTGGCGAATACCGAGGCTTGTCGCCGCCTTGAAGCCGATCAGCAGGATCAGCAGGCTGACGACAAGCGACAGCACCGGCCGCTTGATGAAAATATCAGTGAAGGCCATGAGTGGCTCCTCAGAAAATCAATAGCGCGGCGGTTGCGCGGGGATCGGAGGCGGCTGATCGGTCGAGATCGTGACGGCCGAGCCGGACTGCAGCTTGAGCTGTCCGACGGCGACCACGCGATCTCCCGGCTTCACACCACTGAGAATGACAACGCGGCCGTTGAGCCGCTGCCCGGTCTTGACGAAGGTCCGGTCGGTTTTCAGCGCTTCCTTGCCGTCCGCGCCCTTGGTCGCGGTGATGAGCCAGACCGAGTCGCCATAAAGCGTATAGTCCACGGCTGTTTCCGGCACGGTGATCACCGCAGGCTTCGACGGCAGTTCCACCGTGGTGGATGCGAACATGCCCGGCTGCAGGATGCGGTTCGGATTTTCCAGCGTCGCCTGAACGCGAACGTTACGGGTGTCGGCACTGATCTGCGGCTCGATGGTCGTGATCTTGCCCTCGAAAGTGCGGCCCGGATAGGCATCGACCTTGATCCGGACAGTCTGGCCGACGTCGAGAACAGAGCGGTCCTTTTCCGTCACAGTGAAATTCAGATAGAGACGCGACAGATCGGTCAGCGAGACGATCTGCGTTCCGGCGCTGAGATACTGACCGAGCTGGACCAGACGCACGCCGAGCACGCCGCTGAACGGCGCGGTGATGCGCTTCTGTGAAATGATCGCTTCGGTCTTCGCCACCGCAGCAGCGCCTTGATCGTAAGCCGCCTGAGCTTGATCGACGGTCGCCTGCGGACCGAACGATTTGGCAAGCAGTGTCTTGGCGCGATCCAGAGCGAGCTGTGCAGCGAGGGTCTGCGCCTTGTAGCTGGCAAGGTCGCTCTGATCCGGTGCGTCGTAGATCTGGAGCAACGGATCGCCGGCCTTCACTTCCGCACCGGGCTGGAACAGGATTTCGGTCACGCGCCCGTTGACGTCGGTCGTGACGTTCACCTGATTGATCGCAGCAAGATCGCCTACCGCCGTCAGGAGATTCGGCAGCACTTCCGATTTCGCTTCAGCCACAGCCACCACCGTCGGAGGCGGTTTGTTGTTCTTGAAGAACTCCGCGATCATGTGACTGCGGAAGGCATTGAAGCCCCAGATGATGCCGACAAGCAGCACCAGTGCCCCGCCGATGATGATCATCCAGCGCCGCATGCGTACCGGCGGACGCGGCTTCTCGGCCGGTGTCGGAGTTTGATGAGACGGTTTGGTCGTGGCGTCCATGTTATGCACTTTCCCCAATCCGGACTGCCGCATCGAAGAGCGGCGGAACGGTATCCAAATAAGAAACTATAGCGTGGCCGGTCATTCCGATTCCGCGGAGAATGAACTGGCAAATCTGACGTTCGAAGTTCGGCGCGCTGGAATACGTCAACGAGGGAGTCGCGGGAAGCCTGGTGAGGGCAATCATGTGAACAAGCTGGTGCGCAAGCCAGAAAAGATTCAGTTGTTCTCCCTCAACCCGTTCCGCGTCGCCAGCTTCAACGGCGCTTTCAAGCGAAGCCTTGAAGATCGGACCGATCAAATCTCCGATTTTGTCGTAGAGAAGTTTTGCGAATTCGCCATCGGTCAACTGGCTTGAGATGAGCAGCCTGACCCGCTGGGCGTCCTCTTCGTCCGGCGCCTCGGTCGCGCGCATGAAGTGCGCAACCATTTCGCGAATGAGGACAACAAGCGTCGTCGTCGAGGGCTTCAGTTCGCGCAGCCGAATCAATTCGGGATCGGCTTCACATTCTTCCGCGAGAATTTCCGCATAGAGTGCGGCTTTCGTGGGGAAATGCTTGAACAGCAGTCCCTCAGAGATGCCTGCAGCCTGCGCGACGCTGCGCGTCGTCGTCCCTGCAAAACCATACAGGGCGAAACAACGCTTGGCCGCCTCGAGGATCTGTTCCCGGCGGAGATCGCTTGTCAGTCTGATGGTGCTCATTGAGCGTGTGAGTAAGCACTCACTTAGCCCCAAGTCAATTGATTTTGCTGCTCTGCGGCACGCAATTTCGCCATATTTAAAGGTGTTTGCCGCGTTTCCGGGCCGGACCGAGTTACCATTGCCTCTCCAGCTTCGCTGGGCGAACCGGCATGCCTCGTCTATCGGACATCCACACCGCTGGAGCAAAACGGCTTTCCGTGGAAACGAAAGTACAGTGCGCTGCTCAAAACGAGTTCTTGCCTAAATCGATCGAACCCGCCTCAATGCGCCCCAATGAATGGTCCCTGCGCCAGCAGGAGACCGTAAAGGCCCGCAGCGAACAGGGTCACGGGGGAGAATCGAATGACGACGGCGAATACACCGCCGGGCAATGACCCGACGGTCATTTCCGACGAGGCTTTGCGCAAAGCCGAAGAATTCATCGAAGCGGATGAGGGAGCGACCAACAGGCTCGGCGGTTTCGTCGGCCAGGCGGTGACCTACATCGCCATCGCAATGAGCCTGTTCCATCTCTATGCGGCCTACGCGATCGTTCCGACTCAGGAACTGCGTTACACCCACGTCGCGTTCACCCTCGTTCTCTCCTTCCTGCTGTTTCCGATCGCCGCGCGCTTTCGCAACCGCGTGCGCTGGTGGGATGTGATCCCCGGCATTCTGGCGATTGCGACCATCGTCTATGCTCTGATGGGCGGCGACGATTTCACCGACCGCGCCACGACGCCCGACCGCTGGGACGTCATCGTCGGCATCATCTTCATCTTGCTCGTTCTCGAGGCGACGCGCCGGACCACCGGATGGATTATGCCGGTGGTTTCTCTCTGTTTCATCGCCTACGCGATGCTCGGTCCTCACCTGCCCGCGCCATGGACCCACCGCGGCTATGACCTGTCGCGGCTGGTCGGGCATCTGTTCATCACGCTGGAAGGCATCTTCGGCGTCGCGGTCGACGTGTCGGCGACGCTGATCATCTTGTTCACGATCTTCGGCGCGTTTCTGCAGCAATCGGGTGCCGGAAAGTTCTTTATCGACTTTTCGCTGGCGCTGATGGGCGGCAAACCGAACAGCGCCGGACGCACCGTGGTGCTGTCGTCGTTCCTGCTCGGCGGCCCGTCAGGATCGGGCGTGGCAACGACTGTGATGATCGGCACCGTTGCCTATCCGATGATGAAGAAGGCTGGCTTCGAGAAAAACGCTGCAGGCGGCCTGCTTGCCGCAGGCGGCCTCGGCGCGATCCTGTCGCCGCCGGTGCTGGGCGCCGCAGCGTTCCTGATCGCGGAATTCCTCAAGATCAGCTATCTCGACGTGATCTGGATGGCGACCATCCCGACCTGTCTCTATTATCTCTCGCTGCTGATCATGGTCGAACTCGACGCCAAGCGCTTCGGCGCGCAGGACGTCAGTTTCAAGCCGGAGCTATCGCTCGGCGAAATGACGAAGCGCTACGGCTTCCACTTCATCTCGCTTGTTGCCGTCGTCGTCTTCATGGTGATCGGCTATTCCCCGGCGGTGTCGGTGTTCTACGCGATCATCACCACGTTCGTGCTGAGCTTCCTGCGCAAGGACACGGCGCTGATGCCGCCGAAGCTGAAGCGTGCACTGGCTGACGGCTCGATCGGCGCATTGAACGCCGCAACCACCTGCGCCTGCGCCGGCATCGTGGTCGGCATCGTCACGCTGACCGGCCTCGGCCTGAAGTTCTCATCGATCGTGATCTCCTACGCGGGCGGCAGCCTGTTGCTGACCGCGATCTACACATCGCTGATCGTCTGGATCATCGGCCTCGCCGTTCCCGTCACCGCGTCCTACATCATCTGCGCAGTGATCGCGGCCCCCGCCCTGATCAAGCTCGGCGTGCCGGACTACGCCGCGCATATGTTCATCTTTTATTACGCGGTGCTCTCGGAAGTCTCGCCACCGACCGCGCTGTCGCCATTCGCGGCGGCCGCCATCACCGGCGGCGATCCTTACAAGACCACACTGCAATCGTGGAAATACACCCTGCCCGCATTCCTGGTGCCGTTCGTGTTCGTGCTCGATCCGCAGGGCGTCGGCTTGCTGCTCAATCTGCCGAAAGGCGGAACGTGGGTCGATGTCGTGGAGATCACCGTCAAGACCACGCTCGGTCTGATGGCGCTGGCAGCAGCGGCTCAGGGCTGGGCGCTGCGGCAAACGACGCTGATCGAACGCGGTCTCCTGACGCTGTCCGGTCTGCTGCTGGTGTTCCCGAGCCTGATCGAGGCTTTGATCGAAGCGGCGATTGGTCGCGATATCTCTTATACTTATGTACCCGGCGTCCTGATCGGATTGGGGGTATTGTTATGGCAGGCAAAGGGACCGGCGCTTCAAAGACCGGCCTGAACATTTCAAGGAGGACTATCGGAATGAAAAGAACGACAAAAATCGCCGCAGCGCTCGCGGTCGCGTTGTCCGCGGGGCTGGCGCTGGCCGCCCACGCGCAGCAGAAGACCATGGCGATCGGCACCGGCGGTACCGGCGGCGTCTACTATCCGCTCGGCGGCGCCATCGCGAACGTGTTGTCGAAGAACTTGCCGAACGTGCAGGCCACCGCCGAAGTCACCGGCGGCTCGGTCGATAATCTCAAGCTCATCGGCACCGGCCAGAGCGAGATGGGCTTCTCGATGGCTGACGCGGCGCTCGATGCCTATAAGGGCGAAGACAAGTTCAAGAGCGGCAAGATCCCGCTGCAGGCGCTGCTCGTGGTCTATCCAAACCGCATGCATGTCGTCACCGTCGAGAGCACCGGCATCAAGACCATGGCCGACCTCAAGGGCAAGCGCGTCTCCACCGGCTCGCCGGGCGGCGCAACCGAGGTCATGGCCTTCCGCGTCATCGAGGCCGCCGGTCTCGACAAGGACAAGGACATGAAGCGCGAGCGCCTTGGCGTCGCCGAGTCCGTCAACGCCATTAAGGATGGCAAGATCGACGCCTTCTTCTGGGTCGGCGGTATTCCGACCGCATCGGTCACCGATCTTGCGGCCACACCGGGCGTCAAGCTCAAGCTGATCGATCATGCCGATCTCGCCGCGAAGATGAATGCGAAATACGGCAACCTCTACAGCGCTGGTGTGATCAAGGCCGGCACCTATCCGGGCAACGATGTCGACAACAAGAACACCGAGGTCTGGAACATCATCGTCACTGGCAACAAAATGAGCGACGACGACGCCTACAACATCGTCAAGACGCTGGTGGAAAAGAAGGCCGACATCGTCGCCGTGCACAAGGAAGCCGAAAGCTTCTCGCTGGACAACCAGGTGCAGGACCGTAGCCCTGTGCCATTCCATCCCGGCGCGATGAAATACTTCAAGGAAAAGGGCAAGGGCGGCTAAAGCAGGCTCTGCGCCACGCGAGGAACCCCGGCCAATGTGCCGGGGTTTTTCTTTTTCTTATGCTGCAATTTTCGGCGCATCGCGATCAATGGCGAAATCGTCGAACCAGGACTGATTGTTTCCCGCAATGGATGCCGCAATCATCCGCGAGGCGAGATAGCTGTACGTGATTCCGTTGCCGCCGTAGCCATAGGCCGCATGAATGCGCGGGTGTCCCGGCACGCGCCCGATCAGCGGCAGACCGTCTGTCGTCGTTCCGAACGCGCCAGACCACACGAATTCCGCAACCGGCTCGGCTTGTGACCACAGCCCGTTGAGCCTGTGCAGAAGCGCTTCGGCCTTCGCCGGCATCAGCTGGTCCCGCGCCTCCGGATCGATGACCTGATCGTCATCCTCGCCGCCCATGACGATCCGGTTGTCCTGCGTGGTGCGTGCGTAACAGTAATTCTGCGACGCTTCCCAGATCAGCGCACCATCGCGCCACAGATCGCCTTGCGATTGCGGCGGCGTTGCGATCGCCCAGCTCGATGAGATCTTGTGAAGACTGGAGGTGACGAAATCCGGCATAACGTAGCCGGTGGCGAGAACAACATGTTTCGCCTCGATCAAATGGCCATTGTCGAGTTCGACTACGACAGCCTGCCCGCTGTTGTCGTAATTTTCCGCGCTGGCATCGAAAATATTAGCACCTTGCCTCTTCGCCGAATCCAGCAACGCCTGACACAGCAACAGCGGATCTGCATCCGCTGAGCCGATCGAATGGATTGCGGCCTCACGGTAAAGTCCGAACTCTTCCAGCAATGTCAGATGATCGAGATAGTTGCCGGGCAGCCCGGCCCGCATGCGAAGCTCATGTTCGGCTTTCAACTCACGGGCGCCGACATTGTCGGCCGCCAGATAAAGCGAGCGCTTGTGGCGCAGACCGCAGGCCAAGCGCTGGGCATTGACGAGTTCGGCCAGTCCGCTCACAGCAGCGAAACTGCGGCGATAGATGTTCGCAGCGCGCTCGAATCCGTACATCACAGTAAGATCGCTCAAGGAGCGGTCGATTTCCCACATCAGCATCGAGGTGCTGGCGGCCGTGCTGCCGAAGCCCGGACGCTGCCGGTCGATGACGCAGACCTCATGTCCCTGCGCGGCAAGATGCTCGGCAGCCAGTGAACCGGTCACGCCCGCGCCGACAACGAGAACCTCGCAACGGAAATCCCGGTCAACGGATGAACGGCCGGGCTGTACAGACCTTGAGCTCCACGGCGGCACGCCGCCACGCAGGTCGCTGTGCCGAACTCTCTCTGGATCGAACATCATCCGCTTCAATCATGGGCTGGAAAGCACCCCCGCGCCCCAACCCATGATGACGCCTGAGCGCCGGAAAAGTTCCCGTCCGAGATCAGGCTCCCTCATCCAGCGCGACCAGTTCACGCTTCTTGCGCAGCGACGGCAGCAACGGCCCGATCAGCAGGATTGCGGCTACGACCAGACACACAGCCGAAATCGGCCGCTGAACGAAAGTCATCAAATCGCCCTGCGACAGGATCAGCGACTTGCGCAGATTGTTTTCCAAGAGCGGACCCAGCACGAAGGCTAGCACCAGCGGCGCAGGCTCGTAGCCGAACTTGCGCATCAGATAACCGATGATGCCGAAGCCGATCATCACATAGACGTCGAACACATTGTTGCTGCTGCAATAGACGCCCACGATGGTGAACAGCAAAATCAAAGGGAACAGCACGTTGTAGGGCAGCTTCAGCAGTTGAACCCACATGCCGATCAGCGGCAGGTTCAGGATCAGCAACATGATGTTGCCGATATACATGCTGGCAATGATGCCCCAGAACAATCCGGGATTTTGCGTGATCATCAGCGGCCCGGGCTGAAGACCGTGAATGACGAACGCGCCGAGCAGCAGCGCCATCACCACATTCGGCGGAATGCCGAGCGTCATCAGCGGAATGAACGCACCGCCGGCGGCCGCGTTGTTAGCCGCCTCCGGCCCGGCCACACCTTCGATGGCGCCCTTGCCGAAACGCTGCGGGGTTTTCGACAGCCGTTTCTCCAGCGCGTAGGATGCAAACGACGCCACCACTGCGCCGCCGCCCGGCAGAATGCCGAGGAAAAACCCGAGTAGCGTGCCGCGTCCGACCGGCCCTGCACTGGCTTTCCACTCTTCTTTATTAGGCAGAAGCTGAGTGATCTTGGTTTCGATCACATCGCGCTTGATGACCTGTTCGATATTGATGAGGACTTCCGCCACCCCAAACAGCCCCATCACCACTGGCACGAGGCCGATGCCGTCGATCAGTTCGATGCGGCCGAACGTCAGGCGAGGCTGCGCTGTGATGCTGTCGAGGCCGATCAGCCCGAGCACGACGCCGATGCAGGCCATCAGCAGTGCCTTGGCCATCGAGCCCTGGGTGAGGAACGTCAGCACCACAAGACCCAGCACCATCAGGCTGAAATATTCGGCCGGTCCGAACGCGACCGCGACGCTGGCCAGCGACGGCGCAATGAACATCAGCGCAACCAGCGCAAATGTTCCAGCGATGAACGAGCCGAGCGCCGCGATGCCGAGCGCAGGCCCGGCACGCCCCTGTTTCGCCATCTGGTGCCCGTCGAGACAGGTCACCACCGACGCCGCTTCGCCCGGAATGTTCACCAGGATCGATGTGGTCGAGCCGCCATACATTGAGCCGTAATAGATGCCGGCCATCATGATGATGCCGGACTCCGGCGTCCCGGACAGCGTCACCGGCAGCAACAGCGACATCGCCGAAATCGGACCGATGCCCGGCAGAACGCCAACCAGCGTGCCGATGAAGACGCCGATGAAACAATACAGCAGATTGACCGGCTGAAGCGCGACGCCGAGACCATGCGAGACGTTGACGAGTACATCCATGAGCTTGCCCGGTCAGCCGATGTTGAACATGCCCGCAGGCAACTGAATCAGCAGCGCATGCTTGAGCACCCACCACACGCAGAGCGGCGCAAGCACCGCCAGAGGAATCGCGAGCGTCCAGCGCACCGGATCGATGACGCGCAGAAGCAACAGCAGCAGCGGAATCGATGACAACAGAAAACCCAGCGGCTCGAACAAAATGGCGAAGGCCGACAGGCACGCGACGACGACCAGCGGCTTGGTCCAGCGCGTGCCTGCCCACAAAGAGCCGATGGTCGGACCGCCTTCCGTCACCGCCGAAACGATGATCGATACGGCGAACAGGCACATCAGGATGCCGGTATAGAACACCACGAATCCGGAGCCGGGATCGTGGATGCCTCCAATCTTGAGCTTGTAGCCCGACCAGATCACGAACACGCCCAACGCGAGGCCGACAAGGCCGCCCCACAATTCGGAATTGTTCAGTTTGAATTTCGCGCGCTCCGCCTCGGCCATCGCTCATCCCTCCCCAAGCGTCAGGTCAGGGCTCGCGGCATGCGCGAGCCCTGTGTCGGCACGCAGACCCTTAATTGGTCTTCTTGGCGAGCCCGAGCGTATCGATCACCTTGCGTTCGGACGCCGTGACCTCGGCGACGAACTTCTTGTAGTCCTCGGTGTTCTTGTAATTCGCCACCATGTCGAACTTGGCCAGTGTCGCGATCACCGCCGGGTCCTCGATCGCCTTCTTGAAAGCATCGTGAAGCTTCGCGACGATCTTGGGGTCCATGCCCTTCGGACCCGCGATGCCGAACGGCGAGTCATAGACCATGTCATAGCCAAGCTCATTGAGCGTCGGCGCGTCGGGGAAATTCGGCGAACGCTTCGAAGTCCACACCATCAGCAAACGCAGCTTCCCGGCATCGACCAGCGGCCGCCAGCCGGTGGAATCCGCCTGCAGCATGGTGTGATTGCCGAGCACCGCGGCATTGGTTTCCGCGCCACCCTTGAACGGCACCTGCGTCAGCTTGATGCCGGCTTTGCCTGCGATCTGCTCCATGCCGATATGCAGCGAAGTGCCCGCCCCCGGCGTCGCATAGGTCACCTTGCCCGGATTGGCCTTGGCGAAATCAACCACGTCTTTCCAGGTCTTGAACTGCGACTCCGCATTCGTGGTCACGCCGAAGGTGTAGCCCGTCAGGTGAATGATGTAGGTGAAATCCTTCTCCGGATTCCAGGACACCTCCTGCATCAGCGGAAGGCGGAACACGGTGATCGGAATCTGCGAGATAGTGTAGCCGTCCGGCTTCGCTGCCGCCGCCATGGTTGCCGGGCCGACTGTGCCGCCACCGCCGCCCTTGTTATCCACGACAATCG
This sequence comes from uncultured Afipia sp., assembly GCA_964594185.1. Taxonomy (GTDB): domain Bacteria; phylum Pseudomonadota; class Alphaproteobacteria; order Rhizobiales; family Xanthobacteraceae; genus Afipia. Next base: position 1,143 of record CAZQMD010000039.1, on the reverse strand, counting down.
GTTGACCGAGCACCTTGGACGCACTCTCGGCGATCGCCCGCATCGAGATGTCGGTCGAGCCGCCCGCGGGCCATGGCACGATCAGCGTGATCGGCTTGGTCGGATAGTCCTGTGCCAGCGCAACGCCCGACAGCGCTGCAAACGCTGCCATCGCCAATCCGGCCTTCTGTACGATTCGATAAGTCATTGAGCCTCTCCCCTTGGCGGCTCGTGTGTCCGAGCCTTGTGTTTTGTCCGGTGATGATCCCCGAAATCGTTGCGAAAGAAAAGCAAGGAGACGCGCGCAAACTACAGTTATTGCGACGCATCACACCGGTACGCCATTACATCTCGAAATTTCCGAACCTGGAATCCGTTTAAGGTTCGCGGAGCGAAACACCCTGAATCGCATCGAAACAACAACCACGCGCACCGGGCCCCGCTGCCTGTTTTGGCATCATCAAATCGGCCCCACCAACGGCTCGGGATCGGCTATGCTTGTGAAACCATCAGCATGCGGCCATAGCCGGACGGAGCTTCAATGCAGCGCGTGACCATCACCCTTGACGACGATCTCATGGCGGAACTGGATCGCATGATCGCGCAGCACGGCTATCAAAACCGGTCGGAAGCCATCCGCGACTTCGCCCGCGCCGGGATGCAGCAGGCCGCGCAGGACGCCGGACAGACCGGCGGCGACTGCGTCGCGGCTCTGGTCTATGTCTATGACCATGCCGCGCGCGATCTCTCCAGCCGCTTGGTCAACAACTTCCACGATCACCATGACTTGTCGCTGGCCACGCTGCACGTCCATCTGGACAACGACAACTGCATGGAGATCACCGCGCTGAAAGGCAAGGCGTCGGATGTGCAGCATCTGGCGGAGCATGTCATTGCCGAGCGCGGCGTGCGCTATGGCCGCGTGGTGATGATCCCCACCGATCCCGGCGCAAAACCCTCCGCAGCGCGCAAGAAGCATACCCACCGGCACACCTGATCCTTCATTCGGGCTGATGCGCCTGACCTCATTTTGCGGTATCGACCCATCATGACAAAAGCCAGATCCAATCTTCAGATCGATTCCGCCCGCCTCTGGGGCGATATCCACGAGACCACGAAATTCGGCGGAACGCCCAAGGGCGGCGTCAAGCGGCTGACACTCGG
>CAZQMD010000038.1:0-26478 GCA_964594185.1 uncultured Afipia sp. | reverse complement strand
GAAGGGGTGTCGTTGGTGCCGCCCTCCGCGGCGGTCAGCTTGCGGAAGTCACCCGAGCGCTGCTCGTTCTGGAAGCGGACCAGCGCTTCGATCTGGGTCTTCGGAGGCTCGATCCCGGCAACGATGGTGCCGGTCAGCTGACGGCGCAATGCGTTCTTGCGCTGTTCGGCGATGTAGCGCTGTTCGGTGTAACCAGCCTGACGGATGATCTGCACGAAGCGCTCATGTTCGAACTTGCCGTCGAGGCCCTTGAAGGTGGGTTCGTTCTGAATGGCGCGCACGATGTCGGCGTCGGACTGGCCAAGGCCCATGCGGCGCGCGGTTTCATCCAGCGTGGCATCGGAAATGACATCCTGCAGCACCTGGCGGTCGAGCCCGAACTGGCGTGCCTGCTCCGTGGTCAGCGGACGGCCGAAGCGGCGGCCGATCTGCTGCAGCCGGTCGGTAAACAGGTTGCGGAATTGCTCGGTGGTGATTTCGGTGCTGCCGATCTTGGCGAGCGACGACTGTCCGAAGCCCTTGAAGATGTCGGCGATGCCCCAGATTCCGAAACTGATAATCAGCACGCCGAACATGACGGACATCACCGTCTTGCCGAGCCAATTCGATGAGGCTTTGCGCATTCCTCGGAGCATGTGACCAACTTGATGTTCGGGGGGTGGGGCGGTTCGCCACGGAGGCGTTACCGCGTTGTTTCGCCAACATATAAAGGGGTGCCGGTTCCCTAGCAACCATGCAGAGGGCGGCGCTTCAGCGCGGTTAACGGCATGATCCCGAAAAGTGGGAACCGGTTTTCGGAAAAGATCATGCCAATCAAAGTCCTCAATGTGGAAACCGGGTGATGGAACTGGCTTCTCGGGGTGTGCTCTGCTAGCGCAAATCAACCCATTCAGATGCGAGATGAAGAATGACCGACAAGCGCCGCCCCCTGATCGCCGGAAACTGGAAGATGAACGGCCTCAAGGCCTCGGCGAACGAACTGGCCGCCATCGGACAGGGCGCTGAAAAGGTCTGGCGCAAGGCCGATCTCCTGATCTGTCCGCCCGCGACCCTGCTGTTTACGTCTGCCGCCATTGTGATCGGATCGAAGGTCGCGATCGGCGCGCAGGACTGTCATCCGGCGGCCTCCGGCGCACACACCGGCGATCTAGCGGCGGAAATGCTGGCGGATGCGGGGGCAACCGCGATCATCGTAGGGCATTCCGAGCGCCGCACCGATCACCACGAAACTGACGCGCTGGTCCGCGCCAAGGCCGAGGCAGCCTGGCGGGCAGGGCTTGTCGCCATTGTCTGCGTTGGTGAAACGCAGGCCGAGCGCGATGGCGGGAAGACGCTCGATGTGGTGGGCCAGCAGCTCGCCGGATCGGTACCGGACGGTGCGACAGCGGCTAATCTGGTCGTGGCCTATGAACCGGTCTGGGCGATTGGGACCGGCCGGACCCCGACCACCAAGGATGTCGAGGAAGTCCATAAGCTTATCCGGGATCGGCTCAAGGATCGGTTCAGCGGCGAGGGCGCGGTGGTCCGGATTCTCTATGGCGGCTCGGTCAAACCGTCGAATGCGGCGGAACTGATGGCCGTTGCCAATGTGGACGGTGCCCTGGTGGGAGGCGCCAGCCTGAAAGCGGTTGATTTCCTTGCGATTGCGGCCGCGTGCCCCTAAATCTCCCACGCCCCTGAGCGGTCTGTCCGGGGGTGGCAATCACCCCTGCAATCGTGTACAGACCGCGCAACTTCAACCCCCGCAAGTGCGTATCGCCCGGCTACCCGGCGCGGCCGCTTGTGACGGAAGGTAACGATGCAGACCGTCATTATCGTCATCCATCTCATGCTCGTGCTCGGCCTGATCGGCGTCGTGCTGCTGCAGCGCTCCGAAGGCGGCGGCCTCGGTATCGGCGGCGGTGGTGGCGGCGGCTTTATGTCCAGTCGCGGCACAACCAACCTGCTCACCCGCACCACGGCTATTCTGGCGGCAGGCTTCTTCATCACCAGCCTGTTCCTGTCGTGGCTGGCGAACTATGAGCGCAAGCCGTCGTCGATCATCAACTCGACCAGCCCTGCGCCGATCTCGCAGCCGGGCAGCGCGCCGCAGGTGCCGGTCGGAGGCCTGCTCGACTCGCTCAAGAAGCCGGATGCACCGGCTGCACCTTCGGCTCCGGCTGCACCGCAGGCGCCGCAGTCGAAGTAATCCAGACAAATGATGTGCAGTCATGCGTGAGCCGCTTGCCTGCACATCTGAGAATTGCCTTCCAAGTCACTGACTGAACTTCCATATCAGGACTACCCACAGTGCAGTGGATTTCCGCTGCGCGCGTGGGTTTCGTTTTGCGAATCACACTGGCGGAGCTAAAGGTTGAATCCCATGACGCGGTATATTTTCATCACCGGCGGCGTGGTCTCCTCGCTCGGCAAGGGTCTGGCTTCAGCAGCGCTCGGCGCTGTTCTGCAGTCACGAGGCTACAAGGTCCGCCTTCGCAAGCTCGATCCCTATCTCAACCTCGATCCCGGAACGATGTCGCCGTATCAGCACGGCGAAGTGTTCGTGACCGATGACGGTGCCGAGACCGATCTCGATCTCGGTCACTACGAGCGCTTCACCGGCCGTCCCGCGACCAAGCAGGACAACATCACCACCGGGCGCATCTATCAGGACATCCTGAACAAGGAGCGCCGTGGCGATTATCTCGGCGCGACGGTGCAGGTGATTCCGCACGTCACCAACGCGATCAAGGAATTCATCCTCACCGGCAACGAGGGCTATGACTTCGTGCTGTGCGAGGTCGGCGGCACGGTCGGCGACATCGAAGGCCTGCCGTTCTTCGAGGCGATCCGTCAGGTCAAGAACGACCTGCCGCGCGGCGAGGTGATCTACATTCACCTGACGCTTCTGCCCTACATTCCAAGTGCCGGTGAACTCAAGACAAAGCCGACGCAGCATTCGGTGAAGGAGCTGCGCTCCATCGGCATTCAACCCGACATCCTGCTGTGCCGCACCGATCGCGAGATTCCGAAGGAAGAGCGCCGCAAGCTGGCGCTGTTCTGCAACGTGCGCGAGAGCGCCGTGATCGAGGCGCGGGACGTCGATAACATCTACGCTGTGCCAGAGGCGTACCATGCCGCCGGTCTCGATGACGAAGTGCTGGCCGCGTTCGGCATTGTCGACGTCAAGCCGCCAAAGCTGGAAAGCTGGCACACCATCAACGAGCGCATCCGTCATCCGGAAGGCGAGGTCACCATCGCCATTGTCGGCAAGTACACCGGCATGAAGGACGCCTATAAATCGCTGATCGAGGCGTTGTCGCACGGCGGCATCGCCAACAAGGTGAAGGTCAATCTCGACTGGATCGAATCCGAGGTCTTCGAGAACGAAGATCCGGCGCCGTTTCTCGAACACGTCAACGGCATTCTGGTGCCGGGCGGATTCGGACAGCGCGGCGCGGAGGGCAAGATCAAGGCGGCGCAGTTCGCGCGCGAGCGAGATGTGCCGTATTTCGGTATCTGCTTCGGCATGCAGATGGCGGTGATCGAAGCGGCGCGCAATCTGGTCGGCATCGAGGATGCCAACTCGACGGAATTCGGTCCGGCGAAAGAACCGCTGGTCGGCCTGATGACCGAATGGTTGCGCGGCAACGAACTTGAGAAGCGCAACAAGGCGGGCGACCTCGGCGGCACCATGCGGCTCGGCGCGTATCCCGCCGCGCTCAAGAAGGGCAGCCGCGTGTCGCAGATCTATGGCGACGCGCTGGAGATTTCAGAGCGGCATCGTCATCGCTACGAGGTCAACACCGCCTACAAGGATCGCCTCGAACAGCATGGCCTGCGCTTCTCGGGTCTCTCGCCCGATGGCGTGTTGCCTGAGATCGTCGAATACGAGGACCATCCCTGGTTCATCGGCGTGCAGTATCATCCCGAGCTGAAGTCGCGTCCGTTCGAACCGCATCCGTTGTTCGCGTCGTTCGTTCAGGCCGCGATGGTCCAGAGCCGGCTGTTCTGATCCAGCCAAACGTTCGTCAAGCCATCCTTGACAGAATTTGAGGGTTAGGCGTACCGTCAAGGCATCCTTGACGGAGAGGTGGTGCCATGGCTGCGAGCGCGAATGCCGGGCCGTCAGAGAGGCCGGCGGACACCCTGTTCTGCTCATTCTGCGGCAAGTCGAAAGACGCGGTCAAAACCCTGATCGCCGGACCGACGGTATTCATCTGCAACGAATGCGTTTCGGTCTGCACCAAGTTCATCAGCGGTGAAGCGTCACCCGATCAACCTGACTGGGACAAGTGTTCCAACGAATTCCTGCTCGAGCAGCTTCCACGCACCTCTGCCATCGCTGACGCTGCCAGCGATCATCTGGCTGCGCACGTCGCTGTCCTTCGAAAACGTGACGTGACATGGGAATTGATCGGCAGGGCGCTCGGCGTGTCGCGTCAGGCTGCATGGGAGCGGTTCTCCTGAACCGTTTGAACAACGGCGAAACGGGCGAGATCGAAGCGGCATGATTCCGAAGATCAAACCTCCATCACTTGAGCCTGAGGAAACTGCGCGGCCTTGGGGCAAGCCTGCGGGCGAGGCGCCGCTGCCGCAGGAAAACCAGCCGGTCCCGCGCAGCCGAAGATCGCTGTGGTCCGTTCTGTTCGTGGTGCTGCTCATCGCAACCTACGGCGTGAGTGCGTATCAGGATCTGTCGTCGCCGGCGTCGTGGTCCTATTGGAGGGACTATTTCGGCTCGCCCACCATGACCGCGTCGGCGGTCACCATGACGGACGGACGCAAGGCCCTTGCCATCGACGGGCGGATCGGACCGGCCTCCGCAGGCTGGTTTCGCGAACAGCTCGATGCGGCCAAGCTGAACAGCGGCGATGTTGTGTTCCTGTCATCTCCGGGTGGTTCGCTCGATCAGGGCCTGATCATGGGTGCGGTGGTCCGCTCGCGCGGACTGACGACGGTGGTGGGACGGGTCGATTCCAGCGGGCGTCCGCAGCCTGCGCGATGTGCCAGCGCCTGTGTGTTTGTCTTTGCGGGCGGCAAGGTTCGTGAGGCCATGCCGCGCTCGATGCTCGGCGTGCACCAGTTCAGCAGCACCGGAGCGAAAGGCGAGGAGTCCGCGGGCGATATCGTGTCGCGCACCCAGCGCACCACCGGCATCATTCTCGATTACATGACCCAGATGGGTGTTTCGCCCGCGATCATGCAGGCAATGACCGCGAGTAAGGATATCCGCTGGCTTAGCGAGAAAGAGGCGTTCGATCTCAATCTGGTCACGGCGCGTTATGCGGGAAGTTGATCGCTACTTCGGACAGCCCGAGGTCTGGTCGCCGGTGCGCGCCGCAGGTTTGCCGTTGATGTAAATGCCGCCCGCGCCACCGACCACAACGCCGCCGCATCCGGTCTTGCCGCTCATGACGGCGGCGGGCTTGCCATTGATGAAGACGTTCGGAGAGCCTTCGACAATCACGCTGCCATCGCTGGTGGTGTCACCCTGCCGCGCTGCGGGCTTGCCGTTGAAGGTCACGCCATTCGCGCCGCCGGTGACCACGCCGGGCGTTTGCGCGTATGCCGAGAGCGGCAAGAGAACTGCAATCAGGATCAACAGCAGTCGCATATGAAACCTCGCATGGAGCACATGACCGGCAACCGCTTGATCCGCAGCCGGGCAGACGACTATATGCCGGATCGGCAGAACCTGCATAATCCTGCCGTTTTCGAGCGAAGTGGGTACCGGTTCGCGTGAAGAAAACGCGTCAAACATATAGTCGGCGTCAATCGCGCGCCGGTTCAATCAAGAATAAAGGGGCAAACGACCATGATCCTAGAAATGCGTGTCTATCGCTGTCTTCCGGGGCGGCTTCCGAATCTGCTGAAGCGTTTCGAAACCCACACGCTGAAGATCTGGGAAAAACATGGCATCCGTCAGGCCGGTTTTTTCACCACGGTGATCGGCCTGTCCAATCAGGAACTGACCTATTTCCTCGCATGGGAATCGCTTGCGGAACGCGAACAGAAATGGACCGCGTTCATGAGCGATCCTGTCTGGCTGTCGGCGCGTGCGGACAGCGAAAAGGATGGCCAGATCGTGGAGAACATCGTCAGCCAGATTCTGGCGCCGACGGCATTCTCTGTGGTGAAGTGAGGGCGCATTCGCGCATCAATCATGGCTCGCGGTCTCGATCATATCGTTCATGCGGTCAGCGATCTCGATGCGGCTGCGGATTTCTATCGGCGCGCCGGCTTCAAGGTCGGCGCGCGCAACAAACATCCGTGGGGTACGCACAATCATGTGGTGCAGTTTCCCGGTTTCTTCATTGAGGTGCTGACGGTCGCCGAACCTGAAAAGCTCGGCAGCGACGGTCTCTCGCAGCGCTTCGGCATTCCGGGCCGCGAAGCGATTGCACGCGGCGATGGCTTCGCTATGCTGGTGCTGGAGAGCACCGACAGCGAGGCCGATGTCGCAGACTTCGCGCGGCACGGGATCGGCGTCTCGCCCGTGTTGCCGTTTTCGCGCGAAGCCGTGCTGCCCGATGGCAGCGCGACCACGGTGGGGTTTTCGCTGGTCTTCGCGAAAGACCAGCTCTCTCCGAACATGACGTTCTTCACCTGCAGGCAGCAAAATCCGGCGGCGTTCTGGAAGCCGGATTTTCAACAGCATCCGAACGGCGCAAGCGGCGTGCTCGGGGCGGTTCTTGTCGCGGACAATCCCGCCGATCATCACATCTTCCTCAACGCCTTTACGGGCGTGCGCGACCTTCATTCGAGTTCGCTCGGCGTTACCGCGAAGACGCCGCGCGGCGATGTCGAGATCATGGATGCCGTTGCGTTTCGCGACCAGTTCGGAACCACCCCAAAGGTGGATGAAGCGGGCGCGTCCCTGAATGGATTGCGGCTGTCGGTTCCGGACCTCGAAGAGCTGGAGGGCGCATTCAAGGCGGGCGGGGTGGCGTCTCACCGCCAGGCCGGGCGCGTGGTTGTTCCGCCGGAGGCCGCCTTTGGCGCAACCCTGATATTCGAGACCCCGGCCCGGATTTGACGGCGCGCCCTTGATCCGGCATTGCCTCATCGGCATGGTCAGCCGCTTCCAGCAAAAGGATATGTCTTGAACGCCCCAATTTCAGCCGCTCCGGTGGTGTCCGCAGGCGCCGTTAAATTCGGCAACACGCTGCCGCTCGCGGTGATTGCGGGGCCATGCCAGCTCGAGAGCCGGGCGCATGCGCTTGAGACGGCTCAGGCGCTGAAAGAGATCGCCGCGCGTCTCGGAATCGGGCTCGTCTACAAGACGTCTTTCGACAAGGCCAACCGCACCAGCGCGTCCGGGGCGCGGGGCATCGGCCTCGAAAAGGCATTGCCGATTTTTGCGGAGATCAAGTCGTCGCTCGGGTTGCCGGTGCTAACCGACGTGCACGAAATCGATCAGTGTGCGCCCGTCGCGGAAGCCGTGGACATCCTGCAGATTCCCGCGTTCCTCTGCCGGCAGACCGACCTGCTGCTCGCGGCTGCTGCGACCGGCAAGATCGTCAATGTGAAGAAGGGCCAGTTCCTCGCGCCTTGGGACATGGCCAATGTCGTCGCCAAGGTCACCGGCGGCGGCAATCCGAATGTGATGGTGACGGAACGCGGCGCGTCCTTCGGTTACAACACGCTGGTGTCCGACATGCGCGCGCTGCCGATCCTGGCCCGCACCACCGGCGCGCCGGTGATCTTCGACGCTACTCATTCGGTGCAGCAGCCGGGCGGCAAGGGAAGTTCATCAGGCGGCGAACGCGAATTCGTGCCGGTGCTGGCGCGAGCGGCAGTCGCGGTCGGCGTCGCGGGCGTGTTTATCGAGACGCATCCCGATCCGGACAACGCGCCGTCCGACGGGCCGAACATGGTGCCGCTCAAGGATTTTGAAGCTCTTGTGAAGACCCTGATGAATTTTGACGCTGTCGCGAAATCGAAAGCGTGACGGCCAAATCATAACAACCGGAACATAAGGGCCGCGAGTTCAACGCGGCGCCAGCCAGACTGATGCTGCCGATCCTCAATGTCATTGCACTGACCACCTTCGCGGCGAGTCTGTCTGCGCGTGCCATGGAGCCGGTGCTGCCGCTGGTGTCGAACGATCTTGGCGTGACGGTCGCAACGGCAGCAAGCCTGTCCGCCGCCGTCGCGCTCACATTCGCCATTGTGCAGCCGTTTCTCGGCGCAGCGGCCGACATGTTCGGCAAGGCGCGATTGATGATCGGCTGTCTTGCGATGCTCGGCGCGGCCAACATTATCGGCGCGCTGACGTCATCGTTCGAAATGCTGTTCGTGTCGCGCATCCTCTGCGGCATCGCGGCCGGCGGCACATTTCCCATCGCCATGAGCCTGACCAGCGATCTCGTTCCGACTGCGCAGCGTCAGGTCGCGCTGGGACGCATCCTTGCGGGCGCGATGACCGGCAATCTGCTCGGTGCATCGGCGTCGGGTGTGATCGGCGATTTCTTCGGCTGGCGCGGCGTGCTTGTCGTTCTCGGCCTGCTGGTGATCGTGGCCGCCGTGGCGGCCTGGATCGGTTTCCGCAAGGGCGGAATCACCAGCCCGCGTCAGACCGTCAGTTTTGCCGCGTTGAGGGATGGATATCGCACGATCCTTGCCAATCCGAATGCGCGCGTCTGTTTCACGGCGGTCTTCATCGAAGGGCTTTGCGTGCTCGGGCTGTTTCCGTTTGTGGCGGCGTTTCTGTTCGAACTCGGCGAAACGCGCGCGTCGATTCCCGGCGCCGTCATCGCGGCATTCGCGGTGGGCGGACTGGCTTACACCATGAGCGTGTCCCGGCTGCTGCCGCGATTTGGCGTGAACGGCCTGATGGTCGGCGGCGCGGCTGTGATGGCGCTTCAACTCGTGATCATTGCGATCGGACCGCGCTGGGAAGTTCAGGCGGTCTGCTTTTTCCTGATGGGATGGGGCTTTTATTCGCTGCACGGTTCGCTGCAGGTGTTCTCCAGCGATCTTGCCCCTGAAGCGCGCGCGTCGGCGCTGTCGCTTCATGCGTTCTGCTTCTTCATGGGGCAGGCGGTCGGGCCGATCGTCTACGGTTTCGGACTGTCACATATCGGCAAGCTGCCGACGCTGGTCCTGAGCGCCACGGCCATTCTCGTCCTGGGATTGATCGCCGCGCGCCTGCTGCATCAGAAGCCCGCCGAGATGGTGGACGTTTAGCCTCGTCCGCGATAGGGCGCGACGCCCTGATCCGGCACCCACACGCCGTTCGGAAGTTTCCCGGTCTGCCAGAACACATCGATCGGAATCCCGCCGCGCGGATACCAGTAGCCGCCGATCCGCAGCCAGCGCGGTTGAATTTCTTTCACCAGCCGCTTGCCGATGCCGACCGTGCAGTCTTCGTGGAAGGCGCCGTGATTACGGAAGCTCGACAGATAAAGTTTCAGCGCCTTGGATTCGACCAGCCACTGATCCGGCACATAATCGATCACCAGATGCGCGAAATCCGGCTGGCCCGTAATCGGGCAGAGCGAGGTGAATTCCGGCGCGACGAACCGCACCAGATAGTTGTCCTTCGGATGCGGGTTCGGCACCCGGTCGAGCTGCGCCGCTTCGGGCGAGGCGGGCATCCCGACTTGCTTGCCGAGCTGTAGCCGCGCGCCGGGTGAATTTTTTTTGCTGGACTTTCGGGCCATTTATTTCTCCGTGACCATCACGATAGCTACTCCTGACGCAAAGGTCACGCGAGCGGCGAATTTTTCACACCGCTGCGTCAGCGGGGCACCTTTAGCGGGATGGGATACTTCAACAATGTGGACAAATACGCCGATTACGAAAGCGCTGGGTCTTCTTTATCCCTTCATTCAGGGGCCGTTTGGCGGCGGTGTTTCGTCAACGCAACTCGTCGCGGCGGTTTCCAATGCAGGCGGGCTCGGCTCATTCGGTGCCAATGCGCTGTCTCCGGCGCAAATCACGGACGTTGTTGCCGACATCCGCACAAAGACCAGCAGGCCTTTTGCGATCAATCTGTGGGTGATGACCGAAGCAGAGCCAAGCCTGAGCGCAGCGACGTTCGAGAAGGTCGCTGGCTGGTTCGCGCCATACTATCTTGAGCTCGGTCTCGAAGCGCCGAAACCTCCAGCGCGTTTCGCGCAGGATTATGCGGCGCAGATTGAAGCTCTGCTTGAGGCGAAGCCGCCTGTCGCGAGCTTTGTGTTCGGGATTCCCTCGAAGGATGTTCTGCAGGCCTGCCGCAAGCGAGGGATATTCACCATCGGCACCGCCACGACAGTCGAGGAGGCCGAGGCTCTGGAAGAGGCGGGGTTCGATGCGGTTGTCGCGACCGGCTTCGAAGCGGGCGGTCACCGGCCATCGTTTCTCCGGTCCGCGGAGGACTCGCTCACCGGAACGCTGGCGCTGGTTCCGCAGGTGGCTGATCGCGTCAAAATTCCGGTTATCGCGGCTGGCGCGATTGCGGATGGGCGCGGTGTGGTGGCAGCGCTGGCGCTCGGCGCGCAGGGGGTGCAGATCGGCACGGCCTTTCTTGGCTGTGCCGAATCCGGCGCGCCGTCCGTTCATCGCGAGATGCTGTTTCACCCGGAGGCGCGCGACACGCAGCTCACGCGTGTTTTCAGCGGGCGGCTGGTACGCGCGACCCGAAACCGGCTCATGGATGACATGACGAAACATGCCGCCGATCTGCCGCCGTACCCGATCCAGAACTGGTTCAGCGGCTCGCTCCGAAAGGCGGCTATCGAGCAGGGAAGGGCCGATTTTCTTTCGCTTCAGGCCGGTCAGGGGGCCGGACTTCTGAAGGAGAGAACGGCGCAGGCTCTCATGGAAAAACTGGTGCGGGAAACGTCGGCCGCGCTGAACGCAATTTCGCGATAATTTCGGCTGAAATGCCGCCCTTTGCGGCCTTTTCTCGCGGAAATCCTTCCTGTAGAAGCACCGCATTCCAACCTCCAAGAAAGAGACGCACATGACCGCCATCGTCGACATCATCGGCCGTGAAATTCTTGACAGCCGCGGCAATCCGACCGTCGAAGTCGATGTGATCCTCGAGGATGGTTCGCTTGGTCGGGCGGCTGTTCCGTCGGGTGCGTCTACAGGTGCCCATGAGGCCGTTGAGCTGCGCGACGGTGACAAGGGCCGTTATCTCGGCAAGGGCGTGCAGAACGCGGTCGATGCGGTCAACGGCGAAATCTTTGACGCCATCGGCGGCATGGAAGCCGAACAGCAGGTGCAGATCGACGAGACCATGATCGGTCTCGACGGCACGCCGAACAAGAGCCGCCTCGGCGCCAACGCCATTCTCGGCGTGTCGCTGGCTGTGGCGAAGGCCGCTGCGGAATCGCTCGGCATGCCGCCCTACCGTTATGTCGGCGGCACCTCGGCGCGGGTTTTGCCGGTGCCGATGATGAACATCATCAACGGTGGCGCGCATGCCGATAACCCGATCGACTTCCAGGAAATCATGGTGATGCCGGTGGGCGCTGCGACCTTCGCCGAAGGGCTTCGCGCAGGCGCGGAAATTTTCCACACCCTGAAGGGCGAACTGAAGAAGGCCGGTCACAACACCAATGTCGGCGATGAAGGCGGCTTCGCGCCGAACCTGCCGTCGGCGGACGCAGCGATTGATTTCGTGATGAGCGCCATTGCCAAGGCCGGCTACAAGGCGGGCGGCGACATCATGCTGGCGCTCGACTGCGCCTCCACCGAGTTCTTCAAGAACGGCGCATACGTCTACGAAGGCGAGAACAAGACCCGCTCGCGTTCGGAACAGGCGAAGTATCTTGCCGATCTCGTCTCGCGCTATCCGATCGTCTCGATTGAAGACGGCATGGCGGAAGACGACATGGACGGCTGGAAGGAACTGACCGACCTGATCGGCGGCAAGTGCCAGCTTGTCGGCGACGACCTGTTCGTCACCAACGTCACGCGTCTGTCGGACGGTATCAAGAAGGGCCTCGGCAACTCGATCCTGGTGAAGGTCAACCAGATCGGCTCGCTCACCGAAACGCTCGCGGCTGTTGAGATGGCGCACAAGGCGGCTTACACCGCCGTGATGTCGCATCGCTCGGGTGAAACCGAAGACTCCACGATTGCCGATCTGGCCGTAGCCACCAACTGCGGTCAGATCAAGACCGGCTCGCTGGCGCGCTCGGACCGTACCGCCAAGTACAACCAGCTGCTGCGTATCGAGCAGGAACTCGGCAATCAGGCGGTCTATGCGGGCCGTTCGGCGCTCAAGGCGCTGGCGTAAACTTCCGTTCGCGCCAAGCCTCGGCGGCGCAACGCTGGGTTTCGTTTTCATATCGCGCTTGCGGCTTGCCTTGGCAGGCCGCACTCGCTTGAGTGGCGTCCGCTCATCAAGGTGCGGGAGAACGACGCCATGAACGGTCCGCTTGCCGGAATTAAAGTCATCGAAATCGGGCAGGCGCTCGCGGGACCGCTGGCCGGTGCGATCATGGCCGACATGGGCGCGGACGTGATCAAGATCGAGAAGCCCGATGGCGGCGACGACGCGCGAAGCTGGGGACCTCCTTTCATCGAGGAGGCCTCGATCATGTTCCATGTCACCAACCGCAACAAGCGCTCGGTGACGCTCGACATGAAGAGCGCCGCCGATATCAAGAAGCTGAAGACGCTCGTGCGCGACGCCGACATCCTGATCCAGAATCTGCGCTCGGGCGTGGTCAACGATCTCGGTATCGGCCCCGATGACATGTGCGCGATCAATCCGCGCCTGATCTACTGTTCAATCTGGGCGTTCGGACCGAAGGGGCCGCTGTCGAAAGCGCCGGGCTTCGATCCGCTGCTGCAGGCCTATGGCGGCGTGATGATGCAGACCGGCCGCCACATCGATCCGCCGACGTTCTGCGCGCCGCCGATCAACGACAAGGCGACGGCGCAATGGTGCGTGATCGGCGCGCTCGGCGCGTTGCAGCAGCGTCATGTCACAGGGAAGGGCTGCGTGATCGATACCTCGCTGCTCGACAGTGCAGCGTCATGGGTGGACTCCTCATTGGCGACCTATCATGTGACACAGGAGCTTTCGCCGCGGACGGGAGCGGCAACAGCCACCATCACGCCGTATCAGGCTTTTGAAACTGCCGATCATCCCCTTGTCATCGCCGCAGGCTACGACCGGTTGTTTCTCAAGCTTGTCACTGTCCTCGGGTTTCCTGAATGGGGGACCGATCCGCGGTTCGCCAGGGGCAAGGACCGGTTCGTTCATCGCGAGACGCTGATCGGTTTGCTGAAGCCGGTGCTGTTGACCAGGACTCGGGCCGAGTGGCTGGCTGCACTCGAGGCGGCAGGCGTGCCGTGCAGTCCGGTCAACACCATCGTGGAATTGTCACAGACCGAGCAGTTCAAAGCGTCGGATCTGCTGCGTACCTTGCCGGGCAGCGAGTTGCCGGTGGTGGGCCTGCCGATCTCGTTCGATGGGGAGCGTCCATATCCGCGTTCCGGAGCACCCCGCCTCGGGGAGCACAACGACGAGTTGCTGGGCTAGGATCGGGAACACGATCTCGCGATCAGAAGTTAATGCACTTGCATCCTTTTTGCCGGAAGGCTAATCGAGCCGTCGCAGGTTCAATTTGTCCTGTTGTTTAAGAGGATCGTTCCATGGCCCATTCCGTCGCCGTCATCGTCGGCAGCCTCCGCAAGGAGTCGTTTTCGCTCAAGATCGCCAAGGCTTTCGCTAAACTGGCTCCAGCGTCTCTCAAGCTTGAGATCGTCACCCTTCAGGGCCTGTCGTTCTTCAATCAGGATCTGGAAGCCACGCCGCCGGCGGACTGGGTTTCGTTTCGTGAGACAATTCAGAAGTCCGACGCGGTTCTATTTGTGTCGCCGGAATACAATCGTTCCGTGCCCGGCGTTTTGAAGAACGCGATCGACGTCGGCTCGCGGCCCTACGGCAAGAGTTCTTTCCTCGGCAAGCCGACCGGCATCGTCACCAACTCGCCGGGACCGCTCGGCGGCGTTGCGGCAGCCATGCACCTGAAGGCGCTTCTCCCCGGTATTACCGGACCGATCCTGCAGCAGCCCGAAATCTATCTGAACGGGGTGGGCGACGCGTTCGACGACAAGGGGGAACTGACGAAAGAGGCTCTTGAGAAAGTGCTGCGGGATTACATCACGGCCTTCGCCGCCTGGGTCGATCGCATCAAGAAATGACGGCGCGATGACGAGGCAGCCCGGCTGTTAGCGATGGATTAACCGGGCTGCCGCATCGTGGGGCATGGTTTCACGCTCGCGACTCAAAGCAATCATGACCGGCCTCGCGCTCTATGCGATCGCGGCGGCGTTGATTGCCTATTTCGGGGTCAATGCCTACACCGGCAGGTATGGCCTCAACGCGCGGCAGGAACTCGATCAGGAAATCGTGCAACTGACCGCCGAACTGGCCCGGCTCAAGGCCGAGCGCATCGCGGCCGAGCAGCGTGTCTCGCTGCTTCGTTCAGACCGAGTCGATCCCGACATGCTCGATGAGCGCGCACGTTACCAGCTCGACTATGTGCATCCGCGTGATCTCGTTCGGATGATCGGTCAGAGCCAGTAGGTTTCAAATTTCAAAAATCGTCTGCTTTGCATTTTAAAGTTGCGTTCGCTGCGTTGCGAAATGAGCGCAATTGCTAGCAACATCATGCAATCCTTTCATGGCGATGTGAGTTGGAGTAGAGAGGATCGTATCCGCTCTCTCATCCGGACATGACATGTCGCCAAAAGAATCGGCCTCTTCGAAGAAAAGCGCCGCCGCGCAGGACGCGGCTACCGGTAACGGCTCCCGCAATCCGAACAATCTGACGTTCAGCAAGGACCAGGAGGTTCACGCATTTCGCGAGATGATGCTGATCCGCCGTTTCGAGGAAAAGGCCGGCCAGCTCTACGGCATGGGCGCCATCGGCGGTTTCTGCCACCTCTATATCGGCCAGGAAGCGGTCGTGGTGGGCATGCAGATGTCGCTGGAGAAGGGCGACCAGATCATCACCAGTTACCGCGACCACGGTCACATGCTGGCCTGCGGCATGGACCCCAAGGGCGTGATGGCTGAACTGACGGGACGTGAGGCCGGCTATTCCAAAGGCAAGGGCGGCTCCATGCACATGTTCAGCAAGGAGAAGAATTTCTACGGCGGTCACGGTATCGTCGGCGCGCAGGTTCCACTTGGCACCGGTCTGGCTTTCGCCAACCGCTATCGCGGCAACAAGAATGTCAGCATCGCCTATTTCGGCGACGGCGCGGCCAATCAGGGCCAGGTCTATGAAAGCTTCAACATGGCGGAGCTGTGGAAGCTTCCCGTCATCTATGTGATCGAGAACAACCGTTACGCGATGGGCACGTCCGTGACCCGCTCGTCGGCGCAGACCGACTTTTCCAAGCGCGGCGCGTCGTTCAACATTCCCGGCGAACAGGTCGACGGCATGGACGTTCGCGCGGTGAAGGCTGCAGGCGACAAGGCGGTGCAGTGGTGCCGCGAGGGCAACGGCCCGTACATCCTCGAAATGCAGACCTATCGTTACCGCGGCCATTCGATGTCCGATCCCGCGAAGTACCGGACCCGCGAGGAAGTGGACAAGGTGCGTCACGACAGCGATCCGATCGAGCAGGTGCGCCAGCGTCTGCTGGACCTCAAGGTCAGCGAGCAGGATCTGAAGGGCATCGACGGCGAGGTTCGCGAGATCGTCAATGAGGCGGCGGATTTCGCGCAGCACACGCCGGAGCCGCCCGTGTCCGAGCTTTACACCGACATCTATCGTTAAGCGCGCGCAGTCTGCGTAAAAGATTAGTCCGGAGCGACCATGCCGATTCAAGTTCTGATGCCCGCGCTTTCGCCCACCATGGAGAAAGGCAATCTCTCCAAATGGCTGAAGAAAGAGGGTGAAGCCATCAAGTCCGGCGACGTGATCGCCGAAATCGAAACCGACAAAGCGACGATGGAAGTCGAAGCGACCGACGAGGGAACGCTCGGCAAGATTTTGATCCCGGAAGGAACCAGCGACGTCGCGGTCAACACGCCGATTGCGACCATTCTGGCCGACGGCGAAAGCGCCGCCGATCTTGGAAAAGCTGCGGCCGCTCCGGCACCGCAGCAGAAGGCCGCTGAATCTGCGCCGCCCGCTGCCGCAGAAGCCAAGGCTCCCGCCACGCCGGGTGTGGTGCAATCCCCGGCTCCGATTGCGGAGGCCGATCCGGAAGTGCCGCCCGGCACTGAAATGGTGAAGATGACCGTGCGCGAAGCGCTGCGCGACGCCATGGCCGAGGAAATGCGCCGCGACGAAGATGTTTTCGTGATGGGCGAGGAAGTCGCCGAGTATCAGGGCGCCTACAAGATCACGCAGGGCCTGTTGCAGGAATTCGGCGAACGCCGCGTGATCGATACGCCGATCACCGAACATGGGTTCGCCGGCGTCGGCGTCGGCGCGGCGATGGCGGGCCTCAAGCCCATCGTCGAGTTCATGACCTTCAACTTCGCCATGCAGGCGATCGACCAGATCATCAATTCCGCTGCGAAGACGCTTTACATGTCCGGCGGACAGATGGGCTGCTCGATTGTGTTCCGTGGTCCGAACGGCGCGGCCGCGCGCGTCGCCGCTCAGCACAGCCAGGATTATTCGGCGTGGTATTCGCAGATTCCGGGCCTCAAGGTCGTATCGCCATATTCGGCGGCGGACGCGAAGGGCTTGCTGAAAGCCGCGATCCGCGATCCAAACCCGGTGATTTTCCTCGAGAACGAAATTCTTTACGGTCACTCCGGCGATGTGCCGAAGCTCGACGACTATGTCGTTCCCATCGGTAAGGCGCGCATCGCGCGCGCGGGCAAGGATGTCACGCTGATTGCATGGTCGAACGGCATGACCTACGCGCTGCATGCCGCCGATGAACTCGCCAAGGAAGGCATTGAAGCGGAGGTCATCGATCTGCGCACGCTGCGTCCGCTCGACACCGAGACGATCATCAACTCGGTGAAGAAGACCGGCCGTGCGGTCGCGGTCGAGGAGGGCTGGCAGCAGTCCGGCGTCGGCGCGGAAATCGCAGCAAGGATCATGGAGCAGGCGTTCGATTATCTCGATGCGCCGGTGGCGCGCTTGTCGGGCAAGGATGTGCCGATGCCTTACGCCGCCAACCTCGAAAAACTGGCGCTGCCGTCGGTGGCTGAAGTCGTCGATGCGGCCAAGGCCGTGATGTATCGCTGAGAGAGCGCAATGGAATTGATTGCAAAGATCGTAGTCGTGATAGGCGCTATCTTTGCTCTCGGTATTTCGTTTTTGTGTGC
Source organism: uncultured Afipia sp. (assembly GCA_964594185.1). Classification (GTDB taxonomy): domain Bacteria; phylum Pseudomonadota; class Alphaproteobacteria; order Rhizobiales; family Xanthobacteraceae; genus Afipia. The sequence goes on along the minus strand of CAZQMD010000038.1, from coordinate 9,242 downwards.
ATTGCACTTTATGCGAACAAATAAGACTGCAGCTAAGCAGTGGATTGATCTCGGTTCCGTCCTCTTTGGAGCCGCTTCCTTTGTGACTGCAGTATTCACCGTGTCGGGACTGCTTAGATTGCATGAAGGTTCATGGCTTCTTGATTATCCTCTTATCGGAAAGCCATCTTTCTTCACATTCGTGCTCCCGCTATTTCTTGCTGTCGCGCTAGGGCTTTCATTAGCCAAGAAGTGGTGCGATTTGGTAGAGGCTAGGAAAAGCTAAGATGCCGATCAATATCCTGATGCCCGCGCTGTCGCCCACCATGGAGAAGGGTAACCTTGCCAAGTGGCTCAAGAAAGAGGGCGACAAGGTCAAGTCCGGCGACGTGATCGCCGAGATCGAGACCGACAAGGCGACGATGGAAGTCGAAGCCGTCGATGAAGGCACCATCGCGAAAATTCTTGTGCCGGAAGGCACGCAGGACGTTCCGGTCAACAATGTGATCGCGGTGCTCGCCGGTGACGGCGAGGATGTGAAGGCAGCGGGAGCGGGAGCTGGAGCTGCGTCTGCGCCTGCGAAGTCCGAAGCGCCAAAAGCGGAAACGCCGAAGGCGGCGGCACCCGCTGCTGCAGCGGCTCCGGCACCTGTCGCATCTGCACCGAAAGCCCCGGCACCTGCTCCGCAGGCGGCTGCACCGGCAGCAAGCAACGGCGCGCGCGTGTTTTCGTCGCCGCTGGCCCGTCGTCTCGCCAAGGAAGCGGGTATCGATCTTTCGCGTGTGACCGGCACCGGTCCGCATGGCCGCGTGGTTGCACGCGATATCGATGAAGCCAAATCCGGCAAGGGTCTCAAGCCTGCCGCTGCTGCGGGCGCTTCTACTGCGCCGGCTGGCGCGATTGGCGCGCCGGCGATGTCGGATCAGCAGATCCTCGCGCTGTACGAGGAGGGCGCTTACGAGAGCGTGCCGCATGACTCGATGCGCCGGACTATCGCGCAGCGTCTCACCGCCGCGACGAACTCGATGCCGACGTTCTATCTCACGGTGGATTGCGATCTCGGCAAGCTGGCTTCCGCGCGCGAAGAGATCAACGCCGCTGCGGGCAAGGACAAGGACGGCAAGCCGCTCTACAAGCTTTCGGTCAACGACTTCGTCATCAAGGCGATGGCGCTTGCGCTTCAGAAGATTCCCGAAGCCAACGTGTCATGGACCGAAGCGGCGATGCTCCGCCACAAGCATTCGGACATCGGCGTTGCGGTCGCGCTGCCGTTCGGCCTGATTACGCCGATCATCCGTCAGGCTGAACTCAAGACGCTGTCGGCGATCTCCAACGAGATGAAGGATCTTGCCGGGCGCGCCAAGGGCAAGAAGCTCAAGCCGAACGAATATCAGGGCGGCACCTCGTCGGTGTCGAACCTCGGCATGTACGGCATCAAGGACTTCACGGCGGTGATCAATCCGCCACAGTCGTCGATCCTGGCGGTCGGCACCAGCGAGGAACGCGCTGTCGTGCGCAATGGCCAGATCGTCGCGGCCACCATGATGAGCGTGACGCTGTCCTGCGATCACCGCGCTATCGACGGCGCGCTTGGCGCGGAACTGATCACCGCGTTCAAGAAGCTGATCGAAAATCCGGTGATGATGGTGGTGTGATTTCTCACACCGCCACACCGCATTCCTTCCTTCGATATTTGAGTCAGAGATAGCGCAATGGCTGATACATCCTTCGACGTTGTCGTGATTGGTTCCGGCCCCGGCGGCTATGTCACTGCGATCCGCGCCGCGCAGCTCGGCTTCAAGACCGCGATTGTCGAGAAGGCGTATCTCGGCGGCATCTGCAACAACTGGGGCTGCATTCCGACCAAGGCGCTGCTGCGCTCGGCGGAAATCTTCCACTACATGAAGCATGCCAAGGATTACGGCCTGTCAGCCGACAACGTGTCGTTCGATCCGAAGGCGGTGATCGCGCGCTCGCGCGGCGTGGTGAAGCGCCTCAATGGCGGCGTCGAATTCCTGATGAAGAAGAATAAGATTTCGATCATCTGGGGCGAAGCCAATCTGGACGCGCCCGGCAAGTTCACGGTGAAGAAATCCGCTGCCGAAGCCCCAAAGGGATCGCTGGGCGAGGGCGCCTACACCGCCAAGCACATCATTGTCGCCACCGGCGCGCGTCCGCGCGTGCTGCCGGGTCTCGAGCCGGACAAGAAGCTGGTCTGGACCTATTTCGAGGCGATGAACCCGGACAAGTTTCCGAAGTCGCTGCTCGTCGTCGGCTCCGGCGCCATCGGCATCGAGTTCGCCTCGTTCTATCGCACCATGGGCGCGGAGGTGACGGTGGTCGAAGTGCTGCCGCAGATTCTTCCCGTGGAAGACGCGGAGATCGCGGGCCTCGCCCGCAAGCAGTTCGAGAAGCAGGGCATCAAGGTTCTTGCCAACACTAAAGTCACCAAGCTCGACAAGAAGGCCGACAGCGTTGTCGCCACCATCGACGACGGCAAGGGCAAGCCGGTGCAGGTCGAGGTGGACCGCGTGATCTCGGCGGTCGGCGTGGTCGGCAACATCGAAGGCTTCGGCCTTGAGAAGTTAGGGGTGAAAACCGACCGCGGCTGTATCGTCATCGACGGTTACGGCAAGACCAACGTGCCGGGCATCTATGCGATTGGCGACGTCGCCGGTCCGCCGATGCTCGCGCACAAGGCCGAGCATGAAGGCATCATCTGCGTTGAAGCCATCAAGGGACTTCACCCGCATCCGATGGACAAGACGCTCATTCCGGGCTGTACCTACTGCCACCCGCAGATCGCGTCGGTCGGTCTCACGGAGGTGAAAGCGAAAGAGGCGGGCAAGGACATCCGCGTCGGCCGCTTCCCCTTTGTCGGCAACGGCAAAGCCATCGCGCAGGGCGAAGATCAGGGCATGGTCAAGGTCATCTTCGACAAGAAGACCGGCCAGTTGCTCGGCGCGCACATGGTCGGCCACGAGGTGACCGAACTCATTCAGGGCTTCGTGGTGGCGATGAACCTCGAGACCACTGAAGAAGAACTGTTCCACACCATCTTCCCGCATCCGACCATTTCGGAGACGATGAAGGAGGCGGTACTCGACGCCTATGGCCGTGTGCTGAACATGTGAGTAGTGCCATCTGGATTATGGGGGACGCTAAAGATCAACTGTTCGCCGTCACGTAGTCTTGGCTGTTTTTCTGCACTATCCGCGCATGGATTTGCGATACGCAGCAAGGTACGCGGCTTTGCAGAAGCAGCGCGACGTCGGATACGCCGGGCTGGAAGAACGCCGCGCGGGCATTTTCTCTGGACGGCAAAAGAAGATGCAGTCGTGGCTGCTCTTTATCCGGACTATGGAGCTCTTCGCAGAGCCTTGCGCCGCCGAACATATTACGCGCTAAGAAATCGGGTCCGTCATCTGGGTATTGTAAAACGTCGGCATGTCTGGACGGCCAACGAAGTCAGGCGGCTGCGAAGCTTGTATCTTTCAGCCACCACGCGCGAACTGATGGCTGTCTTTCCGGGAATGTCTTGGCGGCAGATCGCCGGTAAGGCTCGACATATTGGGCTTCGGGGCCGCAAGCCCAAACTGAAAATGACCGGAATTCGCACAATTGACACGATACGTACCCGGGCCTCTGCACGCGGATGGTCCATGGTCGACTTAGATTCCATTGCAGGTACGAAAAAGTATTTTCAAAAGGCCGGCTGGCATACATCTCGCTCTGTTCACGGCGCTTGGTTGAAAGCAATCGAAGTTCTTGAAGGTAGCGTTTCGATACAGTGGCAACAGTAGTGCGCGGACGTTGTGACGGCTGGAGGGCTTCCAGCCTGCCGGACTTTCGAAGTGTCCCGGAAATGGGCTAGCTTTCCGGCGGGCGGCCGATTCAGGCCGGAAGCGGGTGAGGTTATCAATGAACGAAGCACAAACCTTTTTCAGCCAGCCGGGTGTCGGCTTCTTCACCATGCTGCTGATCGGCGCCATCGCCGGATGGATCGCGGAGCGGGTCACTTCATCCAACCACGGCATCTTCACCAACATTCTGGTCGGTATCGCTGGCTCGTTCGTCGGCGCCAAGCTCGCTGAAATCGCGGAAGTGCCGGTGTTTGGCTTCTGGCGGACGCTGATTTCGGCGGCGATCGGTGCGGTGCTCTTGCTGTTTGCCTGGCGCATGATCCGGGGCGGCCGCTAGGCCCCTCGCGACCTTCCACATTCCGGCAGGCATGTGCGGCGCCGTTGCAGCGCCGCAACGAATGTTGCGTGCCTACAACACTTCGTGAACATTTAACCCTCGCCGCAGCCAACCCTTGCGCGCGCCGCGATTTAGCCACACGCCTCCATGAGATCATTCTTCGTAGGCTAATTACCGCGGCCTGCGCGACGGTATTGGAAGAACCTCCCATTTTCAGGGGTTTTCTGGTCTCTCGTGGATGATCGCGGGGCAGGGTTCACGATGGACGCGAAGACGAACATCAAGGCGCGACTCCCAAGCCGTCATGTGACGGAAGGGCCGGCGCGCGCGCCCCATCGGTCCTACCTCTATGCCATGGGCCTCACCACCGAGCAGATCCACCAGCCGTTCGTCGGCGTGGCGTCCTGCTGGAATGAGGCGGCTCCCTGCAATATTTCCCTGATGCGTCAGGCCCAGGCGGCCAAAAAGGGCGTCGCCTCGGCGGGCGGCACCCCGCGCGAATTCTGCACCATCACCGTGACCGACGGTATCGCGATGGGCCATGACGGCATGCGCTCGTCGCTCCCGTCGCGCGAAACCATTGCGGATTCGGTCGAATTGACCGTCCGCGGCCATTCCTATGACGCCCTGATCGGACTCGCGGGCTGCGACAAGTCGCTGCCCGGCATGATGATGGCCATGCTGCGGCTCAACGTGCCCTCGATCTTCATCTATGGCGGGTCGATCCTGCCGGGTAACTTCCGGGGCCAGCAGGTCACCGTTCAGGACATGTTCGAGGCGGTCGGCAAGCATTCCGTTGGAGAAATGTCCGACGAGGACCTCGACGAAATCGAGCGGGTGGCGTGTCCTTCGGCAGGCGCCTGCGGTGCCCAGTTTACTGCCAACACCATGGCGACGGTGTCCGAGGCCATCGGCCTTGCTCTGCCGTATTCGGCAGGCGCGCCTGCGCCTTACGAAATCCGCGACAGCTTCTGCATGGCGGTGGGCGAAAAGATCATGGAATTCATCGCCAAGAATATTCGGCCGCCCGACATCGAGACCCGCAAGTCTTTGAAAATCGCCCCCCGCGTGGTCGCGGTCTCCGGCGGCTCGACCAACGCCGCGCTGCACCTGCCGGCCATGGCTCACGAATGCGGAATTGAATTCGATCTGTTTGACGTCGCCGAAATCTTCAAAAAGACACCGTATGTCGCGGATTTGAAGCCGGGTGGCCGTTATGTCGCCAAAGACATGTTCGAAGCTGGTGGAATACCGCTTCTGATGAAAACGCTTCTGGATCACGGACATCTGCACGGCGACTGCATGACGGTCACCGGCCGCACCATCGCCGACAATCTCAAGAGCGTGAAATGGAATCCTCATCAGGACGTGGTGCGTTCTGCCGATAAGCCGATCACTGTGACCGGTGGCGTTGTCGGCATGAAGGGCAATCTCGCGCCGGATGGTGCGATTGTGAAAGTCGCTGGAATGTCGGTGTTGAAGTTCACGGGACCTGCGCGTTGCTTCGATTGCGAAGAAGACGCGTTCGAGTCCGTGAATAACAAAACCTACAAGGAAGGCGATGTCATCGTGATCCGCTACGAAGGCCCCAAGGGCGGCCCCGGCATGCGGGAAATGCTTCAGACCACCGCCGCTCTCACAGGTCAGGGCATGGGCGGCAAGGTTGCTCTCATCACCGACGGACGTTTTTCGGGCGCCACCCGCGGTTTCTGTGTCGGCCATGTCGGACCGGAGGCTGCCGTCGGCGGGCCGATCGGTTTGATTCAGGACGGCGACATCATCGAACTCGATGCGGTCAACGGCACGCTCAGCGTCAAGCTGACCGACGCCGAACTGGCCGAACGCCGCAAGGCCTGGAGGCCGCGTGAAACATCCGTCGGCTCCGGCGTGCTCTGGAAATACGCCCAGCAGGTCGGTCCTGCGGTGAAGGGTGCCGTGACCCATCCGGGCGGTGCGGCGGAAAAGGTGTGCTATGCGGACATCTGAGCGCATAAGCCTCGCCGCCGTCCTGACGGCCGCATTCTTTGCGACGGGTCCCGCTGTTGCTTTCGAGGGCAATACGCCGGGCAATCCGGACGCCGCGCTGCCGGTCGTTGCCGCTCCCGGCGGCGTCGGGGTGGTGGGGGAGCCCGGGCCCCCGGGCCCGATTTCGCAGGCGGCTGCGGGCACCTCGCTGACCGCGTTGCAGTACGCGGCCGAAGGCGGGCACCCCATCGCGCAGTGGAAGCTCGGGCGCATGTACGCCAAGGGCGACGGCGTGGCGCAGGACGATCTGCGCGCCTATGACTATTTCAGCAAGATCGCGAACGCCCATGCGGAAGACTCCCCGACGGCGCCGCAGGCCGCGATCGTTGCCAACGCATTCGTTGCGCTTGGCCGCTACTACGTGTCGGGCATTCCGAATTCCAAGGTGAAGGCCGATCCCGAGCGTGCGCGGGAAATGTTCTCCTATGCCGCGTCGTATTTCGGCAATGCCGAAGCCCAGTACAATCTGGCGCGGATGTATCTCGATGGCGTCGGCATGGCGCCCGACACCAAGTACGGCATCCGCTGGCTCGGACTGGCGGCCCGCAAGGGCCAGCATCAGGCGCAGGCTCTGCTGGGCCAGATGCTGTTCAGCGGCGACCGCCTGCAGCGGCAGGCCGCGCGCGGCCTGATGTGGCTCACACTGGCGCAGGACAGTGCCTCGCCGGATGAAGTCTGGATCAAGGACAGCTACAAGACCGCGATGGCCAAGGCGTCCGAGGACGACCGCGCAATGGCCTTGCAGATGCTCGAGCGCTGGGTGCAGGGCCGGCGGGACTGACCGTTCGCTTTGCGAACGGCGGCGGCACCCCGAGGTGGCGAGCGGAGCGGAGCCTTCGAAGGGCGACGGGGCCTCAACCTTCGAGGCTCGCCGCCATAGCAGGCGTAGCCTGCGTAAACTTGGCTACGGTGACGGCTCGCACCTCAGGATGACGCTTCAATTCAAATCCAGATCGATCCAGACCGGCACATGGTCTGACGCCTTTTCCCAACCGCGCACGTGCTTGTCGATGCCGGCGTCCACCAGCCGGTCGCTGGCCTGCGGCGACAGCAGCAGGTGGTCGATCCGGATACCGTTGTTCTTCGGCCAAGCCCCGGCCTGATAATCCCAGAATGTGTACTGGCCGGGCTGATCGTTGACCGCGCGGAATGCGTCGGTCAGGCCGAGGTTGAGCAGGGCGCGGAAGCGCTCGCGCGTCTTGGGCAGGAACAGAGCATCGCCCGCCCATGCGGCGGGATTGTAGACGTCGCCATTGGCCGGGATGACGTTGAAATCGCCTGCCAGAACCAGCGGCTGTTCTTCTTTAAGTCGCTCCTTCGTGTACTGAGAAAGCCGCTCCATCCATTTGATTTTGTATGGATATTTCTCTGCTTCCGGAGGGTTTCCGTTGGGCAGATAAAGGCAGGCGATCCGCAGCGAGCCGCCCGGATAAGACACCACGCCTTCGAGGAAGCGGGCGTGCAGATCCTCGGGATCGCCACCTAAGCGCGGAGTGGTTTCATCGAAACGATACTTCGAGAGCAGTGCCACGCCGTTGAAAGTCTTCTGCCCGTGGGTGACCACGTTGTAGCCCAGCGCCTCGATCGGCTCGCGCGGGAACGCCTCGTCCACGCATTTGATTTCCTGCAGGCAGACGATGTCGGGCGACCGCTCCTTGAGCCAGGTCAGGAGATGATCCAGCCGCTGGCGGACAGAGTTAACGTTCCAGGTGGCGATCCGCATGGTGTTCCCATTAGCTAAATGGTCGATATTTCATGTGTATGGCGTACCATGAACCAAGCGGCTGTGATAAGCCGAGTAGAAATAACGCTGGAAAACCAGTGGAAAGGGAGGCCGGGCCAATTCGCCGCGTGACGGCGGATGTGTGCCGGTGAAATGAGATGACCGGAAATATCCTTAAAAAGCGCGGCGTTCTGATTGTTGGCGTGTGCGTGGCGGCCATTGCTGTTTATGCGACGCGCGGCATGTGGACGGGCGGAGCCACCACGGCGAAGGAAGCGCCGCGGCCCCGCGCTGTGTCCGTGGAAGTCGCAAAGGCCGAGAAGAAGCAGGTCCCTGTGGATGTGGATTCCATCGGCATGGTGACGCCGATCTCGAGCGTGGCGCTGAAATCGCGGCTTGAGACCACCATCGTGGATGTCCATTTCGAGGACGGCGCGCGGGTGAAGCAGGGCGATCTCCTGTTCACGCTGGATTCGCGCCAGATCGATGCCCAGATCGCGCAGGCCGAAGGCAATCTCGCGCGGTCGCAATCGCAGCTCGTTGCCGCCGAACGCGACATGCGGCGCTTCAACGAACTGATCGGCAAGGGCGCGACCACCCAGGTCAATGTCGATAACGCCAAGACGGCGGCGGATACGGCGACCGCGACCATTCAGGCCGATCAGGCCATTCTGGACAATCTCAAGGTCCAGAAGAGCTTCACCAAGATCACCGCACCCATCAGTGGCCGCATCAGCGCTGCGACCGTCAAGGTCGGCAACTTCGTGCGCCCGGCGGATACGTCAGCGCTTGCGACCATCAACCAGATGGCGCCGGTCTATGTGACCTTCACCATCCCGCAGCGCGTGTTGAGCGATCTGCGCGATGCGATGAAGGAAGGTAAGTCGTCGGTGATGGCGGCCATTCCCGGCACCAGCAAATCCGAAACCGGCACCATTGCGATGGTCGAGAACACGGTCGATCCCACGACCGGCATGGCGACGGTGCGCGGCATCATGGGCAATGAGAGCGAAGTGTTGTGGCCCGGCATTCTCGTCAACGCCACGCTGACAGTCCGGTCCGAGAACGCGGTGGTGGTGCCGTCGGTCGGCGTGCAGCGAAGTCAGACCGGCAACTTCGTCTTTGTCCTCAAGGATGGAAAGGCATCGATGCAGCCGGTGAACGTCAGCCGGACGTTCCAGGGGGTGTCGGTGATCGAAAGCGGTCTCGAAGGCGGAGAGGATATCGTTGTCGACGGGCAATTGCTGCTGTCCAACGGCACGCCTGCCGAGCCGCGCAACCGCAAGGCCGGAGCTTAATTGATGAACCTCTCGGA
>CAZQMD010000037.1:0-27236 GCA_964594185.1 uncultured Afipia sp. | reverse complement strand
CGATAACTGGGCCCGCGAGTTCATGACCAGCGGCCTCGCCGCCTATGCGAAGGAGCATAGGACAACTACGCTCAAGTCCAGCAGAAGCGCGCGATGGGAATAGCGCTCGCCGCCGTGATCATCCATGCGATGACGCCGACCCACGCGCATTGGGGCAATCGGCAGTATCCACCGATCGCCGAGCGGCTGACGGCGATGATCGGAGGCTACAATCTGCCGCCCGGCTCGTCCTTCTGGCCCTTCACGGCCTGCCTTTTGATCACGCTGATGAGGCAGGAGGGCCGGCCGCTCGACATCATCGCGTACTCAAATCAGGAAATGGTCGAGGCCCTGCTCGACCGGCTCCGTTGACGCTGCGGGGAGCGCGACGTGCCGGTCTATTTCATTGGCGAAGATGAAAACGGATGCTCCCCGATCAAGATCGGCGTGGCGAAGAACATCGAGGCGCGCCAGCGCAACCTCCACACGGGGAATCCTTTGGAGCTGCGACTGCTCGGGTGGATCGAAGCGACCGACGCCTTCCAGCTTGAACGAGAGCTGCACAAGCATTTTGGATCGACCCATGTGCGTGGAGAATGGTTCGACATCGAGCCGGGTGACATCCTGGCCATTCTCAAGCGCGCCGGCCGCGCTGGATTTGTCGCCAAGAACGCCGATGCTTTCCAGATCGTCGGTTATGATCGCGACGCCATTCCCGAATACCTCGGCGTGTGGGAATGGGCCGATCTGGAAATCGACGAATGCTGCCCGTTCTGCGGATGTCTATGCGGCATGCATTTTCAGGAAGCCTCGCAGATGTACTATTGCATCCGATGCGACACGCTGACCGACTTTTCCGAGCTCGATCCGCGTGAGTATCCGCCGGACGAGTGATGTCCTGAAAGGCGGAAAGATGCCAATCCTGAGAAGCTGAAACCCGGCTTTGCGCTTCTGAGGGGAACGCCATCCCCTGCGGCCGGCCTTCGTCTCAGCCGCCCCCTTTTGCGGGGAGCCCCCGCAACGCCCCCTTCAGAGTGAGAGTGCGGACCGGCTTCGCCGTGACGGGTTGAGGGCTGAAAGAGGGGCCCCGGCGCCGGTCGCGGAGATCGGTGATGTCCAGAAAGACCTGACAAGCTCGGGCTGGCCAGGACCGGGCGAGCTATACGATGAACTTACCGACAATATCATCGCAGAACTTGAGGCCGGGCGCGTGCCTGGGTCCAACCTTGGAGGACGGCGGCTGCGAAGGCGCCACTTGCCAAACGCCGCGACCGGGCGGAATTATTCCGGGATCAACGTGCTGATCCTTTGGAGCGCCGCGGCACGGCTTTTCGGGCCAGAGCGGGCCCACCTTCCGCCAGGCGCTCGCGCTCGGCGGCAATGTCCGCAACGGCGAGCGCGGCACGTCCGTCGTGTACGCCGACCGATTCGTACCCGACGACGAGAAGCGGCGCGCCCGAGCAGGCGCGAGCGGCGATTGATTGCTGCGCAATCTTGCTATGCTCGGACCCTTCCCTCCTAGTGATTCGCGCCTGCCATGAGCATTTTATCAAGCGATCCGATTACTCAGCTCGCATTCTCGATGTTCGAGAGCAAGGGTGTCTATGCTTTGCTTCTCGGCTCTGGTCTCTCTCGTGCAGCCGGGATTCCAACTGGATGGGAAATCACTTTGGACCTAGTTCGACGAGTCGCGCTCGCGCAAGGCGTCAAGAATCAGTCCGATTGGGCGACGTGGTATCGCAAAACGTATGGTGCGGAACCCGATTATTCAGCGATTCTAGCAGGACTGGCGGCCTCGCCTGCCGAACGGCGATCCATCTTACATTCGTACATCGAGCCTGACGAAGACGATCGTGCAGAGGGTAAGAAACTTCCGACAGCCGCGCACCATGCAATCGCGGGCCTGGTTCGCGACGGGTATGTCCGAGTGATACTAACGACCAATTTCGATCGGCTATTAGAAAATGCACTGCGAGAAGTTGGCGTTGAGCCAACTGTCGTCACCTCCGTCGACAGCTTGTCAGGAGCCGAGCCGCTCACACATAGCCCGTGCTACGTGCTGAAGCTTCATGGTGACTACAAGGATGCACGCATCCTGAATACCGACGAAGAGTTAGGCGTGTATCCGCCGCAATACGATGCGCTGCTCGACCGCATTTTGGATGAGCACGGTCTTATAGTTTGCGGTTGGTCAGGCGAGTGGGATGACGCGCTACGGGCAGCATTGTTGCGCGCTCCTAACAGGCGTTACCCTACTTTCTGGAGCATACGGGGGAAAGTTGGGAGCGGCGCAGAGCCCATCATCAGTCAGCGTAAGGCTGTGACCATTCCGGTTGCCGACGCCGATAGCTTTTTTCTGAAGTTGGCCGAGCTGGTGAAAACACTCGCCGAGACTCGGAAGCAGAGTCCGCTGACGATTGATATCCTCGTCGGCTCTATCAAGCGGTACGTTGCGAGGCCGGAATTTCGCATTCGACTCGATGAAGTCATCACACAGGAAGTTAACAAGCTTTTCGACCGCCTCGACGCGAAGGAGCTCTCTCCGCAGGGTGTGTGGTCCGTTGAGGAATTCCGCCGACGCCTTAAACTCTATGAGGCCACTACCGAGCCGCTCGCGAAAGCCTTTGGTGTTCTCGGACGATGGGGGGATGACGCCGAGCTTGCACTCATTGCCGATACGATCCGCGGCGTCGTTGCCAGGGCGAACAAGGTGGGCAGCGGCCTGAATATATGGCTTGATCTAAGGACGTATCCGGCCGTTCTGCTCATGACTGCATATGGGCTCGGACTTGCGAGAGCAGAGCGTTGGAAGACCTTGCATGACCTGTTTTCTCTCTCGATGCCTAGGGACGAGCGGGACCCAAAACGTCTCGTGAATTCGCTCTTCCTGTGGGACTGGAGGGGGTCAGACGACAATCTCTGGAATAACGTTGAAGGTTTCACGACAGGCAACAACCGCCGAAAAACACCACTCAGCGACCATCTATTCGACGTATCCTTCGAGTGGGGCACGGCGTTTTTGGGCGTCCCCACAGACAATGCTCTGCTGTTCGATCGTTTTGAGGCGCTGGGGGCGTTGGTCCACCTTGAAGAGAACAGTGAAAGGGCACTGAAGGATCAACTGGAGAACGGCGACAGGAAGGCTAGGATGTCTGTCGGTCGCATCGGCTGGCGAAGCGAGGGGCGACGCTCAATAGAACACGAGCTGAAATCAACTCCTACCAGGCAACAACTGCTTAAAGCAGGGTTCGCATTGGGCAGTGAAGCATACCTCGATCTATTCTTGGAAAACCTATCACGGGTAGCACGATGGATGGAGTGGCGCTGACACTCCACCTGGCGATACCGGCCAGGGAGCAGCCGGACGATGTCTATACGCCTGAGAGAACTGTTTGCCTGTACGGAGCAAGGCGGCGCTTTCGTCGCCGAATCTGCCGATGGTCGACTCCTGCATATTGGCGAGGTGCCCTCCGGGCTCGCCTGCAACTGCGTCTGTCCCGGCTGCGGAAGGCGGATGGTTGCGAAAAAGGGAGATGTGCAGGCCCACCATTTTGCGCACAATGCTCAGCAAGATGGCCGGTCATGCGCGTCCGCCGGCGAGACGGCCCTGCATAAGTTTGCGAAACTCATTTTGGATGAGCGCCTGGAAATTACTTTGCCAGCGCAGGTCGTGGAGGAGCAGAAGGATCGCGAAGTTGTTGTCCGGGCGGCGAAGCGTACTTTCGATCGAGCGATCCTAGAAACCAAAGATGGGCAGATCGTTCCCGACGTCGTGCTGCTCTTACGCGATCGCAGGCTCATCGTAGAATTCAAGGTCACTCATCCGTGCGACTCAATAAAAATCGCCCGGATCCAAGCGATGGATGTCGGCGCAATCGAGATCGACCTCTCCCAGTACCGCGACCACAAGCTCAGCGAGATCGGAGACCGGATACTTTACGACGCGCCGCGAACATGGCTGCACAATCCGCGGGAACGTGAAGCGCGCGCACGCCTCGAAGTGAGAGCGCTACAGCGAGCAGAGGAGAGGCGGACGCAAATCGAAAATTACCGCGGCTCCTATCGCCATCGTTCACCGTCAGAATCCCCGGGAAGCGGGGCATGCGAATCTTCGGCCCGGAAAAACGGCCTCGCCGACCTCATCAATCTGCCGGTATATGGGGCTGGTTGCTTCACAGTGGCCGTTGCGGAATGGCAAGCGGCTATTCTGGAAGCATTGCTCGCTCCAACGAAAACGCCTTTCCGAACTCGAAATGGGCTCGCGGCACTCCGAAGCAGACGATGGCTCGACTCATCGTTTGCTGACATTTCGGACGAAATCGTATGTGGGGTGCGAGCGGCCGGGATTCCGTTCAACTCCCCCTTCCAGGCCGTCGAAGCATATCTAACGCAACTCGAGCGCCTTGGCTTCGTTCATTCGGATCCGACTGAGATTTGGCGGCCCTCACATACGCTACAGGCACGGATCGATAAGGCGCGCGAGCTCCGCGCGCGACCGGTCAAGCGTACGCGCGAGCTCCGTCAATTAGTTGAGGAGCTGATTGCCACTCTTCCAGCGGATGAGACCGCTGCTTTCGTATTTGAACAATGGTGGAGTTCAATGCTCCCGGAACGCGGCCATTCACCTCGTGATGCGATCGACTTCGATGAAACGAAGTGGCGATCGCTCACGAACGACCTGGATAATATCGCGACGCAAATCCGGTTCTCGCCGCGAGAACGCTTAGACCTTTTTGGGCTTCCCTACCACGGCGCCCTGGCGCGCGCACTTGAGCGCAAGCATGCAGAAGAAGCCGAACGTCAACGCGCCAATCAAGCGAAAATCGAGGCAGATAAAGCTGCCCGCGTCGCCGATCTGCAGCATCGCGCGCTTCGACAGATCGGGAGAGAAGCGGAACTCTGGCTCGTGACGACAAACTCTAACACTGGGGGACGCCCTCCCATCGAGGTCGCTTTGGATAGCGAAGCTGGTCACGAGGATGCGGTCCGCGCGCTCCATTACCGAGCAAGAGAGATTGAGGTTCAGCATCGAGCAAGCGAGCGGAAGGCAAAAGCCGTGGCGGAGCTCGCCGCGCTCGCCCAATCCCGGTATTACGACGACGAGCGAGCTAATTTATGGATGCGAGGCAGGAGGCGGGAATTAGGTGGTAAATCGCCGGAGGAGTTCACGGTTGATGATGCTACCCGGCAGCGGTGTAGTGAGCTGCTACCTACGAAACGTTCGCGTCGATAGGAACTCGGATGTTCTGTGTCAATACACCGCATAGAGACAATGAACCGGCCTTCTAAAAAGCACCACTTCGTACCACAGGCGCAGCTTCGAAATTTCTCTGCGGACGCGGAGCGCCGTTTTCTCTATGTGCTCGACAAACAAACGGATCGATCATTCCGAACTTCGATCCTCAACGCTGGCTCAGAGAACGACTTCAACACCATCAGTCTCGGCGCCAGCAAGTGGAACTTCGAAGATCTGTTCCAGGAAGTCGACACCCGGTCGGCTTTGCTTATTGCGGAGATCCTCTCGCGCAAATCGCTAGCCTGGCTATCCGAGGATGATCGGCTTGCTTTGGCCGACTTGTTCGCCACCCAGATGCTTCGCACGCATTTCAGTCGAACCACGCGGGCGCACCTCGCTGATCGTCTTCGGGAGATCACACGGCAGCTCGGCTACGATCCGGATCAGAATCCGACCATGGCGACGCCCCCCGATGCAGCACTGCGCCTCGGCGCAGTACGGACATTCCTTGATCGCAGCGAGCAGGTCGTCGCGCTTCTGCGCCTGTATCCCGCCTTATACCGAGCAAACGGGGACCATCGGTTCATAATCTCTGATCATCCCACCGCAGTGATGAATGCTTTTCCCTATGGGGAACTCGGACTTACTTCGCACGGCATACTAGTCGTCCTGCCGATCTCACCAGAGATTATGATTGCCTTGCACTGCCCGACAATTGTGAAGCGCTATGAGTTCGCTGAACAAGCGAGTCTCGAGGCAGATCAAAAGGAGCGAGTGTTCCGATACAGAGACGGCCTCAGGTCCGGCAATCCGATCGATATTGATGAAGATGCGGTCCTGTTCCTCAATCATCAGCAAACGGTTCATAGTGCGCGGTACCTCTACGCGGCCACCGACACATTCGATCGCGCGCGTGAAGCGTTGGAACAGCAACCTCACCTTCGGTCCGTCACGACACACCTTACGTTCGGCGAAATGGGACGGCCGTCTAAACGACATTCAGAGATGCAATCGGGAATACACCTCGTAGTACGCGGTCCTGCCGATCACGGGATCCTCACAATCGAGGAAATCGATCCTTCCGGAGAAGGGATCACCGCTCGGACCGGCCAGATCACATTGTTAGCCCAAATGGCATCGGATCAGGGCATGCTCCGTGTCGAACTCTACGTCGATGGACGCCCCATGCGCACCTTGGGCGCTGCCATGGTGGAGCCTCTTGGAAACACAGCCGATGGCTGGTTCCGCGTAGTTCACCGCGATGCCAGTTTGAGAGAGTTAGGCAAGCGTCTCGATCGCAACCGCTTGTAGCCTTCCATTTCCGGCGAGCAGGTCCCCGATATCAAACTTCGAGCAGTTGGCAGCACAGGCCTGTTCCACAGCATGCAGCGCAACCTCTCACGTCAAAAGCACTAGGTGACAATACAAGCGTCCGCGAGCCGCGCTTCCTCGTCCATCCGATTTGCACGCTACAGCACTCTGGACTTGGGGGCGGCATCAGGGGACCCTTTGTTTGGCATCGTAGACAATTTAGATCGATGCATGGCAATTGGGTTACGCGTAGATGGCGCCGAAACGGGTCAGCAGGAATCTCGTCAGCCACCACAACGGTAGGTCTTCTGGCGAGCCCGCACCGACAGCGTCGCGCCATGGATATGCGCATCTCACTCAGCGCGGTTTTGATCTTATCGGGGGATCATCGAAGCGCTTGCAGGGACTCATGGTTGAGAGTGATAACAACAAGCGGCGCCGGCTCGTCGAGTTCAAGGATGGTTGCCGCTATGGCAAATTTGGAAGAACTAAAGCTTATGAGCTGATCGCCCACGAGAGGATCAGGGCCTACAAGATGGGGGGCAAGACCATGATTGATCTCAACAGCATAGATGAATATCATGCTTCGCTGCCGAGGGTCGAAACGAGAGCAAGCTAGGCCGCCGATCTGCGCAGCCGCTAAGTCCTCACACTGCTGCCATGACCGAAAACACCGATAATGCTCCGTTCGACCCCGCGCTGGGGGCCATCGAACCGCACGCCGGAACGCTGACCGCACCGCCGGACGGGCAACAGCTTTACAAAATCATGACGATTGAGAACCTGCTCCGGTCGGTGAGCGGCGGATACCTCTATTTCAACCGGGTCGATAGCTACAAGGACTTCCGGAATGCCGACGGGCATGACGGTGAGCAGTTGCAACAAGATCGCGCCGCCAATGAGGCCGCCAAGTTCGAAAGGGCACCCGATTTCTCTGGGGCGGACTATTATGACCGCTGCCGAAACCGGACCTATGCGTGCTGCTTCTCGCTGGAGAACTCCGACTACATCTGGCACGAGTACGGGAACGGCAGCGCACATGGTAAAGTCGGCATCGCTTTCGATTTCGCGAAGCTGCGTGCCGTCATCAATGAGATCATGAGCGTCAGGAATGGACTGCTGTACCGGGGAAACGCCTGCAAGCAGATATTCTCCGTAAACTACGGAATCGTCGATTATTTGTCGTGGGAAGAGGTGCGGGAAAATATCGATCGGATGCCCAATCCGATCCGCTACACCTACGTCAAGGACAAGAGCTATGCTGATGAGCGCGAGTTGCGTATTTCGCTTTCGGCGATTGGCATGGGACATTTTGTCTTGGCCGATGGCACGAAAATGGAATTTGCCCCCGGACTCGAACTCGGCTTTGATTATCGAAAGGCCATGACAGATGGCACGATCACGGAGGTTTTTCCCGGCCCCGGCTGCGACCTCGATTTCCTCCGCGATGAACTCGGCAAGCTCGGCATCAAAGCGGTAGACGGCGCGGCCTAAAGGCTAGGCAGATAATCCAGCGGCACTTCGCCGCCGCTGTGCGTCCCAATCTATAGGTCTTGTTCGGGCGCCGGCTTCTTTAAACCGCGCGGCTCCAGTAATTCGGCGGGGGTTTCTTGCAGGCCACAGAATGCGCTTATCCGGTGATTACCGTCGAGGATGCTCAAGCCATCGGGAAGCCTTATCGCAACTAGCGGCTTTTCGAAGACGCCATTCTTCATCAGGTAATCGGCCCCCCTCTTGAATCGCCTCCCGGTCTCCTCATCAATGGTGCCGCTTGCTTTCTCCATCAATATCTGCGCCACAATGACCTTCGTACCCTGGCAGAGATTTGCAAAGCCACAGTCAGTCGTTTCGCGCTTCCAGCTAACCTCTCGCCACCATGAAAGGGGCCTGTATCCAAGGATGGCTGCCCATGCGTGATTGCCGAGCGGCTCCGGCGGCGGCCAACCCGTATCGCCAGCGCTGCGGTTTGCGAGGTAGAACAGCCACAGTTCAATGACTGCATCGGGCCAATGCGGAAGATAGCGCTTTATATCGGCTAGAGATACCTCCGGCGGTCGCCACTTCTTCTTCAGAATCTCGGCGAGTTCTATAGCTTCGAGCAGCGTTAAGCTCCACAATTCCTCGACGAGCTTCGGCACATCAGCCATGGCATGATCCTGCGGTCATGATTTCATTACCACTATCACGCAAACGCCAAACGGAGGCGCACGGCGGCTTTCTGCTTTCCGGTTGCCGACGTGCCCTCATCGTTAAGCAGGGTCGAGGCGATCGAGCGGAAGCCGCGGGCGTAGTGGTCGCTGCCGGCGCTTTCAGTGTTGGTCTGGCCAGGCGCAACCGACTCGCCCCGAAGTCGTTCAACACGAGGTACGTATCTCGCTCGGCATCGTGGGGCAAAGTGTAAAGACTACGCATGACAAGGCGCTCCCTTGACCTCGCGATATCAAGTTTGGGCGATCCTATCGGGATTCGAGTCGGAGCCGGGTTCGATTCCGGTCGTGGCGCTTGTGGAGACCAGAACGGCATGGGGCGCGCCTGCTGCCGGGGAGCCTGCTGGCTTATTTTTTGCCAGCGAGTACCGCGCGTCTCAGCTTGCTGGTATTTCTGCTGGTATCGGCAGCAATCCGTGACTAAAATCGCCATAAATTCGGATAGTTAAGGAAATAGGTGACTGCCGGCCAGGGGCACCAAACCTTGTTTAACCAAGCCTTGTTTAGAAGTCCGAGCTATCAAGACCTAGCCGTTCAAGACCAAGCCATTCAAGATCAAGCCATCGGCGAGACATCGCCGGTGACGTCACTACCGCCTGATTCCATTTCGAACACGCGCCTATCGACGTCGGCCCGAGACAGCTTCAAATCGTCTCAAGACATCCTGGAATGACAGCCAATGCCCCATCAGGCTCACGCAAAAACCGCAGGCGGCTCAGACAGCGCCCGCGGGGAGACCTCGTTGCTTCAAGGTTTATACAAAGTTGAGTTTGAAACACCCCGTGGCAAGGCGCTGGGTGTGATCCATGCGGAGAATGGAAAACTCCACGGCGGGAGTTCGGCCTTCGCCTATGTCGGCTCCTATACCCAGAACGGACAGTCGTTCACCGGAACCGTGTCCAGCCTCCGTCATACCCGGGACTCGGAGCATCCTTCGGTGTTCGGGCTCGACGAGGTTCGCATCAGCTTCAACGGAACCGTCAAGGGCGGCTTTGCGATCTGCGACGGTACCGCTACGGAATTTCCAAGCCTCACGTTCAAGGCCGTCCTGACAAGGCTTGCCGATTAGGCATCAGCTCGCGCAGTCGAGGTTGCCCATAGCGAATGCGCTGTGTGCGGGCAGTGGCAAGCTCAGCGGCGCAATCCTCAGACCTGATTCATCCGCTCCGCCTGATGATCCGCTTTCGGTATTCGGACTAGCGTGGCTCGACCACAAGACACTGGATCGCTTCGCCGAAATATCCCTGAACATCGGCAAGACGCGAAATTGCAAGCCCGGCACCATCCGCGCCCAGCGTCATCTTGGAATTCAGCAGGATCCAGTCACCCACCGGCTGACGCGCGAACGTCACCGTGAGATCCGCATTGATGAAGCTCCAGGTGTTGAAGTCGAGCACCGAGGAAACGCCATTGGAACAATCGGCGGCGAGAGCAGTGCGCATGGCCTGCGATATGACTGCGCCCTCAACGACGGGTCGGTTGGCGCGAAACCAGACCGCGCCCGGACCGGGCTGCAGAAAGCCGCCACGGACAGCGCGAAGCGTCAGCCCCTGAATGAACTTGCTGGAGTTTC
Source organism: uncultured Afipia sp. (assembly GCA_964594185.1). Taxonomy (GTDB): domain Bacteria; phylum Pseudomonadota; class Alphaproteobacteria; order Rhizobiales; family Xanthobacteraceae; genus Afipia. Next base: position 16,930 of record CAZQMD010000037.1, on the reverse strand, counting down.
CAGCTTCATCGAGCGTCCCGGCTTCAGGGCCTTCAACATCAAGCGGCGCTTCGCCGACGATCTGGTCGGGAAACGTAACCGGCTGCGTCCTGATCTTGAGAACGGTGGCGCGCGCGACGTCCACGCCGTCGGCCAGCAGGCGGACCATGCAGAGCTGAATCTTGCGGCCCTCGCGCAGCACTTCGGTCTGAATCGTGAGCGGCGCCACCGGCACCGGACGCATCAGATCGACGGTCAACCGCGCGACGTGCATCGGCTGCGCCGTCGGAATGCGCTCGGCCGCCCACACGATCAGCGCCGAGGGCGCGCCACCGTGCTGCATGCTCGGATCCCACGGACCCGCAGCATGCTCGCTGGTGAACACACGATTGCCCTCGACGCGAAAGACCGCTTCCATGATGCGCGTACCTGCTCCTTACTGAAGCGGCGCGTCGGTGGCGGCCTCATACTCGCTCTTGAAGCGCGCCACCAGTTCGGCCACCGGCATCACCTTGTCGACGGTTCCGATGCCCTGTCCGCTGCCCCAGATTTCCTTCCAGGCCTTCGGCTTGTTGCGTTCGCCGCTGGCATCGGTGCCGAAGTTCATCTTCGACGGATCGGAGACCGGCAGATTATCCGGATCCATACCGGCTGCGACGATGGATGGCTTGAGATAGTTGCCATGAACGCCGGTGAAGAGGTTCGAATAGACAATGTCGTCAGCCGATGACGCCGCGATCATGTTCTTGTAATTCTCGGGGGCGTTGGCTTCGTTGGTGGCGATGAAGGCCGAGCCGATATAGGCAAAGTCGGCGCCCAGTACGCGCGCGGCACGGATGGCGCGGCCGTTGCCCATCGCACCCGACAGCGCAATCGGTCCGTCGAACCACTGCCGCGTCTCAGCGACGAATGCGAACGGCGAGATCGCGCCGGCATGACCGCCTGCACCGGCCGCGACCAGCACCAGACCATCCGCGCCCTTCTCAACCGCCTTGTGCGCGAACTTCTGGTTGATGACATCGTGGAACGTAATGCCGCCCCAGGCATGCACCGCCTGGTTCAACTCCTCACGCGCGCCGAGCGAAGTGATCACCATCGGCACTTTATGCTTCTCGCAGACCGCCATATCCTGATCGAGACGGTTGTTGGACTTGTGAACGATCTGGTTGACCGCGAACGGCGCGGACAGACGATCGGGATGCGCCTTGTCGTGGGCGGCGAGCTCTTCCTTGATCCGGTGCAGCCATTCGTCGAGCAGCGTCGCCGGACGCGCATTCAATGCCGGAAACGAGCCGACGACTCCGGCCTTGCACTGGGCGATGACAAGATCCGGTCCCGACACGATGAACAGCGGCGACCCGATCGCCGGAATCGAAAGGCGACCTTTGAACAAGGCAGGCATCGACATCGAAAAATCCTCTTTCGCAGAATGAAACACACGCGAGGGCCAAAGGCCGCGCACTTGCCACGGTCTTAGGGGCTACAGGCATTTCTTGAAAGAGGCTTGTGTTTACTGGCCCAAGCTTACTGGCACATGGCCCGGGTGACGAAATTTTCCGTCCGGCAGGCGCCCTGGCCTGAAAAATAAGCCTTTGCCGAGCATTTCTGGGTGGATTCAATGTCAACGCTGCTGCCCGCCTTGTAGCCTTTCTCCTTGCAGAGCTGATCTGCCGCAAGCTTGCAGTCAGGTGCGCCGTTGGCTGCCGCAGGACAAAGCGTGCGTCCGTTGGCCATCGCCTGACCGGATGGGGGTGCGATCCGTTTCAAATTGTCGGTTGCCTCCCTGGCGCTGGAGTTCAATCCGTCGAGTGCCTGACTTGGGCTGGGCAGCGTCGATCGCAGACCGGACGCCGAATCTTTCAACAGCTTGCCGATTTCCTCAACCAGTCCCGGATTGCCCGGCTCGGCCGGCGGAGGCGCAGGCGGAACGGGCTGTTGCTGCGACGGTGCGACCTGAAGCTGCGGCTGCGCCTGCTGCGGGCAGGCTGCCGTCACCCACGTGATCATTATGGCCGCGACCATCAGGATCCCGCGTCCGCGCATGTCCACGAAAAAATCGCCGGTGTGATTGGACATGCCCAAGACTATCCCGCCAATGCCGCAGGGAGAAGTCCGATGTGGCCTCACCACGCGGATGTTTTCTAGAACATCCGGAACGCGATGATAAAACCAAGCACCAGCGTGCCTGCCGCAATGGCAACCCAGAGGCCAAGCCGCTTTTCGATCACTTCGCGAATCCAGGTGCCGTAGCGATTAAGCAGGATCGCAACAATGAAGAAGCGTCCGCCGCGCGCGATGATCGAAAAAACCACGAACAGCAGCAGATTGTAGTTGGCGAAGCCGGACGTGATGGTCACGAGCTTGTAGGGGATCGGCGTGAGTCCCTTCAGGAGGATGATCCAGGCGCCGTACTCGGCATAGCCGGCGCGGAACGCCTCCACCTTGTCGCCATAGCCATAGAGATTGATCAGCCACTGCCCGACAGAGTCATACAGCAGCGCGCCGATGGCGTAGCCGACAACACCGCCTGCCACTGAAGTGATCGTGCACACCAGCGCGTAGAGCCACGCCTTCTGCGGCCGCGCCAGCGACATCGGGATCAGCATCACATCCGGCGGGATCGGGAAGAACGAGCTTTCCGCAAACGACACCGCTCCCATCAGCCAGAGGGCATAGGGCTTGTCGGCGGCGGCGATGCACCAGTCATACATTCGTCTCAGCATGGCGCGATGAACCACCGTCCGGGCAATTTGTCCATGTGCGGAAGCGTGTAATTTGGCCGCTGATTAGCGGCGCTTTTTCAGGCGGCTGCCTTGCAGCGCGACAATTGGTCGCCGCGCGACTTTTTCAGATGGTGGCGGCGAAGCAATCCCGGCGACAACCATCGCCCGGAGCTGATCAGGGGTCATCTTCGACTGAGCTTTGCCCGTTCCCGCTTTCGGCAGTTTCTCGGCGATGCCCTGCGCCCGTTCGCGGCGGTCCATTTCCGCCCAGACATCCTCGGGCCGAACGCCTGCGGCCACCCAAAGGACCGACAGATTGTAGAGCAGATCGGCGCTTTCCCGGACCACAGCATCCGAGTCGCCGTTGACCGCATCGATCACGACCTCGATGGCTTCCTCAGCGAGTTTCTTGGCCATTTTTGCAGGCCCGCGCTGAAACAGCCGTGCCGTACGCGACGTTGCCGGATCGAGATCCTTGGCCGCGATGACTGCGTGATAAAGCCGTTCTAGCGAATCACTCATGGCTCAAACCTAGATCAAATCCCTCGCCAGTGCGTTAACGGCCGGGCCAACCGGCTGAAAATACGGCCAAAAAGCAAATCGCCGGGATTGCTCCCGGCGACTGGCCCGCGATGGTGTCCGCGTCTCAGTAACGGGGGACGGTGTAATAACCGCCACCCTGATACGGGTAGCCACCGTAATAAGCGGGGCCGCCGTAGTAGCGGTTACCGTAGTAGGGGCCGCCGCCGTAATAGTAATTGTCGCGGTAATAGTCGCGGCGGCGCTGTTCGGCGATCACGGCACCCATGGTGCCCAATGCCAGGCCCATGAACGCCGCTCCGGCAGCATTATTATAGTTGCGGCGAACCACCCGGCGGCGCGCGCGCGAACTGAAATCAGTCGCTTCGCTGGCGCTCGCCGGTTCGGCGGAGGCAGTTTTCGCCGCAGATGCAGGCAGAGGCTGCGCCTGCGCGACTGGCGGCACAGCGACGGTCAAGACCAGCGCAGCAGCCGTCGCCAGAACCACAGCTCGGCTGAAAGGCGAAGGCAAAGTCTTACGAATAAGCATTTCAAAGTCCTCATGGGCCATCATGGCCTGAACAGGCCAGTTCAAGGATAACCCTAATCATTACATTAGGTTCCCGAACCCGAATGCAAGCTGAACGGTAAATGGCCGAATTGCGGCAAACTGGCGCGGAAAGGGCAACAAGGTGACGCGGGCGGCGTTGTGTGCTTGTCATCGTCCCAACACAGCAAATGTCCAGAAGCTGCGCCCAGCAGTCCACGCGACCCGTACCGACCATGCCGATCAGTTCTCAGTCTTTCCGCAAAACGCTCCTGTCACTGATCCTGCTGACAGGGGCCTCTATGACCGCGACGCCGGGAATGGCGGCAACCGCGCTCCACTTCTCGTTCGATCGTGCGATCGATGGCGCAGCCACTCCTTTCGTGGTGGCGTCCACCAGAGGTCTGTTTCGCGCCGAGGATCTCACCGTCACCACCGGACAGGCGAACGGCTCGGTCGATGCCATCGCGCGCGTGGCATCCGGCAGCAGCGACATGGCACTGGCCGATATCAACGCGCTCATTCGCTACCGCGACAAGGACGGCTCCGTTCCGGTCAAGGCAGTTTTCGTACTCTATAACAAAGCGCCCTATGCGATCGTCGCGCGCAAAAACCGCGGCATCGCGACCATGACCGACGTCGAAGGCAAAACCATCGGCATCGTCGAGGGCGATCTTGCCGCGCGGCTGTGGCCCGCCATCGCGCGCAAAAACAATATCAAGCTCGACAAGATCAAGACCGAGAAGATCAGCGCTGCGGTGCGCGAGCCCATGCTCTCGGCCGGCCAGCTCGACGCCGTGACCGGTTTTTCATTTCTCTCGGCGGTCAACCTGCGCGACCGCGGCGTTCCGGCAGGCGATCTTGCCGTGCTGCGCTTTTCGGACTTCGGCAGCGAGGTCTATGGACACGCGCTGATCGTCAATCCGAAATTCGCGGCCGCCAATCCCGAAGCGGTTAAGGCCTTCATTCGCGCGACCATCGCGGGCGTCCGCCTCACCCTGAAAGATCCCGCTCACGCCATCGACGATGTGCTGACGCAGATGAATGGCGGCTCGCGCGACATTGAGCTTGAGCGCCTGCGCGCTGTGCTGGGCGACAACATCGTCACCGATCAGGTGAAGCAGACTGGCATCGGCGGCGTTGACGCCGCCCGCTTCGATGCGGGCATCAGCCAGATCGCCGACGATTACGAATTCCGCAAGCGCCCATCCGCGGACGATATTTTCGATGGGAATTTTTTGCCTCCGGCCAACAAGCGGACACTCAACTAGACTTCCTTTCCCGAGTGTCGCGCACCGCCATCGTCAGAACCTGTAATTCACGCCGACCTTGACCATCGGAATATCGACCTTGCTGAGCAGGCGCCGCCCCGTCACGGTGTTGGATGTGACCGGATAGCCGTAGCCATTTGCGATCATCACACCGGCCCTTGCGTTCTGGAATTGCAGCTCGGCGTCCTCGAAATGGGCAAGCAGATATTCGCCCTTGAGAGACCATGAGCTGTTGAACGCGTATTCAGCGCCGCCGCCGATCACGTAGCCAGTCCGCAGCACGGACGCGCTTTCCGCGAACGAAGCAACAGTCGTGTTCACGGGATCGAACAGACCGGTGCCCGTCTTTGCGCCGATATACTGCGTGCGAGTTTCGTTCTGCCGCATGAAAGCCACGCCGCCTGTCGCAAAAACCATCAACCGGTCGTTGAAGCCATAGCCAAAACGGCCGCGCACTGTAGAGAGCCATTCAACCTGGCTTTTCTGCACGGCCTCGAACTGGCGCAGCCTGTTCAGGTTATCGCCATAGGGTCCGGTTGAGCCTTCCGCTGCGAAGGCGACTTGCGAGCCACCGATCTCGGATTTAGCGATGTCGGCTTCAACGCCCAGGATCATGCGATTGTTGAATTGATAGTTGTAGCCGGCGTGAATGCCGAAGGAGAGCGCCTTGACATCCATGTTCGGTGTCTCGCGGCCGGCGATCGCACCATTCGCTGTGGTCATCTGCCCACGGAACTCTGCGAAATTGTAAGCCGTGTTGACGCCTGCGTAGAACCCGCCCCAGTTCGCAACGCCCGACGATGGGGCAAAGAGACGTGCAAGCGACAGCTGAGCGACCGGATCGCTTCCACCGAATTTGCCGGTGAGACCGATGCGAGCCGTACGGCCTGGACCCGGCTGCTGCACGAGGCTGAGCGGATCGACGTAATATTGATCTGTCAGGTTCTCGATCGTCGCCCACAACGTAATGTCTTTCGACAGCTTGTATTCGGTGAAGACATCGAACAGCAGATAGGGATTCCAGAAGATCGGCGCGATGATCGCCGCGGCGCCGTATTGTATGGCGCCATGCCCAATGGAACGCGGGCCGGTGTAGCTGATGCGGCCGCCCACCGTCAGATCGTCGTTGAGAAGTTTTTGCGATACCGTCAGGTTGGCGGAATACGCTGGCGGGACCTGATTGGCCGCATAGTCGCCCGACAGTGTCGAGCCCATGCAGGCATTCGAGGTGAGACAGAACTCGACATTCAGATAATAGTTCGCCGCCAGCTCGGCGGTGAGACCGTTGTTCTCGTATCGGCCTGAAAACTCCAACCCCTCGAAGCGCGCGCGATCGATGTTGAAGACCTGAAGGCCGGTGTAGCTGTAACCGTAGGTCGGGTCCACGAATGTCCGGCTGATGCGCGCGGCATAGTCCTTCACATCCCAGTTGAAGTATCCAAACTTCAGCATCGCCTTGTCTTTTGAGGATAAGACGTCGTCCCTGACCACATTGATACCGGCTTCCCAATTGTTCGACCGTTCAGGACGAAGATTGGAATTCGGGATCAGGCTGTAAGCCGCGACCGACTCAAACAGGGTCGGCATGCGCAGGGCGCTGGAATAGTTGGCGTAAAGTTGCGTTCCCTTGATCGGCTCGATCACAACGCCGGCGGACGGGCTGTAACCGCCCTCTTCGCGTGACGGCGTCTGATTGACCTGTGCCGCGTTGGCGATGATGCTCCGGTCCTGAGACCAGTAGTACGAATAACGAAGACCGCCGTTCAACGTCAGCCAGTCGATCGGCGTGTAAGCCACCTTGCCGAAGCCTGCGGCTTCCTCGCGGCTGCCGTTTCGCGATGGAATGCCGAGGTTCAACTGGTCGGTGAAAGGAATCGGCTTGGTCGCCTCGTTGAGATAGGACATGCCGTAGGTCACATCCAGCGAACCGAACCGATCGAACGCAAAGTGCGACTTGTTGCTGACGTCGCCTCCCCACATGGTGCTGTCGTTTCCGGGGAGGTAGTCGTACGGCAGACCGAAATCTTCCGGCTTGACGTTTCCTCCAAAGCTGGTGCGCGGTGGCGTTCTCAGGTTGAGCTTGGTCAGCCAGAAATTGGCTTTGAGATCGATAAGGCCGTTGTTTTCAGGATTCCAGCGATAACGCACGGTCCCGGTATCGAGCTTTGTCGTGTCCTCCTGTGCTTGCTGCACAGCCTGGGCCTGTGAACTCGCAAACAGCGACGCGATCACGTCACCAGCCTTGCTGCGATAGCCGGTATATCCGACCTGAAGGCTTTGACCGCTTTCCACATCGCGAACCGTGGCCTTGGCGAGATAGGACTCCGTTTCAAGCTGTGTATTCAGAACCTGCTCGCCGGTTCGATAGCTCGTTATGCCGGCATTCTGATAGACATGCGCGTATGAAATCGGGCTCGGCGGATAATAGCAAAATCCGCTCGAGTAGCAGAGCGGCTGCGGGCCGGTGTCGATCACCTGCGCACCCGGACCGTTCTTGCCGGCGAAATAATTCCCCTGCTTGCGGAAAGCATAGCCCCAGAGCAAATCGTAGTTCTGCTCTTTCACCGCAGCGACGGTGCTGAACGATCCGCTGGTGGGCGTCAGCCATCCAGGACGATCCATGCCGGTGCCTGTTGCCGTCGGCACGGGATAAGGCTGCGGATCGCTCACATACGGACGCGGCCAAGTATATCCGCCGCGATCGCCGGGTTGAGGCGTGGCGGTGTTGGTGCCGAAACCGCTCCTGACCCACACGCCCCAGTTTTCACCGGGCTTCACCACGTCATCGGCACTCAGCGTCCGCATCGCGACCGCGCCGGCGATGCCGCGCGAACTGGCATCGGAGCCTTTGCGAATATCGACACCCGCAAGCAGATCGGGATCGACGAATGTGCGGTTCGAAATGCCCTGATAGCCTTGATAGACGGTGAGGCCGTTTTCGGCGCCGTCAATTGTCACCGCGACGCGCCCCATGCCTTGCATACCGCGAATATTGACGTCGATACCGCCGCCGCCGTTGCGCGCTTCTCCCGACATCACGCCGGGGGTACCGCGAAAAATATCCGCAGGGCTGGAGCCGCGGAAGCGATCGATGGTTTCCTGCGAAATGTAGCTGGTGGCGCCGGGCGTCTGATATGGCTGAAGTTCCGGCCTGACACCGGCACCCGACACATCAAGCGTATCGAGCAGCGTGGTGCCGTCCGGAACAGGCCCCACCGCGCCCGCACTGCCCGGCCGATACAGCGTGATGCTCGACGCGCTGTTGAATCGGGCTGAAAGACCGGTCCCGCCAAGCAGGCGATTCAGAGCGGCGTTGGGCGTCATCGCGCCGGAAACACCCTTGGTGCTGACATCGCGCGGGACCGCCCCATCGAATGCGACACTCACACCGGCGGCGCGCGAAAACGCAACAATGGCGCTCGACAAAGGCTGCGGCGGAATCGCAAAGGTGATCGTGCGGGAATTGCTCGTGCCTGCGGGCGCAATCGATTGAGCCGCTGCCGGTGACGGTTGCAGGCAAACGCCTGCCATCGACGTCGACCCCAACAGCAGCGCCAGCCGCATTGCTTTCCGAGAATTATTCAAACGCACCGTCGCCCCTCCAGCAAAAGGGCGATCACCCTGCGATCTGCCCTACTGGATCAGACGAAGCGTCTTCCGCGTTTTATGATGCGGCCTGAATTTTTTTCGACAATCACGTGGCCATGATGAACGTCACATATGGCGTGACGTTCACAAGGCGGATCGGCAGGCTGTCCCGCAACACACCCGAAACATCGTCGATCGTGTTAAGATCCACGATCAATGTCACCGGCCGCTCCATCAGCGACGGGCTTACGATCACAAACTTTCCGCTGCGCCAACGGTTGAGAGACGCGACCACACGTCCGAACGGCGCAGAGACGAACACCAGACGCCCCTCGCGCCACGCCAGCGCCTCCATCGGATCGACGGCATTGGGAGCGCCTATGCTCTTGCGATTGTAACTGACCTGACGCCCTGCGCCGACGCGGACGTCCGCGATGCCAAGACGAATGTCGGCGGCGTTCTCCGAGACCGTCACACGCACATCGTCGTCGGCGACATAATCGATATTGAATGCTGCACCTGACGCCATGGTGCGGCCCGCGCCTGCATCAACGACAAAGGGCCGGGCAGTATCCGGCGTGGTGGAAAAGAACGCCTCGCCCTTGTGCAGGGTCACCAGCCGCAGTTGAGGGCGAAAATCCAGCGACAGCGCTGTCGCACCTGCCAGTTCGACATTTGAATTGTCCGGCAGCCGGATGGATCGTCGCTCGCCCGCGCCGGTGCGATAATCGCCGAGGAAGTAATGCTGATAAGCCAGCAGGCCGCTTCCACCGATCGCCGCCGCAAGCGCAGCCTTGCCGAACACACGGCGCGTCATTGTCAGATGCGACGACCGGCGATGCGACTTGACCGCGGGCAGCTCCGAGGCCGCCGACCAGATCCGCTCGATGTCCGCATAGGCCGTCTGATGACGCGCATCGCGTCTCAGCCACGCGCGAAAGGCCGAGCGGGTCGATGCGGTGACCTCGTCCGCATGCATGGCAGCGAACCAGGTCACAGCTTCGCGCGATACCGGGTCCAGATCCTTGCCCGGCTCGTCGCTCCACTCGGAATGATCACCCACAGTCCGCAACCTTCCACATGGGCGGCAAAGTTCGCCCAGCACAGATAGCTCTCATTATCTGGAGACGATCTAAAGTGCGAGATTTCTGAGGGGATCGGAAAATTTATTCCCGGGCGCGATCCATAGCTGACCGCAAATGCATCATGACCCTGACCATCTGGCTGAAGGCGGTCTGGGTGGGGACGCCGAGAACGAGGCCGATGTCTTCAAAGGTTCGTCCATCGAGCCGCAGCAGGAAAACGTTGCGCGGCGTCTGCGGCACCTGATTGAGCGCGGCTTGCAGGATCGCAAGCTCCTGCCGCGACATCACCACGCGCTCGGCTGACGGCGCTTCATCCGTCAGCTGTTCGAGGACTTCTTCCCCATTGTCGAGGAATGGCAACAGCCGTTGCCGCCGGGCCAGATCGATGGACAGATTGTTGGCTGTGCGGAAGATATAGGCCTGCACATTATCGACAGGCCCACGCGGCGCTGCCGTCAGCAGCCGGAGAAACGTTTCCTGCGTCAGGTCTGCAGCCGTCTCCGCAGACGCACCGCGGCGGCGCAGATAGCGCTTCAGGTCGCCATTGTAACGGCGAAACAATTGCTGCACGTCCCACATCGCCTGTCCCGAACCCGGTCCCTGATATTCCCCTTTCGAATATAAGCGGAATGATTGCTGCACAATCTCAACGGTTTACATTCGCTCTAACCTGCACAGAACCGCGCCGGTGTTTTCGGCGCAGTTCAACCTGTAATGAGCGTAAAAATCGATGTGCTGAGAACTTATTGCTTCTGCAGCTTCGTGATGATGGGGGCGCCACCTGCCTCGGAGATGGCGTAACTCACCTTGTCGCCTGCGTGCACAGCATCGAGCCATGAGCGGTCCTGCGTCCTGAACTCCGCTGCGGCGTTGCCTGTGGCCGATCCCACAGTTCCGCTCTGTTCCGGCTGGATCGCAATGGTGCCCCGGGTACGGTCGATCTTCGTGACGATCCCCGTCAGATCCTGTTGAGCCGAGGCTGGTGAACTCATCAACATGAGCACGGCAGCACCGGCCAAGACTATGTTTGCACGTTTCATGACTGTCTCCGGTTTGTGGGCATCACCGACAAACCGCGTTGAACTGATTGGTTCCTCACCGCACGGCGAGACAGAGCGCTTCACTGGTCCTGGCGCGGCATGTCAGCTGTGATGAGTCACCGGCATTATGAGACCTTCGAGTTGCCGGACGGCATGCATCCCCTGCTGCCTTATATGCTTCCCTTCAGATTCCTGACCGACTCCGACGGAAACATCGTCAGCTTGTCCGCGCCGTTCGAGCCGATGGTGAAGGATATCGTGTTTGCGCGCGTTGGAGACCACTAAGTCCGCGTCGGCCAGTGCCGCTCGCGGAACCAGTTGCGATAGTCCGATGACATTTTCGCGCGCTGCGTCTGCGGCGCGCGCCGCTTGCAGGTCGAAGCCTCGTCGGTGTTATCGCGTGCCGCCCATCGCAGTTCGGCGCAGTCGTTCGGATTGTAGGCCATCTCGAAATCCGGCATCCGGTCGAGAACGTCCTTCAGCGAGAGCGTCCATTGCGAGCCGTCGCTGCGGGTATAGGTGATCTTGCGCGAAGCAAGCTCGGATGCCAGCACGCCCTGCAATTCGCCTTTCACCGTCTCGACGCTCTTGCCTGCAGGCACTGCATAGCGCGCAGCGCGGCGCACAAAACGATCCGGAAATCCCCGCACGACATCGATCGCAATCAGCAGACGAAAATCGCGCGCGGGCGTGGAGTAATCTTCCCATGCACCGGTGGTCTGGAAGATCGAAGGTCCGTTGGGCATGGAAATCTCGCCCGGCTTCTTTTCCAGATACTTTCGGCCATTCTCCACCGAGGTCACGCGTGTCTTCACCTGCTCATGAAGGCTCGCGATGGCGTCCGACATCGCCTTCACCGGATCGAGCGGATCGGGCGACATCACGTCATCCATGCGGTCGTAAAAATCCTCGATACTCATCTGCGACTGATCGAGCGAAAAATCGCCGTAGTTCGGATTTTTGGCGATCTCGGCATTGGCCAGCCGCCGCAACGGGCCATTCTTGTCGCGCACGATCGGCCGGAAGTGCTTGAAGCCTGCGCTGCCCAGCGCGGGGTCGTGGGCGAACAGGAAATTGCCGCGCCAGAATCGCTTGCGGGTGATCGATCCATCGGGCTCGGCATCGACGGCAAGGAAAACGCCGGGCTTGCCGTCCTGCTCCGGCACGCGATGCACCAGGATCAGCACATGACCGTAAGGATCGGCATAGACCGTCCCCGGCCGCAGCGCGCGCTCGGTCAGCGCAACCGTGTAGAAATCGGTATTGTCGTCGCCGCCGGACGCACGCACCGCGCCGGTGTGCACGACGTCGCCGACGTCTTTCAGATATTCGCCGAAATTTGTTGGACGCTTCGGCACCGGTGGCGTGACGGGCTGCGGCGCCAGCGGATCAACCGGCTGCGCCGCTGCAAACAATCCTCGCGGCGGCAGCGCGGCCGGCGCACCGGGTGCAGCTGAAGCACTGTCCGGTTCAGGCGGTGGCGGCGGACGCGTCACCTCGGGATGCTCGATGTCGAACCACTGGTAGCATTTCGGCGGCTTGCCGCTTACACCGCGCGAGCAATTCGAATAACCGAACGGCAGACCCATCTTGTAAGCGAAATAGGCGCGCAGGAAATAGACGAAGTCAGCGCAATCGGGACGAAGGCCTGACCGCGCATCGTCTTCGCCACGCCCCAGATAATTGAACAGGAAATTGCGCGAGCGGTCGTGCAACACTTCATGCCACACCTTCCAGGACAGATCCTGATCCGGCGGCGCATCGAACAGCTTTTCAATCCAGGCCGCGAACAACGTTTCCGTTGTGCTGTTCCAGCCGCCACGCACCTGCCAGAAGCTTGCCGCCGTCACCGGCACAGGCGCAGGCTTTTTGGCGCTCACCACGATGTCGCGGGTGATGGTCTGGCAGTCCGCCGGTCCGTGATCGAGCGCCAGCGTCGCATGCCATGTGCCTGCGGCAGGAGCCGGGATTTCAGCAAGCCAGAAGTAAGGCGAGCCGCCGTGCCGCTCGGCCGATTTCGCCGCCACGCTGCCATCCGGCGCGCTCAATGACAGGACGCCGTTGAGCGGCTTCTCTGTCACCACCATGACCCGCAGCGGCGCGCCCTTCCACGGCGCCATTGGCGACGGCAACACCGTCAATTCGGGCGGGTCCTTGCAGACACTTGATGGCGTTTGCGCTGGCGCATCGACGATTGACGAGAGCAGAGCGAAACATGAACCAGCGATCAGCAACCCTGCCGTCGCAGCAACAGTGAACCGGCGCGCGAGATGCATGTGTAAAATGACCTTGCTGGAGTGCCCCGAACAGCATGCGGCCCCCGCCAAACGGGCCGGACGTCAGGATACGGACAAGCGGGAGAATAGTCAGCCAATTTATCTGCTGTTTTGCGATGGTTCCCACCGCCAAATGCCCGCAAAATCAATTGAGTGCATAACGCGACAGGCGCGCGGCTTCTCATGCTGTATTCGGCGGCGATCACCGGCTAGGATACCCGCCCTTTCGTTGAAGTCAGACCTGCAAGGCTTTCCTTTGATCCGTCTTTACGTTCGCGTTCTTGAACTGCTCGGCAAGGAGTCCCGGCTCGGCTGGTTCCTCGCCCTCGCCAACCTGTTGCTCGCGGTGGCGCAGTTCGCCGAGCCGGTTCTGTTCGGCCGCATCATCGACGTGCTGTCCGGCAAGCCGATGACCGATACGCTGTTCGGTGTCGCGATCACCTCGCCATGGCCGCTGCTCGGCGCATGGGTCGCATTCGGACTGTTCACGATCGTCTGCAGCGCGTTCGTCGCGTTGCAGGCCGACCGCCTCGCCCATCGCCAGCGCCAAGCCGTGCTCACGGGCTATTTCGAGCACATCATGCAGCTGCCGCTGACGTTTCATACCGGCACCCATTCGGGCCGCCTGATGAAGGTGATGCTTCAGGGCACCGATGCGCTGTGGCGGCTGTGGCTGAGTTTCTTCCGCGAGCATTTCGCGTCGATCGTCTCGCTGGTCGTGCTGCTGCCGCTGTCGCTATATATCAACTGGCGGCTTGCGATCCTTCTGTTCGTCCTGTGCGTCGTTTTCACCATCCTGACCACGCTGGTGGTGCGCAAGACCTACGGCCTGCAGATGGAGGTCGAGGAGCATTACGGCGACCTCGCCGCCCGCGCATCCGATGCGCTCGGCAATGTCGCGCTGGTGCAGAGCTTCGTGCGGGTCGAGGCCGAAGTGCAGGGCTTGCGCGGCGTTGCCGACAAGCTCTTGTCGGCGCAATTGCCGGTGCTGTCATGGTGGGCGCTGGTCGCGGTGATGACGCGCGCCTCCACCACCATCACCATCCTCGCGATTTTCGTGGTCGGCATCATTCTGAACAGTCAGGGACAGGCCAGCGTCGGCGAAATCGTGATGTTCGTCTCCTTCGCCACCATGCTGATCCAGAAGCTCGAACAGGTCGTCAGCTTCATCAACAATGTCTTCATGGAAGCGCCAAGGCTGCGCGAATTCTTCGACGTGCTCGATGCGGTGCCCGCCGTGCGCGACCGGCCCGACGCCATCGATCCCGGCCGCCTGCAGGGGCTGGTCGAATTTCAGGATGTCTCGTTCTCCTATGACGGCAAGCGGCCCGCGGTCGAGGACGTCTCGTTCACCGCGCTGCCGGGACAGACCTTCGCACTTGTGGGCGAAACCGGCGCGGGCAAGTCCACCGCCATCGCCCTGCTCCATCGCGCCTTCGATCCCCAGTCCGGCTTCATCAAGATCGACGGCATGGATGTGCGCGGCATGACGCTCGCGGCCTTGCGCCGGAATATCGGCGTAGTGTTTCAGGAAGCGCTGCTGTTCAACCGCTCCATCGCCGAGAACATGCGGGTCGGCAAGCCCGATGCCACCGATGAAGAACTGCGCGCGGCGGCCGAAGGCGCGCAGGCGCTCGACTTCATCGAGCGCAGCGATCTCAAATTCGACACCAATGCCGGCGAGCGCGGCCGCATGCTCTCCGGTGGCGAGCGCCAGCGCCTGTCGATTGCGCGCGCGCTGCTCAAAAACCCGCCGATCCTGATCCTCGATGAGGCGACCAGCGCACTCGATGCGGTCACCGAGGCCAAGGTCAACGCCGCGCTCGATACCGTCATGCAGGGCCGGACCACATTCGTGATCGCCCACCGGCTTTCCACCATCCGAAATGCAACGCGCATTCTGGTGTTCGACAAGGGCAAGGTGATCGAAAGCGGAACCTTTGATGAACTGGTGGCCAACGGCGGCTATTTCGCCCGGCTCGCACGCGCCCAGTTCATGGTTCAGGACGAGGCCCGCGCGCATTCGGTCACTTGAGGGCCTCACAATGACGTCATCGCCCCCTGCCGAGAACTGTGACTATCGCCGAATTTTGGCCCATTTCATGCTTGATTGAGCCTCAAGACCCCTGTTCGGAACCGCGCGCTCCGGTATAAGGTTCAGGTCCGACAGCGCATCTGATTTGACGGCCCGGATTGCTCTCGAATCCGTGTGCAACACGCCGAGGAGGCCAAGATTTCATTCGCCTTTTCATTCGCCGCTGGCGTGCTCTCGATTTCCGGAATCCGGTAGTGGCATCGGTCCCTGCTCCGTTCCGGCTTCCTTCATTGCGACCGCTTGTGCTCACGGCGGCGGTGCTTGCTGCGGCAATTGTAACTCCGCGCGGCGCGCGGGCCGAAGCGCTGCTGCTGATCGGAGCCGATACCGGCAAGGTGCTTCAGGCCGAGAACGCCACCTATCCGTGGTATCCCGCTTCGGTCACCAAGATCATGACGGCCTATGTCGCGCTGAAAGCGGTCAAGGAAGGCCGCATGACGCTCGACACACTGCTCACGGTGTCGCCGACCGCCGCCGCGCAGTCGCCTTCGAAGATGGGCTTCAAGCCCGGCACGCAGGTGACGCTCGATAACGCGCTCAAGATGATGATGGTGAAGTCGGCGAATGACATCGCTGTCGTCATCGCCGAAGGCGTCGGCGGATCGATCGACGGTTTCTCCGCCGAAATGAACAAGAACGCGCAGCGGCTCGGCATGACGCAGACCAGCTACGTCAATCCGAACGGCTTGCCTGCGGACGGACAGATCACCTCGGCGCGCGATCTCGGCATTTTGGCCCGCGCCATCATCCGCGATCTGCCGGAATACGAATATTTCATGCATGTCCCGGCCATCAAGTTCGGCCGCCGCATCACCGCGAACTTCAACAAGCTGATCGGCCGCTATCCGGGCGCCGACGGCATGAAGACCGGCTTCATCTGCGCATCCGGCTTCAATCTTGTCGCGACCGCCACGCGCAACAACAAGCGATTGATCGCCGTGGTGCTCGGCGCGCAATCGTCTGCGCAGCGCGCCTCCAAGGCGGCGCAACTGCTGGAGCGCGGCTTTGGCGGCAACAAGCTGTCCTGGCTCAAGCCATCGCTCGGCACCGTCGATGCGCTGGCGCCGATCGATGCCTCGCCGCCGAACCTGCGCGACGAGATGTGCGGACCGAAACGCAAGCGGCCTGCGGCGGAGAACGAAGAAGACGATCCGGATATTGTTGCGGACAACAGCAGCAGCAATGGCGAGGCCGGCGTGTCGATGTTCACCGCGGGCATTCAAGCGCCGACCATGAAGGTGTCCGAACTGCTGGCGATGCCCGCTGCCGCAGCCACGCCGGTGATCGTCTATACCGGTCCAGCCCGCACCGGCGCGGCGGTTCTCGAGGCCGATGCTGCCGAAGCGGCCAACCAGGCAGCCACCGTCGCCAAGCGGAAGAAGGGCGCGAAAGCCGCCAAGCTTGCCGCGAAGCCGGAGGCGGAAGCTGCCAAGCCGGACAAGAAGAAAGACGCTGCAGCGAAACCGGATGCCAAGCCGGCGGCAGCTCCGAAGCCGAAAACCGCGGCGGTCACGCCTGCGGCCAAACCGGCGACCCCGAAAGCCGACAAGAAACCCGACGCAGCGGCCAAGCCCGCAGCGAAGCCGGAGGCCAAGTCAGCGGGGGCAAAGCCTGCTGCCGCCAAACCGGCTGCGGCCACACCCGCCGCCAAGCCAGCCGCGGCCAAACCGGCAGCAAAGCCTGCTGCCCAGCAGAAGCCCGACGCGGCGCCTCGCGGCTAACCTGCTTATCCGGCGGTGATTGTGCTTTGCGAAAAGCGCATACGTGTGAAGCCGCGCACGGGCGTTTTGAGCCCCTAAAGTGCGTC
>CAZQMD010000036.1:0-27628 GCA_964594185.1 uncultured Afipia sp. | reverse complement strand
ATCGTCACGCCAGCTCCCGTCCAACCAAGCGGCCGAGCCCCTATTATTGTGTGTGAAAACCTTGACTACACCAGGAAAACATTCAGCGGAGTTCACATTCAGCGATACGATGCGCCCGGCGGGAATGGTCGAACAGACGACGTACCCGTGAAGAAGGCCCGAAGCATCGTATTCAGCCGCGTAGCGTGCTTTCCCGGTAACTTTGAGGCGGCCATCTACGCGGCTTATGGGACGGCCGATGTGAATAACCGAATCGGGCAACGTGTCACGCGTTTCCATCAATTGATCCGCTTGTCTGCTTGCTGCTGTGGCGCACCCTGACTTGCCTGGCGCAACGTTCGAACAATGGTTCGTTGCGCAAGCTCTATCTTGAAATCGTTGTGGCCGTATCCTCGCGCCCCTTCCGTTAGAATTTTGGCAAATGCCCTAAAAGCATCATCGCTTGGTTCTCGGTGAAGCAAGTAGTTTTCGGCTTCCTGTCGCCGCCAAGGCTTGTGAGCCACGCCGCCTAGCGCAACCCGTGCTTGTGAAATTCGTCCATCTTCGATCTTGAGCGCTACGGCGACAGAAACGAGTGCGAACGCATATGAAAGGCGATCACGGATCTTGAGGTAGCTATAATTCTCGTCGAAGCGTTCGGGCGGAAGTTCTAAAGCCGTGATGAGTTCGCCCTGCTTCAAAATGTTGTCTTCTTCCGGAGTATCTCCCGGAAGGCGATGAAACTCCATGAAGGGAATGACCCGGCGACCTTCTAAGCCCACGACATGCACTCTTGCATCGAGCGCAGCTAGGGCCACGCACATATCTGATGGGTGAGTCGCGATGCATGCCTTGCTGGTACCAAGTACAGCGTGGATGCGGTTAACGCCATTAATTGCGGGACATCCACTGCCCGGTTTTCGTTTATTGCAAGGGGTAGAAGGATCGTAGAAATAGTAGCAACGGGTGCGCTGAAGCAGGTTACCACCGGTTGTTGCGGCATTCCGAAGTTGCGGAGAAGCTCCGGCTAGGATCGCGCTGGAAAGCAGTGGATAGGTCCGTTCCACTCGAGAGTCCCATGCCAAATCAGCATTGGTAACGAGAGCACCGATCTTCAATCCACCATCGGCGGTGTCTTCAATCCTATTGAGTGGCAAGCCGCTAATATCGATCAAATGCGAAGGGCTGGTCACCTTGTACTTCATCAGGTCGACTAAGTTGGTGCCTCCTGCGAGCACGCGGGCAGATGGATCACGTGCTAGTACGCGGACGGCTTCTTCCTCGTTGCTTGGCTTCGAGTACCCGAACCTGTTCATTCTGCGGCCTCCTGGCAAACATGGGTGCCAAGAACATTTTCAATTGCATCTGCGATGTTCGTGTAAGCGCCGCAGCGGCACAAATTGCCGCTCATGTGCTCTCGGATTTCTGATCGGGTATGAGCGCGCCCTTCTTGAAGCAAACCGACGGCCGAGCAAATTTGGCCGGGCGTACAATAGCCGCATTGAAAAGCATCATGGTCGATGAAGGCCGCTTGTAAGGGATGCAGTGAATCCCCTCCCGCCAAACCTTCGATCGTCAGCACCTTCGAACCGTTTTTCGAGACCCCCAGCACCAGACACGAATTGATTCTCTTGCCGTCGACGAGTACCGTACACGCTCCACATTGCCCATGGTCGCAGCCTTTTTTGGTACCGGTCAGCTTAAGCCGCTCTCGCAGAAGGTCGAGCAAAGTAACCCATGGCTCCAAGGTGAGGTGATGGACCTGCTCGTTGACAGTCAAAGTCGTGCAAATACCAGATGACTTGACCGGCCCATCCATGACCCGTCTCCTGTTTAAATACTTCGATCAGGCAACAGCGATATCGCGTTCATGTTCCGATGCCGTGCGATGATTAGTATTTCCCCGAGCTCATGCTTCGACAACCTCGGCATTTCTCATTCAGCTCTAAGGAACCGATAGATTTGATCTTGGTTCGACCGGACGAGCTTCCGATGCCCAAAACTCTTGATCTACAGAGCGAACTAAATGTAATCGCAAACAGAACGATTCCCGAAGATAACAAGAGTACCGATCAGCCTTCCAAGCGACCCGGACGAAACTCGGCACTGCTGAGAAGAGACGCGGCCTCGCGTCTTGGGCTTCGGATGCAGTTGCAGTCGAGGAAATCCTTGGCTCTGACAACGGCCCGGCCGCGCCGGTTCCCCTCGATGAAATCTTGAGCGCTCCGAGACGCTCCGCTGGCAGTCGTTAGACGACTTATCGCCTGCGTGTTCCGATATTCCTATCTCCAGGCTTATGCTTCAACCAGGAGGCAAAGGTCCGCGCACCTACCAGTGCATTCACTGCGATCGCCCCGACCCCCTGAAATCCCCCGTCGTCACAGGTCTGATCAAGGCGCTGGTGCCAGCGAAGGAGCCACGAACAAAAAAGCCGCCGACCCGGTGACCTGACGACGGTACGGGCCTGTTTTATTCGCGTGGCCAGAGCCGGCTACGGTTGCTTCTGCTCTTTGAAAGGCTCTCTCCGATACTTGCTTCTTGGATCACGTTGCGACGCATTTCCGGATTGGGATTCTCGCTGCGCAGCAGCTTCCTTGCTTTAGAGAGCCAAGGTCGTAAGGCCTGCGGCTGTCGTCCCGAGAATGGCGCGGCGAGTGGATTCCCTATCGGACAATGCGTTTTCCAGTGCTGGTTATCCGCGCCGGAAACATGCGAGAATTGCAAATGTTCCTAATGTGCGAAGAAACGAAACTGACCGCGGTAGCCAGCGGTCATGAAAAAACCCGCCTCGCCGACGCGGAGCGGGCTATGTTTCACATGATGGAGACCTCAGGGGATCAGACAACGTTAACCGCCCGGTGCGTCGCAATAGAACCGGTTTCAAAATAAACATTCTCCAAATTCAACCAACTGAGGAACATCGATACCTCAGCGCGCGTTGTTCTGGGCGATTCATTCTAACAGGAGAAAATTATGCGAAAGATCATTCTTGCTGCGGCGCTCATTGGATTCACTATGGGCGGCGCACTTGCCCAGACGACCGGCCCTGCGCCTCAGGACAACATGAAGCAAAACGATAGCATGTCGAAGGATGGCATGAAGAAGGATATGAGGGGGACATCCGGCATGTCTCAGGATTCCATGCCCAAGGAGGGCATGAAGGATAAGAGCAAAGAGAACAAGCCGATTGACGGGATGAAGAAGTAAGTTCATCCGCATTCCGTCAGTTGAGCCGCGCCAGTACGTCCCTACTGGCGCGGTTTCGCTTTTAGATTCAATGCAACATTATCCATCGCGCGAAATTAGCAGGCGGCGCTATGGGGATTAACCGATGCAACCATTCGCCTATTATTTTGACCGCGTGCGAGCATGGGGCGGCGCACTCCTTCACAGCCATCTATGTCGCCTTTTTCGGCTGATGACCGAAGTTCCATGGCAGACCTGACTCGGCTGCTCGATAGCCCCCGACCGCCGCTGCCCGGCGAACGACAGGACACTCTCCCTTATCAAACAGAATGGGAACCAGTTGGGCTACAGCCAGGCAACTTTCCGCAAAATGCTTATTTACAGGGACCGGCGGCGTTGGAGCCATGTATGCAGCTATCCGCTTTGGCGTTGTGAACGTTACACCCGCCCCTAATGCTGGGCCGTCGCCTCGAGCCGCAAAATAATGGAACAACCACCCTTCCTGCTTGTTGAGGCAGCGAAACGGAGGATGTTCCATGAGACGGTTTCTAATTCTGATTTTTGGCCTTTGCTTTGCAGCGTCGGCGTCCGCACAGTCTATCGGCGAAAAGACGGGCGTGAATTCCACCCTAGGCGTCAGCCCGAGCACAGCGGATTTTGTGAAACAAGTTGCGATCAGCGATATGTTCGAGATCGCATCGAATAAGCTTGGACAGGAAAAGGGAACCGCGGCGGACAAGACATTTGCTGCTCAGATGGTGACCGACCATACCAAGACCAGTACGGAGTTGAAGGGACTCGTTAGCTCCGGAAAAGTGAAGGCCGATATCCCCGCCGCCTTGGACGAATCTCATCAAGGGAAGCTGGATAAGCTGAAGGGACTTTCAGGTGCAGACTTCTCTTCCAGCTACCGCCCGATGCAAGTCGATGCTCACAAGGATGCCGTCGACCTATTTGAACGCTACGCCAAAAGTGGTGAAAATACCGACTTGAAGAATTGGGCGCAGAACACGCTCCCTGCTCTCAAGCATCACCTTGAAATGGCTCAGGGGCTCGCCAAGCAAAAGTAATCTCTTCGATCGTCTAGAATGCTTTGGGCCCGGAAAGTACCGGGCCTTTTGCTTATCAAACGCTCCAACGCGCAACAAAGGCGAACAGCGATGTATCTCGTCGAGATTCTACTGCCGACCTCAGATAATGCCGAGGTGCCGTTCCGAAGAGGGTTGTTCCGAGCTGTTCAGGAACATCTGACGGAAGCATTCGGTGGCGTCACCGCGTTCATACGCTCACCGGGCGAAGGCGTTTCGCGGAATGCAGGCCAGGTGGAAAAAGATCAGGTTGTCGTCATCGAAGTCATGACAAGTCAAATCGATGACGCCTGGTGGCGGGAATATAGAGGCGAACTAGAGCGAACTTTTCGACAACGCGAGATTGTCATTCGCTCCCACAGCATCCGGTTGCTTTGAACGGCGCGGGCGATCGCCTGAGAGACATTTCTTGCACTTAGATAGAATGATTCAGTAACTGCAGCAGTTGTCAAACTGGGGTGGCGGTCGTTGTCATGCTTGATCGATGATAGCTATCGCCATCGACCAAAAATGATTCTGATCTCAAATACTAATTGTCCGCATCGTAGCATCCTATGTGCATTTCAACCTCTTGCAATCAAGTCCCAATCCGAGAGTCACAAGCCGCTCACTCAGAATCAATTTTGAAGCGCATGCAAAGAAAAACCGCGCCGTTGGGCGCGGCGTATCTTGAGGACTGATCTGTTAGGGCCTCAGGACAACCTTGATGACCCCATCTTCTTTGTCGCGGAATTTCTTGTACATCTCCGGAGCATCTTCGAGGCTTGCCGGGTGGGTCACCACAAAACTCGGGTCGATTTCGCCGGCTTCTATCTTTTGCAGAAGAGGCTTCGTGTACGCTTGGACATGGGTCTGACCGGTTTTGATCGTGAGGCCCTTATTCATGGCTGCACCGATCGGAATTTTGTCACCCATTCCCACATAGACCCCGGGGATTGAGATCGTTCCGGCCTTCCGGCAACACATAATCACTTGCCGTAGTACGTGCACACGATCAGTCGCCAGCATTGCTGCAGCCTTCACCTTGTCGAGGATGGCGTCAGCAGCGCCGTGGCCCGCTGCCTCGCAGCCGACCGCGTCGATGCAACTATCCGGACCTCGTCCATTAGGGAGCGCCATAAGCTCGTCGTAGATGTCGGACTTCGAGAAATCCAATGTTTCCGCACCGCCGGCACGAGCCATTGCGAGGCGTTCGGGGACCTCATCGATGGCGATCACTCGCCCAGCCCCCATCATGATTGCCGAGCGGATCGCGAATTGCCCGACCGGCCCGCAGCCCCAAATGGCGACGGTGTCTCCATCTTGGATCTGAGCGTTTTCGGCGGCCATGTATCCAGTCGGAAATATATCCGAGAGAAACAGCGCCTGCTCGTCGGACACACTATCCGGAACTTTGATCGGCCCAATGTCCGCCATTGGTACTCGAAGGTACTCTGCTTGCCCGCCGCTGTAGCCTCCGAGCATATGGCTAAAGCCGAATAGTCCAGCGGGTGAATGCCCCATGGCTTTGATTGCTATTTCAGCATTCGGATTCGTGCGGTCACAGCAGGAATAGAGCCCCTTCTGGCAGAACCAGCAATGGCCGCAGCTGATCGTGAACGGCACGACGACCCTGTCGCCCTTCTTTAGGTTGCTGACTTCTGATCCCACCTCGACGACCTCGCCCATGTTTTCATGGCCTAAGATGTCGCCGCTTTCCATCGTGGGTTGATAACCATCCAAGAGGTGGAGATCAGAGCCACATATCGCGCAAGCCGTGATTTTTATGATCGCATCTCGGGGATGCTGAATCGTGGGATCGGGAACTGTATCTACTCGAACATCGCCTTTTCCGTGCCAACATAATGCGCGCATGACTCTCTCCTTTGAGTCACGCCAACAGTCTCATCGGTCCGCTGTTCCTATCAGCCGCTTCATAAGCGAAATAAGTGCCCAAAATAGAATAAGCGCGCAGTAGGACTAGCCCACCGCGCGCGGATTATTTGATTGATCAAGCTCAAAGTTCCGCTTCTGCTTCGACGTTTACCACAGTCTTTGCAATCGTGGTGAGAGCCTTATCGGTCGCCGATTCCTCGTCAAGCGTTTGCTTCAACAGGCGAGCCGCATCAGGCATCCCGAGCTCCTCCGCCCACGTCTTCAACGTGCCGTATCGTGAAATTTCGTAGTGTTCGACAGCCTGAGCGGCCGCGAGCAGCCCCGCATCAAGGGCGGGCATTCCCTTGAAGTCCTTCATAATCTCGGCCCCTTCCTCGGTAATGCCGTTGATCGCGGCGCAAGTTTTCCCTCGCACCGGCTTGCCCAAGATTTTGAATACGCCTTCTAGGCGTTTCACTTGGCTCCTGGTTTCGCGCTCGTGCTTCGTGAACGCAGCCTTCAAGTCGCGAGACTGAGCAGCCTTTGCCATCTTTGGAAGAGTCTTCAGAATCTTGTTTTCCGCGAAATAGATGTCCTTGAGTGTTTCGTGAAACAAATCTGCAAGCATCTTTGCTTTTTTAGCCATCATTTCCTCCTGGATAATAAATGCGACAAGCTCCGGGATCGCCAATAGTTCCGGCGGATCACGTTAAGCAGAAGAAAGCCCGGGGAGAATGCTCCCCGGGCCTGAATGAGAGTGATCGAACCAACGTCAGTACAACGACCGCTCCTTGCGGACGTCATCCGCCGAATATGGCTTCGCGGTAGGGTCGAACGACTTCCATCCTGACTTTTCCCACGACGTCCGCCGGGATTGAACGTCCACCGCCGATTGGTTCAGGATAGCTTCCAACTTTCCCTGATCGCCGTCCGGAACACGTGCCGAAACAAGTGTCCCACCGCGTCTTACACCTTCAGCATATGTTTCGGCATCCTTACTCGAAACACCTGCTTCGGTAAGAGCTCCGATTACGCCACCTGTTGCGGCACCAGCAGCCGCACCCACGGCCGTTGCTGCGAGCCACCCGGCTGCTACGACTGGGCCAACACCGGGGATTGCTAGCAGACCCAAGCCCGCCATAAGCCCGGCGGCGCCACCGATACCAGCGCCGATACCTGCGCCCTTTCCCGCGCCTTCAGCGCGATCGTCAACTCCATCACGGTCTTTGTCGATCTTTTTGTCAGTCGAATACCAATCGTCTGAATTGTTTGAGACGAGACTGATATCCGAATGCGGAACGCCCGCCGCTTCGAGGTCACCAACCGCTTTTGCGGCGTCGGAATAGTTATTGTAGAGACGCGAGATTGTTACAGTCA
The DNA here is from genome assembly GCA_964594185.1 of uncultured Afipia sp. Lineage (GTDB taxonomy): Bacteria > Pseudomonadota > Alphaproteobacteria > Rhizobiales > Xanthobacteraceae > Afipia. The sequence goes on along the minus strand of CAZQMD010000036.1, from coordinate 20,144 downwards.
TTTTAATTCCTTTACTGAAGTCGGATTAGTTCGGATTGACGTTGCCCTGAAAGTCGAGGCTCACGTCTTTGACCGAACCTCCTTTGGAAGCCTTCCCGCGCCAGACTCCCGAATCGTCCTTGGCCAAGCCCGACACTTCGGTATAACCAGCGGCCTCGATGCGGCTCCTGGCCTGCGCTTCAGTAAAGCTGTTTCGACCTTCAACGGGCATGGTCGAATTGTTTTGGCCAGGTGAATTTACGGCGTTGTTGCCCGGTCCCGGCTGCGCCGCGGGTGCCTGGGCAAAAGCAGCGCTCGACACGCACAGGACAGCAATGGCCGCCAAAGCGGTTTTCAACTTCATTTGGTTTTCCTTGGATGAGAACGCCTGATAGGCAGGCTCGAAACCCAACAACCAGCTCAACTGCGCTTTGTTCCTAAGGCAGCCAAGAGGAATATTCGAAGCAGCAAGTAATCTCGAAGCCGGAATTTCCCATTGCGTCCAGACCGCCGCCATGCGCGAGGTTATATTCGCGGATGTAGTTGCAGGACAGGACCGGCGATACCGGCTGCTGACCACCCAGTAAGCAGAATGCCGTGAATGGCGCCGACATAACGTGTACCGAACGTATCGCGAAGATAGGCCCGCACGGTCGAAAAGCCGCCGCCACACCAAGGTGTCTGCGCGACGCCGTCGAACATTATGTTATGAGGCGCAAGCTCCATTGCTTGCTGCTTGACAAGCATGACAAGCCCACCTCGCGTCACGCAAACTCTGAAGGCTTTTGCGAATGGCGAGAGGCGCGCAAGTGTCATTGCGATCAATGGTTTGAGGCATCGCAGTCACTCTATTTCTCCCGGAAAGCGCGTCTTGCCTGATCGGCGAGCGGCTTCATCAGATACGAAAGCATGGAGCGATCGCTTGTCCGAATAAATACCTCTGCCGGCATGCCTGGGACGAGTTTAACGTGATCGAGACGATCGGCCTCCTGTTTCTGGATTGCGACCCTTACAATGAAATAGGGTGCACCGGATTTATCCTCTCGCGAGATATCCGCGCCGATGCGCATAACAGCTCCGCTGATTTCAGGAGTTGTGCGCTGATTGAAGTTCGGGAATCTGAGGGTGACAGATTGCCCCATGATAATTTGGTCAATTTCCTGAGGGGACACCCGCGCTTCAACAATAAGGTTGTCGCGATCAGGCACAATCAACATCGCTGTTTCACCTGGGGCGATGACTCCGCCCTTCGTATGGACGCTGAGATCGTGGACAACACCATCCTGAGGGGATCTGAGCTCCAATCGGGTGGAAACATCCTGAGCCGCAATCTTCTTCTCTGCAGTCTCTTCGAATTTTGACCGAACCTCTGCGAGTTCTTTCGCAATGTCTCGGCGGTTTTCCTCGTCGATCTGCAATATCTGCAGTTCCGTTTCCGAGATTCTGCCTTTTGACTGCGCGATGGAGGATGAAAGGCGGCCCTTGTCTCCGAGGAGCTGCGCTGCCTGACGCTGGAGCGCGGTCAGACGTGTGATCGAAACAAGCTTTTGATCCCATAGCGTTTCGACGCCGGAGAGTTCTTTCTGGATCAGCGCCAACTCTTGATCTTTTGCGGTAAGCTGCTCTTTCAATCCCTCGATTTCATCCGCTATCTGGGAAATTCGTTCTCTCAGTTGTTTGCGATGATTTTCGGCTGCATCACGCCGGATTTTGAACTGGTTTTCCTCTCCGTTTAGCGCTGCTACCACCGCAGGTTCTTTAGACGTTCGCAGGGCTTCCGGAAACGAGATTTCAGCTTTGTTCTCGCGCTCGGCCTCGAGCCGGGCGCGTCGCGCCAGTAACTCCCAGTAGCTTTTCGTTACCGCGGCGAGATTTGCGTTCGCAACTGTTTCGTCCAGTCGAATCAAAAGATCGCCGGCCGAAACCCGTTGACCATCCGATACGGCAAGCTCCTTTACGACGCCGCCCGTCGGATGCTGAATTTTCTTAACACTTGATTCGACAACAATTGATCCCGACGAGATCACAGCGCCGGCCAGGTCGGTGGCAGCGCCCATAACACCCACACTGCACACGAGGAAAGCGACCGCGACGCCGACCGCAATAAGATGTGCGCGGATCGATTGCGTGGTTTTACTCCGCAGCATCGACGCGTCTCCGTCTTCGAGATACCGGTTCCGGCCGCTCCACCTGCGGTGCGACCTGAGGCCCTGTAATGCTGGGAAAAAGAGTCTCGGTTTTCCCGAATGCGTGCATACGGCCTTCGTTCAGGATCAAAACATGATCCACGGCAGACAGGATTGCCGGCCGGTGCGCGATCACCACAACGATCCCGCCTCGCCTGCGGACATCGAGGATGGCCCGCGCCAGCGCCTTTTCTCCTGCCGTATCGAGGTTGGAGTTCGGCTCATCCAGCACAAGCAAAAATGGATCACCATATAGCGCTCTCGCAAGCGCGATCCGCTGCCGCTGTCCCCCGGACAGCATCGCGCCGCCGTCTCCGACTTCGGTTTCATATCCCTGTGGAAGGTGCAGTATCATGTCATGAACACCGGCCGCCATCGCTGCCGCCAGCAAGGCCCGTGAGTTTTCTTGCTGTGCGTAGCGGGAAATGTTCTCCGCGACCGTTCCTTTGAACAAGGCGACATCCTGCGGAAGAAAGCCCAGCGAGGGCCCTAGCTGGTTCGAATCCCATTGATGGAGATTGGATCCGTCGATACGAACGACGCCCCGTGCTGCCGGCCATGCTCCAACCAGCACCCGGGCCAAAGTCGATTTTCCTGATCCGCTGGCACCAACAACAGCCACGGCCTGCCCCGCCTTCAGCAAAAAGCTGATCTCATGGAGCACAACCACTCCGCTTTGAGGTGCGGTCACGCTTAGCGATGTCACGCGAAGTTCTTGCCGCGGAGCGGGCAAGGTCGTTCGCTGCGCCGGCGGGCATTGCCCGGCAAAGGCTTCACATAGCCTGCGCGCGCTTTCGCGAGATGCGATAAATCCGCGCCAGTTGGCGATCGCCAGCTCAATGGGGCTCAGAGCGCGAATTGACAGAATCGTTGCCGCAAGCATGACGCCAGCCGTCGCTTGCTGATTGATGACAAGGTAAGCACCAAGCGCCAGAACTCCGGATTGCAGCGCCATTCGCAGAAGGCGCGATCCGCTTCCAAAGCCACTCGATAGGTCCGCCACTTTTGCCTGCATATCTAGATAGGCAGAAGATTTGTCCGACCAGCGGCCTGTCAGGCGGTGCAGCATGCCGAGGGCATGGACGGCCTCGGCGTGCCGGAAAACTATTTCGGCAGTGGATCGGCGTGATGCAGCAAGATTGATCAACTCCTTCGTCGGAGCTCTAGTTGAGAGCTCGGTCGCAAATGTGATGACACAGAGCGCAGCCGCGCCCAAAAATACCGCCAATCCCATCAGCGGATGGAAAATCGTGCACACCAGAATGTAAACAGGCGTCCATGGCAGATCACAAACGGCGACGATGCCTGCCCCGGCCATGAAGCCACGAACCGTATCAAGATCGCGGATGAGCTGGAGCCCATCGTTTCCGGGTCGGATCAATGCTTCCCGCTGAACCGCTTGAAATGTGCGCTCGCGAAGCCCTTCATCGAATGCCTGAGCGATTCTTGTAAGGAGCCTGCTCCGTATCGCGTCGACGAAGCTCTGCAAAAGAAAAAGCACTACTACGACAAGCAGGAGTCCGATGAGCGTAGAAACGCTTCTGCTCGGCAGAACCCGATCGTAGACCTGAAGCATAAAGATAGGGCCCGCGAGCATAAGAATGTTGACTATGAAGCTCGCAGCCAGCACGCCGATAAGCGCTGCGCGGCCTTGCTTTAAAGCCAGCCACATCTCTGACGGCAGAGCCGACCATCTGGCCCGTATTGCATTCATGCTGTTCCTCAACACTGTGGAGAAGACAGATCGGGAGAAGGAGTGCCGCCGGGAGGCGACACTCCATGTCGTTTAGATCAAGTGAACGCCGTGGAGGTTGAGAATACCGTGGTCAGCATTGGCAATAGCTCCAGTATCCAGGCTTGTGAGATCGCCGAGCTGAGGCGCGGCGAGACCGAGACTAGCTGTCGTGGCGTTCGATGGCGCTGAGACAACTCCCAGACCGAGCAGATTGCCAATCAGACTGTCGCCGCCACCAGTATTGAGGCCGCTTCCAGTAAGAAGATCGAGCGCCGCCAAATGAGGACCCGTCGGACCAACATCGATGGCATTTACATCCAGGGTGTGGCTGGGCCCAGGCTCGTTCGCGGCAAGAAGGTTGATCGGCAATCCACCCGTCTCCTGCTCAGGCCCGACGTTGACGTCAACCAGATGCCCGGTGGACGAACGAGATAGGTCCCCGACCAGTCCGTCGAGCAAACCGTTGCCTTCACGGAGCGACAGAATAGGTAACGATGACAGGTCATGGCCGATCGACTGAACCAGTTCAGGAAGGGGATTAATCGGATCGTTGCCAAAAATCAGAGCATCTTTGACGCCCATCACGTTTCCGATAACGTCCGTCAGATCGTGACCGAGATTCGAAATAATGCCCCCCAGATTCCCGCTGAGTAAGTCCACGGGAAGGTTCAAAACATCCGTCGCGAGGTTTGTGGGTCCATCGGGCGCGGGCGCTATGCCGATCTCGCCAAGTCCAACCGTCTCGCCGAGAGTTGTAACAGAGTGAATGACGTCATTCGTCCCTGTCTGATGGCTGAGCGTTTCTAACTCCAGATGGAATTCCTTGATAGCGGAGTTAGCAGCGTCAAACACCGGCTGAATGAGGGTACCCTCCCCCGCCAGAGCAAGACCCGGTAGCGATGGGATTGGCTCTGCGACACCCGCCCCGCTACTTAACGACGATAGAATGTCAAGCAATCCGCCGTTCGAATCCGTGACGGCACTTTCCTGCGGCGTTGCCACGGGAGTGTCTCCAGTTGAATCAAGCGATCCGAGAACCGGAAGGTGGCCGGTTGCCGAAGTTGGATCGATGATTGACCCCGACGAACCGGCAACAGCCTCCACGAGGCGGGTTGCAGAAGAGTCGCTTCCATTAAGTACACTCATTGAAACCTCCTTCAATTGCCCCTGAGGGTCGGTGACCCGCAATAGGAACGCTGCGAAAGTTGACGGCGTTTCAGTGAGACTCCTCCTGGTTGGATCACTTGGAAAACAAGCGGCGAATCAAACCTCTCCAATTCGCCATAAAACATTGAGACTTGGAACTCAGAGACGCAGGATGTGAAAAAGCGGCTCTGAGACATTTGTCATGGGCAACATTAGGAATAATGCCTTGATCGCCATGCCGGCATTCTTTGGAATGGTCAGCTGATTTCGAATGCTTGAATAAAAACGATACTCACGAAAAAACTGGAAAACGGCCCCTACAGCTTGCATTCGTCCGGGACCAACAACTTTGTGGTCAGCAACCGCGAGTTAGCGCTTCGGAGTTCCGTACGAAATGAACTAACTCCGGTCGGCGAAGATTTCGCTCAACCGCATCGGCGATTGCCGCTAGTCGCCATTGATAACGAAATTGAAGCACGCGCGCTCGCAGCGTCTCGTGATCCGTTTGGTCAGCCGTGGACGGATGAGCGGAAATTCGCCAGCGATGTCATCGATGATGAACCCGATTGGCGACGTAGTCTTTAAGTCGGTGCCCGCGCCGCCAGTTGTGCGGCCGAAGAAAACTAACAGAATCTAGAACGATGCTTTTAAGGCCAAACGGCTTGCTCACTTTTCCGGGTGCCAAGCCGCGATCATTTCATCAACGTCGGCGAGTTCGATCTGAATATCGTACCGGCGGCTATAGAGGGCCAAAAGGGCGTCGTGAGTTTCATCGGCCGAACTCGCCAAAGCATTCCGTACAATTATTGTTCGGTATCCGAGATCCACGCCCGCAAGAACAGTGGCGAGAACGCAAACATCGGTTTCGGCACCGGAAACTATCAAAGTGGTAACGTCCCTCTCCCTAAGCCATTTGTGCAAGCGACCGTCGGCGAATGCCGAATAGGTTGTGCGGTCAAACTTTTCTGCGGGCGGTGAGAACCGATCAAGGGATGGCAACAGGTCGAGCAATTCGGGATTTAGCCTATCCAGCGTAACGGACTCCCATTTCCTGTAGAACCTTGTCCACCTTCCCCTTGCTTCCTCCGCCGACCGCGCTGGAATGAATCGCGTGAAGACCGTTCTCGAGGCTGAGTGGTTCACCAATCGCAGTACAGTTGGTAAAATGCGCTCGATCCAAGGAGCTGCCCACGGGCTTCCGGGCCCGAAAAGGCGCTGCATATCCACACATAGATGCACGGACTGACCGGTTATTTCACTCTCCAACGAGCCCATCTCACTTCCTACGATTTTGTAGAGAGACCGGTTCCGTCAGCACTCGAAGAAGGCGTTCAACACCGACACCCATGACGAAACCAGCGACCACATCTGTCGTCCAATGAGCCAATATCGCAATGCGGGTAACAGAGAGAAGGACCGAGAGGGTCCAAACCGCGTTCCGTTGCCTGCGCGGAAGAAAGGACGCAGCGCTCGCCAAGGCTCCCATGTGAATCGCATGACCAGATGGGAACGCATCGTTTGACTTTCCCGAGATCGGGATTCCCTTGAGATGAGCAGCAACAACCTCCCGGTCGGGTCTCTTTTGATCAAACGTGGTTTTCAGTACGTGGGGTAACAGCGCGCTTACAAATGTTGTCGCAAGCAGGTGTAATCCTAGTTTTCTTCGAGCAGCCGATGGCGAAGATCTTGTAACTAGCCAGGCAATCCCCGCACCTACGAGCAGCAGGTGTTCGTCCGCGCCCCACGTAAGTAGCCGCGAGATCAGTTCGATTTCGCGTGTGGTGTGGTCGCATATGAAGCCAGCGACATTCCGATCCAACGACGTTGGGTTAATTCGCAACAGTGCCACAAGCGCCTCCTTGAACAAAGGATGGAACTCCTTGGGCCCCAGCAGGTTTCAGTCAGCATCAAAAATCGGAGCTAGAGAATGGAGTATCTAATCCGTTTTGTGGCTGGCGGAGCGGTGGTGGCCGCTTTTTCGATTTTGGCCGACGTCGTTCGCCCGAAGAGCCTTGCCGGCCTCCTGTCGGCGTCTCCCGCAGTGGCCCTAGTGACCCTAAGCCTTGCATTCATCAGTAAGGATGCAGTCTACGCGTCGAGCGAAGGACGCTCAATGATCCTAGGAAGCGCAGCCCTCTGCCTATACAGCGTGCTCGTTTGCCAGCTACTTGTACGAGCGAGACTTTCTGCATTAACCGCGACGATCATCTCAATCCCGGTTTGGATCGCTTTATCCCTGTTACTTCTTAACTTGGTACCAAGTCCAGCACGATGAAACACAGCAAGCTCTCCGCTCTGAAAGAGGGGCGCTGGTACGAATATGTTGTCCGTTTCGTGTTGGGAGGAATCGCGACGGTGCTCGCTGGCTTGATCGCTGATACTCTCGGGCCGGAGTACGGCGGACTATTTCTGGCCTTCCCGGCGGTGTTCTGTGCGAGCGCCTCGCTCGTCGAGCGGCACGAGCGGAGCCGTAAAGCCGAGAATGGATTGATCGGCGAGCATCGGGGCACCCTTGCGGCCGCGCTTGACGCGAGCGGCGCCGCTCTTGGCAGCTTTGGATTGGCGGCTTTTGGCTTTTCTGTCTTTCTGCTGTCTTCCAGGCCGGTGCTGTCCATGGCTTGGATTTTCGTTTCCTATGCCCTATGGCGCGGCGTTCGATACTAACTTCAGTCGTCTGCATGTCGTTGCGAAACGGTGTGAGTTTCGCATGGTCGTCTGATTGCATTTGAAGGATTTTGGGATGGTCATTGACGTACTTGTGGTCGCCGGGGGGCCCGCAGGATTAAGCGCCGCGTTGATCTTGGGCCGATGTCATCGCCGGGTGTTGGTATGCGATGAAAGAAAGCAGCGCAATTGAGCGGCGCATGCGATTCACGCCTTGCTAGGAAGCGAAGGAGCGGCTCCCACGGTGTTCTTGGACAGGGTACGTGCGATCTTGAGCGGTACATCTCGGTGTTCCTCAGGACGACTCGTGTCACTTCGATTAAACCACCAATCACGGCTCTGAATTTGGATGTGCCCGCGGCACAAGCGGAACAGCTTTGAAGGTGGATTTGGCAACTGGTTTGACGGACAAAATACCCGATTTGCCGGGAATTCACGAACTTTACGGTATTTCCGCACATCATGGCTGAGGGGCCCACGCTATGAATGACTTTCACAGGTTTCGAGAAAATGCAGAGAATTGCGTGCAGCTTGCAAGAGCGGCACCCGATGAAGCTAAGACGAAAAGATATCGACGGATGGCCGAAGCGTGGCTTGCGCTGGCGAACGAACAGGACTGGCTTGATGGGGAACTCTCTCCCGATCAATCAACCGCACGGATGAGCGACTGAGCGCAAGTTCAAGTTTGATGGGTGGCGCAAGATATCTACTGGCCTGTTATATCCCTTCGTGGCCTATTCTGATGTCGGGAGTGTTCTGTATGGACACGCGTTGAGGTCACACGCCTTGAGCAAACAGCGCCTTGAACTGTTCAGTATCTGCGCCAGTCCATGTGCGGTTGGTGACGTGTGTCCTCATGCGTCGTCCCTGACAAATTCTGAAGACCCTCCGGCGGCTTAAGGCCGGGCGAGGAAATCCATCGGTCCATTTCCGACGCAGTCCGAAGCTGGCGTGCTTTCTTCAAAAGCGCTTCGCGCGCGCGGCCGAGGCTGGTTCGATGACTTTAGACCGGCCCGTGGTGACACCAGAAGGCAAAGAGATCGTCACCCTGTCCGATGCGCGGGACTACGCCCTCGCCCTTCCTAAATCCCGGCATATGGACCCTCACGTTCAAGCGGGTGTGGAAGCAATCATCATGGCTGCGGAAGACCGTGGCCCAATAGACACGGCACAATCCGGGGTCGCCCACATCGTCCATGGCCCGAAGCAACCGCTTAACCGGGGAAGCCGGATCGGCCATGGCTGAAACAAAAACCCAAATCCTGAACTTCTCCGGTCTTGCCGAAATGCAGGGAGTTGGTGCATTTTTCGGACAAGAGAGAAGTAAACATGGTCGATAATATCAGAAAATCCGTTGAGAACCTTGAGGCACCGATCTGCCCGGACTGCGCAAAGCCGATGCTGTGGGTATGGTCCCAACTCGTCGAGTATTCCCCTGTCGTCGTGGAACACGAGTTTGTCTGCGAAACTTGCGGAAGCACTACCCGTCGGAAACACATTCGGGCCGACCAGCACATTACGCCTCGCGGAAAATTATCTCTGCCGAGAGTTTGTTCCGCGGCTTAAAGCAGGCTGCCCCTCCTTGTGAAGCTGAGTATTGCTATCGCCGCCATTCTTATCTGCGCGACGCCTTCGTTCGCTCAAGGCCCGCGAGCAAAATATGGCGGTCAGGGCCCCTGCGCTGCTGAAGTCGCTCAATTCTGCTCTCAGGTAGCAACTGACCCCCACGCTCGCGGGGCCTGCCTGCGAAGTCACCGCGATCAGTTCTCGCCTGCTTGTCGCGCTTCGGGACAGCGAGCTAAGGGGCGATAGGTCGATCAAAAAGCAAAATGGCCCGCCCAGCGCGAAGCTGAGCGGGCCAAGTTTTCAGGGGGGATGCCAGTATCCGACTGGCGGCGGTCATTGGAGCGGGCCGCGGATCGACAATAGCTTCTAAATGATGACGCCGACTGGCACCTAATCGCTTGTCAGGCATTATTGCACATCATCGAGCGGATCCAAGGCTACCACCGGTGACTGAGAGACACTGCGCTCCCGCCGCTTATTGGAGGGAATGCCATGTGTGCTGTATGCAGCGAAATAGACACGCTAATTGCGCGTTACTGCAGGCTCGGAAGCCAAAGCTCAGACAGGAAAACCAACGAATCCGCGGTTATTCTGATAGCCGAACTGGAAGCGCGCAAAGCCGACCTGCACACCGCGGAGCCCCGTTGATCAGGATGGAACACGGCCATCCTCTCTTCGTTGAGCAGTCGGAGGTTGGCATGACGAATAAAAATGACGGCAAGCCTTGGAGCAACGATGATCTGCAGATGCTGAAGACGCTCATTACTGAGAACACTCCGCCAAATTAATTTCGATGAAGCTAGGCCGGGCTGAGGACGCCATCCGAGACAAGGTTGCGGCTGAAGGACTATCCTTGGCGCCAACCAATCGCAGTCCTAGAGACAGCTTTTCACGGAAGCTGCGGAGTGCGACCTGATCGCAAACCTCGCGATCGACCCTCAGAAGCGGGAGACGTTCGAACGTTTGGCCCGGCAATATCGGGCGATGTTGGACGAACTCAAGTCGGACATCGCTCGCCGTGCTGATGTTGGCGGAAAAGAGCCGCGGTAAAAGCAGAGGGACTGTCACTCGCCCCGACGAACCGCAGCCCGAGAGACTGAAATGAAGCAGTTCCCGCGCGATGGAGCTTTTTCCGCCGTAATTCGCATTTGCGCGTGGCCTAATTCAGCTAGTACCAAGCAGCCACAGGCACCGGAACAATCTCGCTTCGAGGATTTTTATGTATCTCCACAGGATACATTTTGCATGCCTCGTTACCATTTTAACATCTATCATGATCGCCCACACATAGACCATGAGGGCGAAAAGCTTCCCGACAAGTACGCGGCGTGGGAAGAGGCGACCAAAATGGCCGGTGAAGCCATTAAAGATGTCGACGGCAGGCTGTTGCCGGATCGCGTTTGGCGGATGGAAGTCACCGACGAGTTTAAGAATCCACTTTGGGAAATTCGAGTGACCGCCGCGCAAAAATAGCCCGTCTTCAGGGCGTGATCGGTGCCCTCGAATCTCAACAGACGGCTTCCTTTGATGAACCAGGCGCAAAAAAGCCCGTCACCTACGGCGAGTTTTTTTTGACCTACTTTGAAATCCAAGATGTTCGGATTTTCGGGTCATTTCGGAACGTCGGCTGCTTTCGTGAATTGCCGTCGAGCAATGATAGCGAGGTTCCCATGAACGCAAACGACTTTGTGAGATCGCTACAGACCGAAATCTTGGGTGCGCCATACGCAACACCTGACCACGAAGAGAAAAAGCGGATTCAGCAAAAACAGGGCGGACACCATATGCCGCCACGCCCGGAAGACGGCCCGCCTCTCGACGAGACCGATCGAGGCACGGATAAAATTATCCAGCCAGTGCGGCGGGACAAGGAACTCGGCAAACGGCACACGTAAAGCGTGGTGCGGTTACTAAATTTAAAGGAGCACGCGATGGGTCGGGCAAGTTATGCAATTTTAGAACGAGGCGATAAGTGGGTCGTTCTTCATGATGGAGAGACCAACGGCGATTTCGCGACGAAGGAGGCCGCCTTCGAGTCCGCCGTTGGCGCCGCTTCGCTAGCGATCCGGCAAGGCCATGAAGTCCTCGTCAGTGCGCCGGGTCGGGATGCCGGCAACGGAACTGCGCTCGGCGGCAAGGATAACCCTTAAACGGGCAACAAATCCTCGGCCTCGCCGATTTGCCGCCAGATAGTCGCTTAGGGTTCTATATTGATCAGGCTTAGGCGCTACATCGAGGTCCGGAACGATGGCATCAGTACCGGCCGAGCATTGTATTACGTGAGGGGCGTCATGCCGGCAGCCGCAGAGAGCTGCTTTTGGCGGGCGGATGAACACTTCAAAATAGATGAGGATACGACGCACGATCCTGGCAAGCTTAGGTACTACGGAGCCGCGTTGACGCAAGGCTTCGTAATTGTGGATTCATAAATCCGGCTGGCAACTCTAGAGATCGGCTGTTTGTTTGCGCCGTGATACTCTACTTACCGCCCGCTTGGTCCCGGGCGAAGACGTCAGGAAAAGCCTGGCCACAATAGCCATCGTCAGCGGCAATCATTTGCTTCTCAACGCGACGAAACGTCGACCTAATTAGGTGCCTGGTGCTCGCGCATCCGCGCTCGAATATCCCTAAGCTTCGGGAGATCAATAGCGAGTTTATGGGCGCGTGTGCGGATGCCGCTCCACGGCCTTCCAAGTGCCGCACTGATCTTGGTAGGCGAAGCTCGCTGGGACGCGAGTTTCTTCAATTTCTCATCTTCGTCTGGCGTCCAGGCCGTCTTTAGGGATCGTGGCATCATTCTTCCCTGCACGGGCGCAATCCATCAATCAAATTGCGAGTCTCAACTGATTTCAAGGGGTCCGGTCGGTCGCAGTGGATGCATTGATATGTGCGCGGCCCCTTGCCACCTTGCGGCAGCATCAATCTGGTTGGCTTTCCACACTTCGCACACAGGCGCTGGTCGACTGGCATGGCCTCACCCTGGCAAACCCGGCCAGCCAGTCTAGATTCGAAGGAAAAACGGATCGAGTCCATTTTTGAAGTGAGGCTGCGACAAAAGTAGCCCCGCGCCGAGACCGTGAGACCTCCCAGCGCGGGGCAAAGGGGGAGAAATAGCTTACAGGAGCCAAGCCAACGCCGATGCTTGTGGCTAGGTTCCGGAACCGTATTGGGGGCAGGTTGTTCAATTGCGTTGAGGTTGCGTCATGCGTACCGGTGGACACCATCCATTGTGCCCAACGACCGTGAGTCCACGGTCTACGTCGTTGAGGACGACTTCGGGAAAAATGGCCGATGCTACAGGGAAACCAAGATCGGCTTCGAAGACCTCGAGAACACCATCGGCGACCTGATTTCAGGACAATACAACAGCGCTCGCCGTGTCATCGCCTTCAACACCGATGAAGGTTGCCCGACGACCAACTCCGTTGCGTCTCCGGCGGATAGATAGGAGCGCCGAACGGCACGGCTTGCTCTATGCGCTGACCTCGGGCGATGCGGCGGGATTCTCGGGACGATGGCTTGGCGGACGCCACCGGTGCGCATGGCATCGTGACGTTGCAGTGGGGTGTAGGCCCCTCGCCTCTGCCGGGCCAATAATCGATGCAAGAATGGCAGCGGCCAGCGCGAGCACGGCAAGAACCGCGCCCGTTACGATGTAACTGATCATGAGTTTTCTCCTTGGTGATGCAGAGATTTTTGCGGCGCAAAAGGCCCGCATTTTTTCGGCTAGGAAATCTTGACGAGGCCGACGCCTGCCCTAAATCGTTTGTCGCCGTCTTAAACTGAAAGGAGAATAGGAGGCGACCATGAGTTCCGGAGTTCGTTCAAACCCCTTCGACATTCATGCAAACTCGTTATTGGCAGCGACCTTCAGCAATCCCAAAGATGTGCTGGCTAGCCCGATCCTCAGCACAGCTGAGAAGAGATGCGTCCTCGCGGCGTGGGCCTCGGATGCATTTGCAGTCGAGGACAATCCTTGGCTCAGACAATTGCCCGGCGCGCCCGATGCGGTTCCACTGAAAGACATTTTGAGCGCGCTCAGACGTCTAGACGACGAGGACGACGGTCCACCGCCATTCCAAGGAGGTGCAGCTCAGCGACCCTTTGAGGCCGAAAGCGTTAGAGCTGTCGCTTAAACCTCCGGAAGGTTCGCTCGTGATCCGACTTCGTAACAAGCCGTCTTACGCTTGACACGACGGCTAAGGCCCGACTGGCATAGCAGCCCCCCAACTCAGGGCCGGTCGGGCTGATCAATCCTGCCGATGCTGGCTGCGCTCTACGACGCGCTCCAGCTTGTCGTCGAGTTTGTCGTCCAGCTTTTTCGCTGGATTTTTCGAGGCGACCGATGATGATCTCCAAACTGTCCTTTCGGACGAACGTGTGCGCGTGTAGACCTCGAACTCGTGGATCTTGGTCCGCCGCGCCGCTGCAATCTCTCCGGTTTCATGCGGCATGGTTCGGCCCGTGAGACGCAAAACGTGGCAAAGTTGGAAACATCCGCGAGGTTTTCGACCTAGGCATCGACGTCGCGACGGATTTCCGCCTCTAGATCGCGAACCTTCCATGTCAGCTCGACTGCATAAGCAACGATGCCCAGCGATGGGGTACAGTTTCTTGACCTCTGCGGAATCTTCCAGTGATTAATTCAAGCGCTGATAGGTCTGGCAGAAGCTATCGACAGGAGCGGCCTGCCCATAAGCGCAGAACACGAAGCAAGCTGAGCAATTCGAGCATTCTACCTTTGTCAGCCGCCGAAGTGGCTCTCTGAAATTGCTTGCCAGTGCGCTGGGCAGAGCTCGGGCAAATCGCGAATGGTCGAGTGGCCGCTTTTCCGAGCAAGGCCGGAAATCACCACTTGAGCAGACCGCCATATTGGGCCTGGAGTTGCTCCAGCGTAATGCCCTGATTGTTCGCGGCGAACACCAGCCTTTGCACCAAACCGTCAACAGTGTTGGGAAGCTTTATAGGCTCGTCGGCATGCACACTCACCTCTAGCCAAAACGCCACAAACTCCTTTGCAGATGACACAGCCAATCCCAATTCAGAATCTGCCGCGGTCCATACTTGAAACGGCGAGGCTTAATCTGTTCACTATTGAACTTTGGGAAAAGGGAAGCTCGCAATTTTTGAGGCCTAGCCCGGATTTGAACTAGGATGTGAAGCGTTTGCGGCGCTCCCGCGTAGACGTTCCGCCACCGGGCCGTGCATTATCTTTTCAGGTTCTCATAACTCCCACAACGACCGACCAGAGCGATGGTTAATTGGCTTTGGAACGGATAACGGATCTATCCAACCTGCCAAACCTGTAGGCACTTCATACCCAGCCGTTATCGCGTCCGAGTTTCTTTAGCTTCGGAAGCTTTAGCTTCGGCAAATCCTTCGGCCGTTCAGGATAGATAAACTCCGCACCGCGAAGCCAGCGTCCCTCGAATGCATCCCAGAACTGTATCGCGTCGAGCTGCATCTCGAACTCATAAACGCACCACACGGCGCCGGTCCCGATTCTTTCGCCGGTCCCAAAAACGCGACAGACTTCATCGGGACATTGATGCTGAATTTGCAGTTCGCGACATCTTTCCCTTCCGAGTTTGGTTCACCAAAGTTCGGCCCATGACGAGCCGCGGCTGTTATGTTTACGCTCGTGATTAGACGGACCGCTGTCTTCCTCGAGCAATCGCACAATATTCGCCAAACTTCTGTTTTGTAATGACCATCGACCACCAAGGTAAAGCCATTCGCAGGGGGAATATCGGCTCTATGCACGTTATGTGGCTGCTCTTCGCGAAGCGAAATCGGCTTCTTCATTTCATTTTCCTGTCTTTGAACCTGATCTGGCCGCGTTTTAGATAATTCATGATTCGTAATGCAACCAATATAGGCGTCACTTGCTATGCAAAAGTCTGCCGATACTTTCGCGACAGCTTGATCATCGCCGTAATTTACCGGCATCACTAGTCTACTGATAAGCTTTCGGCCAAAAGCTAGCCAGTCGATCAATGATAAGGAAAAGCTGGTGCCGCCCGTATTTTAAGAACGCCATGACTTCACGACGCTGTATTGGGCACGGAATCCGCAAACAATCTCTGGCCCCGAACTTGTTAAGAAAACAGACTTTTCTATCCAGTCGAGAAAACCGCAATGTAGGAAGTGAATTCTCGCGAAATACATGCCGACAGATCAACGCGAGCTAATTGAATCGCTAGATCACGATAAAATCGTCACCGGATATTTTTCCTGAGAGATAAATTTGGAAGGGGTAGTCAGAGATACCTTCATCACGAATCCGAACCAGATGAACGCGAGCCAATCTTGGCGTGAGATAGCGATGGCGTTCCAGTTCAAAGTGCCGAATAAGCCCCACCTTTAAGCGCGACTTTCTACCGCGCGCGCCTCGAACGCTTTTACCACCAGATGCTCTGCGCCGTGGCGGCACAAGCAAAAACCCGTTGAAGTGCAGGCCGTCATTTACCCTGATGACATCGGCGTCCAACTTCTTACTCTTTGGTACGGGCAAATCCGAACATCCAACAAACCGCGGCTTTAACAGCTTCCACGACTCTGATTGCGGCTTGCGAACCACTTGCTGAGTCAGAATGCCGACAACGCGGCTAATCTCGCTTTTCATTATCTCAATCTGCGTTTTTCGCGTCCCGGGCAACTGATTGAACATAAAGTTCGCGAAGTATCCGACGTACCCATCCCCGATCTGATCCTCTACCAGATCCCAGTATGCCTCGGCGATTGAGATTCTACGGCTGTAAGGTAGCCAACCATCACTTGAGACATCGTACATAAGTCACCTGTTTCTGATTTTGATCGACTGCAGACACACCTCGCCCATATGAAAGGCTGTTTTCGGATGAGGCAGACCGCGCACCCTGTTGGACCACCAACGGCTTTGAACTCGCTGCATTCTTAATTAGAGATTTACAAAGTATTTTCAGGGCCTCGCGGGCACCCGTCACGCAACAGAAGGGGGCGCAGTTTGCGCCCCCTTCTCACCTGTCATTCGATTATTCAGCCTCTAATTTATTCAGCATTCGCTTCGTGCGCCCTTTGAATCACTTTGGCTGAGAACATTTTTCTGACGAATGCCGTTTTCGTTTTGATATCCTGGCCTGCCAACTGCTCTTTGAGACCCGATTTACGCCAAAGCTTCTCCAAATCTTGGAAACCAGAGAGCCAACTATCGCGCTTTCCTTTAGATCCCAACGGTCGCTTGATCTGTCCCGATTCACCCTGGCTCGCATTTGCCTTGCGCCCGTCAAGCGTCATCTTCTCCTTGGCTTTTTCCGGCGCATTTTTTTCCGCGCAGTCAGCCATACGCCGTGAGATCGCTTGAATCTGCGTCGCCCGGTTCGGAAGATTGCTGAGCCATTGGAGAAATGACCGTTTTCCACCTAACCGATGCTCGCGGAGCGACACTTTGACTAAATCGTCCAGCGTCGAGACTTTCAGCATTCGCGAGACTGTCCGACGCGAAACACCAAATTCGTGAGAGATCTTGTTAATGCCTTTGTCGTGCGGCTGCACTCCGCCCTTTTTTCCTGCAACATGCCCAATTCGAATTTCAGCGAGTCTTGCAAACCCGACACACCTTTCCAAATAGTCGTCCCCCAAATGCAGCATATTCTCCGTGATCGACCATCCTTCCGCCTCGTCTTCATTCAAAAATATGACAGGGATTTTCTTGCGCTTCAGTCGCTTAAACGCTTCTAAGCGATGCGCCCCAGCCACCACGACAATGTTTCCATTGGAATCTCGGCAGACGCTGATAGGTGTTCGCAACCGATCCGCCGCAATATCTTTCACCAGTTTTTCAACGTGTCGTTTATTAATTGGACGCCGATCACCTTTAACGATGATCGATTTAACCGCTATTTCGACGGTCTTATAGGCCGAATCGAGTTGATCTATTTTCTTCCGCTTCATGTGAGCCTCCTTAAAGCGGAGGTTTGGTGCCAAGGATCCGTGTCAATAAATAGCGGCTCACTAATTTGCCAAACGGGATATTGCCGTGCCAAGCCAACTTTGAAGCGCTTGATTACTATTTCTCTTTTGGCTCGAGACTCTCTTCTAGAGCTCGCACTGCCGCCTTCTTCGCAATTTTTTTCCCAATTGCTCTGTCATGTTCGGGCGAGCTGCCCAGCTGCAAGATTTCAGCATAGGGCGAGCTCTTGGCAATGATCATTGCCTTTTCAACAAGTTCATTGGCTATGACTTCACTGGTCACTTCTTTGAACACGAAGAAAAGCTCTTGGAGGCTTTCGCTGCTAAGAGACCTGTCGAGCTTTTCGCTCGCGCGCTTTATGTTTTCTTGGATGAGTTCGGCTCCGACCAGCGACCAAGCCGGCGTAACGGATTCGCTCATCGCCGTTGCAACCCGTTTCCTCAAGGAACCAGCTTTTATTTGATACTTACCTGGGTTCTTTTTCTTCAAGACCTTGGCAATTTCCAATGAAGAAGCGCCGATCAACTTTGGATTACGAGCCTGAAGCTGCTTGATCTCGTCGACCAGATCCAAAATGCCATCGCCCCACTTCGTTGGGGCGCCCAGTTTGCTGAAACAGATGTCAACTAAGGACTCCAGCAAGAGGCGCCAGTGATGCGGTCTTTCCGCATCTAAACCGCAGTGCGAAAAAGCCTCCATCAACTGCTTATCACCTGGCTCATTGCCCGAAATAGCGAATGCTTGATTTCTCGCGACAAAGATGAACCAGCCTTCAATTGTTTTAACGGTCGCGCCTGAGTCACCGAGATTTCCAATCGACTTAAGATTGATTGTGTCAGCAAGAGCGCCGGCGAGCGGCCGCCCCTCCGCTACTGCTGCTCTCAAGCGCTTCTTAAGGTTCGTCTCATCCATAGCAGCCTCAATTCTGGCAAGAAATTGCAGGGGGTAATTATTGCCAACTAGCAGTGCTAACTCGAACAGACAATCGCACGAGGCGCTTGCTGTGACAAAGCAGTCAAATTCTGATACAAATATACCGGTCGATTCAATCGCGCGAGTAGCGCCGATCCGCCTTACGACAGCGGCCACCTTGGCATTTCCCGATGGAAGCATGACGGCCTCTGGCCTTCGCAGGGAAGCGAAGCGGGGCCGGCTGACTATCGAACGCATCGCCGGAAAAGATTTCACGACGCTAGAAAACATTGATCGAATGAGGGAATTATGCCGCGTAAGGCCAAAGGAGCACGAATCTGGCTACGACCACCGCGACGAGACAAAACAGGACAAGCTATGTGGTTCATCCTCGATGGTGACCGACAGATCGCCACAGGATGCACTGCGAGCGAAATTACAAAAGCGGAAGGTCAACTCGCAACGTACATAGCTGCAAAGCACCAACCCATCCGTCGCCGACTGGATATCGAGCAGATTGATATCGCAGACGTTATCTCAATTTATATCGACGACCGAAAGATCGACGACGAGAGCGAAGACGCCAGAAAGCTTTTTGCGCGACTGGAGCGTCTCAACACTTTTTGGGGTGGTAAGAAGCTTGCCGACGTCAATGGCGAGACGTGCCGCGAGTACGCGCGCTGGTGCGGGAGCGACGGTGGCGCACGGCGCGATTTAGAGGATTTGCGCGCCGCGGTGAACCATCATGCGAAGGAAGGATATCATCGAGGCATCGTTCGGGTGGTGCTCCCCGCCAAAGGCAAAGCGAAAGATCGCTGGCTGACCCGCCAGGAAGCAGCAGACTTCCTGCGCGTATGCTGGACCACCAAAGAAACTCAGACCATTCACCGAGGACCCCGCAAAGGCGAACAGATCGATACCGGCCGGCGTCCTCTTCGGCACCTCGCCCGCTTTATCCTGGTAGGCCTTTACACCGGTACAAGAGCCGCAGCCATCGCCAGCGCGGCCATTCAGAAGGGCCGAGGCCGGTCATTCGTTGATTTGGATCACGGCATTTTTTACCGGCTTGCTGAAGGTCAGCGCGAGACCAAGAAGCGGCAACCTCCTGCGCCAATACCACCTCGTTTGTTGGCCCACTTGCGCCGCTGGAAGGCCAAGGGGATCGTTCGCAATCACGTTGTTGAGTGGAACGGTGAGCCCGTAAAATCGGTCAAGACAGCCTTCAAAAGCGCGGTGGCGCTTGCTGGCCTAGAGGGCCAGGTAAACGCCGCACACTCTGCGACACACAGCGGCAACCTGGCTCATGCAGGCTGGCGTCGATAAATGGGAAGCAGCAGGCTTTCTGGGTATGACGGTAGATCTGCTTGATCGCGTCTACGGTCACCATCACCCGCTGCATCTTCAACGCGCGGCGCGTGCCATCGGTTATCGGCCCCAAAATGAATCATTGGGCGAAACATTGGGCCGAGACCGAAGGCCTCGCACACCACCTAGACAAGCCATTGAAAACGTTGGTGGGCCCGGCAGGACTCGAACCTGCAACCAGACCGTTATGAGCGAGCCAATCGACCAAGACGATTGTGATAAATCAACAAGTTAGCGGATTTTCGATCACGTTCGTTTCTATCTATAGCGGTCGTTTCATTGGCGAAACATTGGCGAGGACATTCTCAACGAAGTCTGACTCCCTCCATAAGAATTCCGCTACTTCCTGCCCGAAAATGCCAACAATCAGAGCTTATCGGTTGCCGTGGTCGATTTCGGATCTACATAGTGCGAACCTTCAAATTTAAAAACGAGAACTTCGTCGGCCCTGCCAACCTGCAGAGAAAGGCAGGCTCGCTGATTTCGCCAATCACTTCGAGAAGTCACAAGCATGCAGGAATGATTTGAAAGATTACTTATTGATATTAAGGTGATGGGTTCCACGTAGTCGAGCTGACTACAATGCAGGCGCACGCAACTGAATGCGAATACCGCTCGCTGAACCTGATCTAATCGCGCG
>CAZQMD010000035.1:0-27637 GCA_964594185.1 uncultured Afipia sp. | reverse complement strand
TGCATGAAACGAAGAAACACCGCGGAATACATGCTCATGGAGCCGGAGGCATCGAGCAGCACGACCAGGCGCAGCGGCTTGTGCTTGCGCTGCCGCCAGACCAGATCCATCGGCGTGCCGCCATGGGCGATGCTCTTGTGAATCGTGCGGCGCAGATCGATCCGGCGGCCGGTGCGGCGGGCCTGCTCGCGACGGGTCAGACGCACCCGCATCGCCCTTGCGAGTCTTGCAGCAACGGCATGAGCTTCAGCGAGATCGGACGGATTGGCGAGATGACGGAAGTCGGTCTTGGCGAGCGAGTCCGCGCGTGAGGCGCCCTCGCGCAGACCAGGGCTATTGTCGTCGGCCTCCTGATCCGCGCCGGGCCGCCGCTGCATATGATCCGGCGCGCCGTCGGGATTGCCGGGACGGTCGCCGCCGTTCGAGCGGTCCATCCCCGGTGGGTTCTTCTGCAGTACACCTGAAATACGGGTCGCCGATTTCATCCCGCGCCCAAGCCAGAACGCGTCAAAGATGTCGTCGAATTTCTCCCAATCGACCTTGTTGCTGCAAAACAGGGCGCGCATCGCCGGACGCAAGCGTGATGGGGTCGCCGATGCCGGACCGCTCAGCACTGTAAGCGCATCGCTTGTCTCGGAAAGTCCGGCAATAAATCCATTGTCGCGCAGGACGCGGACGAAGCCGCCAAGCTTGCGCCTCGCGCCTGCGCCGGCCGGTGCGGCACTCGCTTCTTGAACGGTTACGGCGCTCGTCATATCACGCCACCTTCCCAAGCAACCGGTCGGACACTTCGCGTGTCATGCGCGACTTGTCCTCGGCCGTCTTGACCAGGCACATCATGGTCTCGAACACCGCTTCCGGCTCGGCGCGCAGATCGTCGATACAGAGTCCGGCCAGCGCCGCCGCCCAGTCGAGCGTCTCCGCGACACCGGGACTTTTGCGCAAATCCTCTTTGCGAATGGCCTCCACCATGCGCGCGATCTGCAGCGCCAGCGCCACATCGATGTTCGGCATCCGTGTGGTGACAATGCGCGCCTCGCGCTCGACGTCCGGAAAATCGACATAGTGGTAGAGACAGCGCCGGCGCAGCGCGTCGGAGAGTTCGCGCGTGCCGTTTGAGGTTAAGACCACCTGCGGAATGGTGGTGGCGCGAATGGTTCCGAGTTCGGGGATCGAGACCTGATAGTCCGACAGCAATTCCAGCAGAAACGCCTCAAATTCCTCATCCGCGCGATCGACTTCGTCGATCAGAAGAACCGGCGATTTGGGCTGACGGATTGCTGCCAGCAGTGGCCGTTCCAGCAGGAACTTCTCCGAAAAAATATGATCCTCAGTCACATCGGCCGCGTCGGCCTGCGTTTCGCGCGCCTTGATTGCCAGCAGTTGCCGCTGGTAATTCCACTCGTACAGGGCAGCGTTCTGATCGAGCCCTTCATAGCATTGCAGGCGAATGAGCCTCGTGTCGTTCAAACGTGCCAAGGTCAGGGCGACTTCAGTCTTGCCCACGCCCGCCTCGCCTTCCAGCAATAGCGGCCGCGACAGGCTCTCCATTAGCCAGACGGCGGTCGCAAGATCGCGATCGGGAATATAGCCCGCGTGGGCCAGCCGCTCTGCAATCCTGTCTCGTTCAGAATGATGACGCATAAGCTATTTCCATGCCGCCCGCGTTCGCCGGCGGCAGCACCTGTTAGACGTGAAGGCCGAGGCGTTCGCCGACTTTCCACAGCCGCCATGCATCGTGCGGCATCTGGATGTGGCCGGCGTTCAGGAATGCGTAGGCATCGTTCACGGCATTCGAGAAACACGGTACGCCGCCGACATGCGGACTTTCGCCGACGCCCTTGGCGCCGATCGGATGATGCGGCGACGGGGTGACGGTATAATCGGTTTCCCACTTCGGGGTTTCGACGGCCGTGGGCAGGAAGAAATCCATGAACGAAGCGCCGAGCACATTGCCCTGCTCGTCGTAATGAATCTCCTGCCCCATCGCGACGGCGAAGGCTTCGGTGAGGCCGCCGTGGACCTGGCCTTCGATGATCATCGGGTTGATGCGAGTGCCGCAATCGTCCAGAGCATAGAAGCGCCGGGTCTTGGCGACACCGGTATCGACGTCGATATCCATCACGCAGAAGTAAGCACCGAATGGATAGGTCAGGTTCGGCGGATCGTAGTAATTCACCGCCTCAAGACCCGGCTCCAGATTCGGCGGCGGGCTGTTGTACGAGGCCCAGGCGATTTCCTTCATGGTCTTGAATTTTTCCGGAAGGCCTTTCACCCGGAAACGATCCACGTCCCACTCAAGATCGCCTTCATGCACTTCGAGCATGTGCGCCGCGATCATCTGCGCCTTGGCCTTGATTTTCCGCGCGGCAACAGCGGTCGCCGCACCTGCTGTCGGCGTCGAGCGCGAGCCGTAGGTCCCGAGGCCATAAGGCGCGGTGTCGGTGTTGCCCTCCTCGATCATGATGTCGTCGGCCGGAATGCCCAGTTCGGTCGCGATGATCTGGGCATAGGTCGTCTCATGGCCCTGCCCCTGACTCTTGGTGCCCATGCGCGCGATGATCGATCCGGTCGGATGGATGCGGATTTCGGCGGAGTCGAACATGGCGACGCCGAGAATGTCGCAGTTCTTCGACGGACCGGCGCCGACAATCTCGGTGAAGAATGAGACCCCAATGCCCATGATCTCGCGCGTCTCGCCACGCTTGAAAGCGTCCTGCTTCTGCTTCTGCTCGGCACGAAGCGCGCGG
Organism: uncultured Afipia sp.; assembly: GCA_964594185.1. Lineage (GTDB taxonomy): Bacteria > Pseudomonadota > Alphaproteobacteria > Rhizobiales > Xanthobacteraceae > Afipia. The sequence goes on along the minus strand of CAZQMD010000035.1, from coordinate 24,887 downwards.
TAGCCAACGGTATCCATCGCCTTCTTCATGGCGAGCGGATAATTTCCGCTGTCGTATTCCCAGCCGAGCGCCGCCTTGTAGGGGAATTGCTCCGGCTGAATGAAGTTCTTGATGCGCAAATCAGCAGAATCCATGCCGAGCCGCTGCGCCAGCGTCTCGATGGCGCGCTCGATGGCATAGACCGCTTCCGTCACCCGGAACGAGCAGCGATAGGCGACGCCGCCGGACGCCTTGTTGGTGTAAACACCGTCGACCGAGAGATACGCCACCGGCATGTCATAGGAGCCGGTGCAGATATTCATAAATCCCGCCGGCCATTTCGACGGATCGGCGCAGGCGTCGAACGCACCATGATCGGCCAGCACATGACAGCGCATGGCGAGGATCTTGCCATCCTTGGTGGCAGCCAGTTCGGTCGTCATGTGATAGTCGCGCGCGAAGGATGTGGTGGAGAGATTCTCCATTCGGTCCTCGACCCACTTCACCGGTACGCCGAGCACGATGGATGCGACCACCGAACAGACATACCCGGAATAGGCACCGACCTTGTTGCCGAAGCCGCCGCCGATATCCGGCGCGATGACGTGAATCTTGTGCTCCGGCAGGCCGGAGATCAGCGAGACCACAGTGCGGATCACATGCGGCGCCTGGAAGGTGCCCCAGAGAGTCAGTTCGCCCCTGATCTTGTCCATCGATGCGACGCACTGGCAGGTTTCCAGCGGCGATGGATGGACGCGGTGGTAGGTGAACATATCTTTGGAGACGACGTCCGCCTTGGCAAAAACGTCATCCGTCCCGGCCTTGTCGCCGATGTCCCAGAAGAAAATGTGGTTGTGATGTTTGCGCTCGCCATGCGCGCCGGTCATCTTGTCCTTGATGTCCTCGCGTAGCAGCGGCGCATCGGGCTCCATGGCTTTGAACGGATCGACCAGAACCGGCAGCGGCTCATATTCGACCTCAACCAGTTCGATGGCATCCGCCGCGATGTAACGATCCCTCGCCACCACGAAGGCAATTTCCTGATTCTGGAACAACACCTTTTCGTCAGCCAACACCGCCTGCACGTCGCCCGCCAGCGTCGGCATGTAGTGCAGGTTCAGCGGCTTCAGGTCTGCCGCGGTCAGGACCGCGAGCACGCCCGGCAACGCTTTGGCTTTTGATGTGTCGATGCTTTTGATGCGCGCATGGGCGTGGGATGAACGCACGAAATCGCCGAACAGCATGCCCGGCAGTTTCAGGTCATCGACATAATTGCCCTTGCCCTGCGTGAAGCGGATGTCTTCAACACGCTTGCGCTTGCAGCCCATGCCCTGCAGCTTTTCGGCACGCTCGGCGCTGGTCGGCTCGACGGCGGTCTGGATGTTCATTCTGCGGCCTCCTGGAAAGGCACGCCATTGATCTTGGCTGCCGCGTATTGGATCGCCTTGACGATGTTCTGATAGCCGGTGCAGCGGCAAAGATTGCCGGAAATGCCGTAGCGGATTTCCTCTTCGGTCGGATTCGGATTTTCCTGCAGCAGGCGATGCGAGCGCATGATCATCCCCGGCGTGCAGTAGCCGCATTGCAGGCCGTGCATCATGCGAAAACCTTCCTGCAGTGCGCTCAACGTGCCGTCCGGCGCTGCCATGCCTTCCACGGTCGTGATCGAAGACCCGTTGGCCTGAATGGCGAAGGTCGTACAGCTTTTCACCGACATGCCGTCGAGATCGACGGTGCATGCGCCGCAATGGCTGGTGTCGCAGCCGATATGCGCGCCGGTGAGATTCTGTTGCTCGCGAATGAAGTGGATCAGCAGCGTGCGCGGCTCGACCAACGCTTCCACCGGCTGTCCGTTGATCGTCAGCTCGATATGGGCTTTCGCCATGTTGGGGTTCTCCCTGATTTTCTAGTTTTTGGCGCGGGCTTTGGCCCGTTCAACCGCGCGGCGCAGCATCACGCCCGCCATCTTTGTGCGATATTCCGGAGGGCCGCGTCCGTCCGAGGCGGGGCTGGTAATCGCCTCAGCCGCAGCGACAGCCTTGTCGAGCGCGACCTTGTCGAGCGCGGTGCCCACCAGTGCTTTGCCTGCCTCCTCCGCCCAGAGCGGCGTGTCCGCCACGTTGGTCAGGCCGATCGAGGCCGAGATGCATTTGCCGCCGCTCATGGCCAGCACGACCGCGGCTGCAGCAGTGGCGTAATCGCCGATCTTTCGCTTCAGCTTCTCGTAAGCGTAGCCGTGTCCAGCCGGCGGCACGGGAATTCGGATCGCGGTGAGAATTTCGCCGGTCTCAAGTGCCGTGAAGTAGGCGCCCTGATAGTAGTCGCGGGCCGCAACCCTGCGCACGCCTTTGGGGCCAGCGAGTTCGTAAGCGGCACCAAGACACTGCATCAGCGCCGGCATGTCGTTGCCCGGATCGCCGTTGGCGGCATTGCCGCCAATCGTGCCCATGTAGCGGATCTGCGGATCGGCAATCAGCAGCGAGGTTTCGCGAATGATCGGCAGCTTGGCCGCCAGCAGGTCGGACGCGATCAGCGCGTGCTGGGTGGTCATCGCTCCGATGACGATATCGCGGCCCTCCTCCCGAATGCCCTTGAGGTCTCCGATGTCCCTCAGATCGACCAGATGTTCCGGCGTGGCCAGCCGGGTTTTCATCATCGGGATCAGGCTGTGGCCTCCGGCGAGAGGCCGGGCGTCTTCCCCCAGCTTCACCAGAAGCGCGACGGCGTCCGAGACAGACTTCGGACGGTGGTAGTCGAATGAACCAGGTATCACGGCGACCTCCCCAGGCTACCCGCGCCCCGGATCTCTGCTGGATCCGGTTCACATCAGCGCAGGGGCAAGGAGGCCAAGCCGTTTAGAAACATTCAACAACGCGAGCACCAGAGATCGCTTTTCAGCACCAAAAGCGATCTCGCTGCACGAACTGCGTCAGCAGAGCTGACTTAACTATCCCTGACGCGTAGGTATTCGGTGAGTTGTTCGCGCAATTGCGGCAACCGGCTGCGGCTCACCGGCACTGAACGGCGCACCGGCGAATCGAGATCGGCGATTCCGTTGTCACCGGCACGCTTCAAACGCGCCACGCGCTGGATGTTGACGATATAGCTGCGGTGCACACGAAAGAAAATGTCGGGCGGCAACCGCTCGATGATCTCGCCAATCGAAAGCGGACAGAAGATATCCTCGCGGCCATTGAACACATAAGTATAATGAGCATTGGCGTGGACCGAGAAAATGTCGGCCGTGGCGATCGTCTTGCTGCCGCGGTACTTTTCAACCGGCAGCAGCGGTTCATAGGTCCGAACATCCGGCGGGGCTTGTGCAGAAACCTCCGGCCCTGCGGACTTTATAATCGGCGCCGGTGTAGAAGCCACCTTCTCCGTTATGACTGGCTCGGAAACGAACTCGGGTTCGCTCGGCTCGGGAAGAATCACCGGGTCTGCCGCAGACTCGCGGTGGTCCGGCACGAGTGCGAGCATGAAAACGCCTGAGACCAGGAACGCGACAACGCTGACGATAACCGCCAACAGATCGCCGGAGATGGCCGGCGTCCCCGGCGGCGGCGAACCAGCCAGCGGATGCAGTGTCAGTCCCGCCATCGCTGTGTAATGCATTCCGGAGATCGCGCAGCCGAGAACTGCAGCGCACACAAGCAAGGGCGGCCTCGTCTCGGACGCGAACGCCAGCCACAACGCCAATCCCGAGGCGATCACAGCGATCAGCACACTCGCCAGCACATAAACGGGATTATGCATCATGTGGGCGCTGGCATGGAGTGCCTGCATTCCGATGTAATGCATCGAGGCGATCCCGACGCCCATCACCGTCGCAGCGATAAACAGCAGCCGCTGGGAACGCAATGTCGCCAGATAGACGGCGATTCCGACCACCAGTACGCAGACCAGAAACGACAGCAACGTCGGAAGCACCACATAATCGACGGTGACGGGCAATCGGGCCGCCAGCATTCCAACGAAATGCATCGCCCAGATGCCCACCGCAAACGACAGCGCGGCGCCGGCAATCAGCAGGCGGCGATTCAGTGCAAACGCCTGCGAAACGCGAAGCGACAAATTCAAGCCGACGTAGCTTGCCTGAATCGCCACGAGCAGTGACAGGGCAACCAGCGTCGGATCATGTGCAATGGGCATATCCCAGCAGTCCCTATCCGAACTGCTGCCAACCTAAAGCGACACGTCACATGAAATCAACCCGAAGTGCCAATGACTGAGAAAGTCAGATTGATCGGATCGCATCACGCGTGAGAGACGGTGTATATTTTGATCCGGCACATCAGATTTTTATTCGAGTGGCTGACTGTGAAATACCTTGTTGACGATCTGCCAGCGCCCGTCTGCCTTCAGCAGGCTGAGATGATCCGTAAAAAGCCGGCCGGGCGCAGCACAGGTCAGCGTGACATTCGCGCAGTTTGGAGCACTCTCTTCCACGCGGATAATGCGCTCCAGCCCCCGATCGAAATTCTGGCTCTTCGGCGAAGCGCGGCCTTCCACGAGCTTGCACCAATTCTCAAGCGAAAGGTCCGACACCTTACCGTCTGCAACTGAGTGCAAATGACTGACTTCGTGAAAACTCTGCCGAAGCTTCTTGGTGTCTCCCTCGTACAGGCCATCAAGATAGGTCTGAATGGTCGGGAGGATGTCCGGAACGTTGGAGAAGGTCATGGTGTGTTCTTTCGCACAGTTGGGGTTATCCGGATCAACCGGAAGGCTGCTGGCAAGAGCAGGATGGGCTCCGACCACCAGCCTTCGTTGTGTTTGCTTCTGCTAGTTCTTTAACAACGCGCAGGTGCTGCTGGAAAGAGGCATGAATGCCTGATCTGCCGGAGTCGTCCCGACCAGCTTGTAGAGATCCCAGGGCCCCTTCGATTCCGACGGCTTCTTGACCTCGAAAAGGTAAGCCGGATGAATCTTGCGGCCATTGGGCTGGATTGCCCCCTTACCGAACAGCGGATCGTCTGTCTTGAGATCCTTCATCTTCGCGACAACCTTGGCGCCGTCGTGCGGATTCGTGCCCAGCGCTTCAAGCGTCTTGAAGTAGTGGATCAGCGCGCCGTACACCCCGGCATGGGTCATGGTCGGCGGCGACTTGTTCTTCATGCGCTCGGCGAAACGCTTGGAGAACGCCCGGGTCTTGTCATTCATATCCCAATAGAAGGTTTCGGTGAGATTGAGCCCCTGTGCGGTCTCCAATCCGATCGCCTTGACGTCGGTAATGAACAGCAGCATCGCCGCAAGCTTCTGTCCGCTTTTGGTAATTCCGAATTCGGCCGCCTGCTTGATGGCATTGGTGGTATCGCCGCCCGCATTGGCAAGACCGATGATCTTTGCCTTCGATGCCTGAGCCTGGAGCAAAAACGACGAGAAATCCGATGTATTGAGTGGATGCTTGACGCCACCCAAAATCTTTCCGCCAGATTGTTTGATGACGGACGATGCGTCGCGCTCCAGCGCCGCGCCGAAAGCATAATCCGCAGCCAAGAGGAACCAGCTATCGCTTCCTGCCTTCACGAGCGCCTGCCCCGTGCTGTGGGCGAGCATATAGGTGTCGTAAGTCCAGTGAACGGTGTTCGGTGAACACTGCGCATTCGTCAGGTCGGTACTCGCCGCACCGGAATTGAGATGGATGGCATTCTTCTCCCGAACCAGATTATTGACGGCCAGTGCGACGCTTGAGTTGTTGATATCCGCGATGGCATCGACCTTGTCGACATCGATCCAGCTTCGCGCGAGATTGACGCCAATGTCCGGCTTGTTCTGATGATCTCCGGAAATAACATCGATCTTCCAGCCTTTGGCGCGAAGTCCCGAATCCTCGGCAGCCATCTCGGCAGCAAGGCTTGAGCCCGCTCCTCCCAGATCCTGATAGAGACCGGACTGATCGGTCAGAACGCCGACCTTGACCGTCTTGTCTTGTGCGAGTGCAGCACCGGTCAGAGCGAAGGTTGCACTGACTGCAGCCATCGCAATGCAACGGACGATTGAATTCATGTCACTCTCCCATTGATTTTAATTGTTAAATGAGCGTCTGAGCGTCTTTTGGATCAGTGGGTGGCAGGCAGCCTATGACTGCATCATGTGTTGCGTTGCAGCCCACAGTTCGCTGGATGGATCGGCAAGACGATCGATCATGTCGAAGTGATGCCCTCCCACCTGATCGACGACAGAACATGCGAGACCCGCGCCGCGCCACGCATCGGCGAACTCGCTCTGCTGTCTGTGAAACTCGGGAGATTCAGCACCGCCTACCGACAGGATCAGGGGCGCGGAGGACTTCGGAAGGTGGAGAATTGGACTGTTGCGCTTCGCGGTCGGCTGATCGAGTCCAATCTCCTTGTTGAGATAGCAAAGCCTGATCGCCTCAAGGTCATACAGGCCGCTAAGCGCGCAGCCACCTTTCAGCGTATCCGCAGGCAATCCAAAATCCGTCCAATCGGTCATCAGAGACATCACCGTGAGGTGGCCTCCGGCCGAGCTTCCCGACACATAGATCTTGTCGGATGCGTAACCATGGACCGCGCTGTTCTTGTGCAGAAACGCGATCGACGCCCTGATATCCGCAACGATGTCATCCATCGTCACGCGCGGCGCCAGACGATAGTTGACGACGGCCAGGTTGATGCCGCTCGCAACATACGTCTCCGCCACATAGCTGAATTCAGATTTGTCTTGTGCCCGCCAGTATCCGCCATGAATGAATACCAGCAGTGGCGCGCAGGGCTTCTCCGTCAGAAAGAGATCGAGTTTCTGAAGCGCATCGGAGTCGAAAGGAATATCGATTTTGGAGCGGCTTCCCAGAGTGGTACGAACCCGCGCACTATCGGCGGCCCATCTGCGCGAGATGTCCGGATGATCGGGAATCTGGGCGCGAATATTGTACTGAGCGTCCAGGCCTGTTTGATCAAGGTCACGATAGACTGGTGTCTTGACGTCCATGTTCGTCCTCATTTTTCGGCAAGATTCAAAGCGGATGGATTCATCTCGGCCTCTGCGGTGCGCAGATCTCCGAACGCGAAGCGCTCCATCAGTTGGCTGACCAGGCGCTGTGAGAGGTTGCCGTCCTGCAGAGCGCGATAGACCCTGCGGCGATCATCCGGTCCGTTCTGCTGCGCAAGGCGCAGCTGCGTCTCGACACTCATGATGTCGATGTGAAAACCGACAATGCCGGGAAGGATCTTGTCGATGTAGGAATCCACGCTTTGCGGCGTCCAGGGAGACGCAAGCGGCTCCATGATCTTGGACAGCTCCACGACGATGTCCCGAACGGCAGCCGGCTCAGTGACAAGCCGCGGCGTGCCTCGAACGTGAACGCTCGCATAAAGCCATGTAGGAGCGCGCGGCTGTGTGCCGTACCAGCTGGGCGAAACATGCGTATGCGGACCGAGAAACGTGACCAGCACTTCGCTCGCGCCATCCAGGCTTTTCCATTGCGGATTGGCCCGGGCACAATGTCCGACGAGTCGTCCGAGTTCGCTGCCTTGCTGATCGACGGTGAACGGCAGATGGCTCGCTTCGATCACCCCGTTTGCGGAAATCAGCGTGCCCAGACGGATTTCCTCGATCAGCGCGAACGCTGTCTGAATATCTGTGCTTCGAAATGCAGAAGGGACGTACATTTTGCCCAGCAGCCAGCGGCGTTTTCACGATCTCAGCGCAGGCTAGGAAAGAGAGCAGCGGCCTGCTATCTTGAAAGGGTCAAAGAATCTATGGATTGGGCCAAATGCCACGCAGCCGACGAGCCGCCGATTATCAGGATGTGCCGAGGCCGGTGGCGGCAATGGCCGATGAGTATCCAGCCGGTCACGCGACGGTTCAGCACTCGCACCGCAGGTCGCAGCTTTTCTATGGCTCATCGGGCGTCGCACGCGTCGCAACAAAAGACGGAACGTGGGTTGCACCGCCGCTCCGCGCGATCTGGGTGCCGGGTGGCATAGAGCATCAGGTGGTCTGCCGAGGGCCGGTATCGTTTCGCACGCTCTACATCGAGCCGGAGGCCAGCCCGCAACTACCGAAAGCATGCCGCGTCATGGAGGTGTCCGAGCTTCTGCGGTCGCTGATCATCGAGTCGGTCGAGGTCCCGCTCAACTACGATGTCGCCGGGCGTGATGGCTGCCTGATGCAGCTCATTCTGCATGAGATTGAATCCGCACCTGTCAGCCCGCTCTTCATCCCGATGCCGCAATCGCGCCCTTTGCGGCGGATGTGCGAAGCCATTCTCCGCGATCCATCGACGCGGGCTGACCTCGACCAATGGGCAAAGAAGACCGGCATGAGCCGAAGGACTCTGACCCGTCACTTTCGTCTGGAAACAGGCATCAGCATCGCAAGCTGGATCAAGCAGGCCCGCCTGGTCGAGGCAATGTCGCTGATGGCGGAAGGCGCGTCCGTGACCACCGTCGCTTTTGAGGTGGGCTACGAAAGTTCGAGCGCGTTTGGAGCCATGTTCCGCAAGACATTCGGCTGCTCACCGACACGATATTGAAGTATGCGGTTCGCAGCGGCGACGGTGAAGTTTGACCAGCAGACTGCAATCGCGGAGCACAAGCATCGCCACAAAAAAAGCCCCCCCAAGGGCGGACCTTTCCTGCATTGAAGCCAGTGTTATCGGCGAATGAAACTTGCAACCATGGCGCTCGCGGCGGCACACAACGCCACGATCAGGAAGACGATCGAAGTTTCCCCTCTCGCATCCATAAAGTGCCCGATGATCGGCTCGCCCAGTCCCGCGAACAGATACGCGCAGAAATTCATGATGCCGGTCGCGGTGCCCGCTCGCTTGTGTCCGACAAGATCGGGGCACAGCGCCCAGAATGACGACTGCGGACCATAAACGAAGAAGCCGCACAGGAAGAGGACTGCGAGCCCCTGATACACCGCTGAGGTCGGAATGGTGTACATATAGATCGAGGTGACCGCAGCCAAAACCATGTAGAGCACGATGGCGGACGAGCGGCGCGAGTTGAAGAATTTGTCCGAAACCCAGCCGTTGGTGAACGCGCCGAAGGCCATTCCGACCGGCAATGCAACGCTGATCCATCGCGGATCGATGGCCGCGGTGCCTGCGGCGGCTTTGCTCCAGTTGGCGCCGAGGAAGTGAACGGGCACCCACACCAGAAGCCCATACCGCGCGGCATTCTGGAATCCGATCGCGAGACCCGCGACCAGCAGCCGCCAGTTCGACAGAACCGCCTTGTATCTTGCCAATGAGCTTTCGGAATCGTCGACCTTCTCTGTCGCCGCTTCATCCACCGCGTCATCGTGAGGCGACGCGAAACCCATGTCTTCCGGCTTCTCGCGTGCAATCAGATAGAATGCGATGCCGCCGACCAGCAAGAGCACCACTGGAATTCTGAAAATCCAGCGCCAGTCGAGCTGGAAGTAGCCGACAACGATCAGAGACGTGACAAACGAAAGCACCGAGGCGAGACCGGCTGCGAAGGTATACAGCCCATAGACTGTGCCTCGCTCATGCCGTCCCCACCAGTTGGAGAGCAGGCGGCTGCCCGGCGCCCATCCCATCGCCTGGAAATATCCATTGATGCCCCAGAACGTGGTGAGACTCACAATGCCTGTCGAGAAGCTAGTCGCCCAATTCATGATGAAAGACAGGATCGCACCCGCGCTCATCACGCGGCGGCCGCCGAATTTGTCGCCGAGATTGCCGTTGACGGCTTGCCCGATGGCGTAACACCACAACAGCGCCGCGCTGGCCCAGCCCAGCGCTGCCTTGCTCACCCCGAATTCGGCCTGAATACCGGGGATCGCAAAGCCAAAGGTCTGGCGCCCGGTATAAAAGAAGAGATAGCAGAACATCGCCGCCAGCAGCATTCGCCACTGTGCGCGTCGAAAACTGGTCGCCAATTCCGGATTTGTCGTCCCGACAGAATCTATGCTCGCCGGGCTTTGCATAACGGACATTCAAGCCTCCCTGTGTTTTCCCCAAATTCAGGACGGCGCTTCTTTTGGAGCCGTTCCTGTTTCACGTCATCGAGACTGCGCTTGCCCTTCGGTCAGACGGACCATGGAAGCGAGTAGGTTTTTATGTTCGTGAAGCTCTTCATCGCCTCCTGCACGCCTTCCTTATATCCAAGACCCGAGTCCTTGATGCCACCGAACGGCGACATCTCGATGCGATATCCAGGAACTTCCCAGACATTCACGGTACCGACATCGAGTTCATTGACAAACCGCGTGATGTAATCGAGGCGGTTCGTGCAAACGCCCGAAGACAGACCGAACGCTGTGGAGTTCGAAATCCTGATGACGCTCTCGATATCGTTCGGGACCCTGATGATCGGGATCACCGGCCCGAACGTTTCCTGCATTACCAGTTCGGATTGATACGGAATGTGATCGACAACCGTCGGAGGGAACAATGCGCCCTTACGATCATCTCCATGAAGGACGCGAGCGCCATCCGTGACGGCCTGCTTGACCCGGCGCTCGAATTCCTTCGCTGCCCCCTCGTGAATGACGGTGCCGACATCCACCGAAGGATCCATCGGGTCGCCGCACTTCAGCTTTTTCGCTCGCTTCACCACGAGTTCGGCAAATTCTTCGGCAACGGCCTCGACGCAAAGGATACGCTTGACCGCCGTGCAGCGCTGACCGGAATTCTTGGTGGCGCCCAGCACTGCCAGTTCTGCGGCCTTCTCAAGATCGGCATCTTCCATCACGATCAGCGGATCGTTGCCGCCCAGCTCGAGCACCAAGCGCTTGTAGCCAGCGTTGGCCGCAATGTGCTTTCCGACACGAACAGAGCCGGTGAACGTGATCAGATCGGCATCCGGATCGGTGATCATGGCGTCTCCCATCGAATTGGGATTTCCCGTCACGATCGAGAGCATTTCCGGAGGCAGCCCGGCCTCATAGAGAACGTCGGCCAGTGCAAGGGCCGTGAGCGGCGTCAATTCAGTGGGCTTCAACACAATCCGGTTGTTGGTGGCAATTGCCGGCGCGATCTTGTGGCTCACCATGTTCAGCGGATGATTAAACGGCGTGATCGCCGAGATGGTCCCCAGCAGCGGCGCGCGCATGGTGAAGATCTTGCGCGCCTTTCCCTGCGGACTGATATCGCACGAGAAGACCTCACTGTCGTCCTTGATGGTCAGCTGGCCCGCGAAAGAATAGACGTCGTAAGCGCGGCCGGCTTCATACAGCGAATCCTTCCAGCACAAACCGGATTCCGACGTAATTAACCGGGCAAACTCTTCCTTACGGCTTGCGAGAATATCGGCGGTCCTGAGCAGGATCTGCTGACGTTCATAGCGCGTGAGCGCCGGCTTGAACGCCTTTGCTTTCTCGAAGGCCTTCCGTACATGCTCCGGGCGAGCCGCAGGAACCGTACCGACAACCTTGTTGGTATAGGGATTGAAAACCTCAACACGTTCGTCGGTGTCCACCAGCGATCCGGCAATCCGCATCTGCTCGTGACGAATGGCTTGAGCCTGAATGTTCATTGAAAGCTCCTGTCGGCCAATGCCGGATCACTGAATGCGGTTGAGGGCCACGTCGAAGACATCGAAATTCCGCAGCACATGACCGGGCGGAATGACGATCTTGCCGTTTGCAATCAGCGGCACGCGTTCTTCCGTAAGGCCGCCATGCGACCGCAGCGGTTCGGTCAATCCTGACAGATCGTGACGATCGCGGCTGGTGCCGAGCACCTTGTGCCGCGACGAGATAACCACAATGTCGCCGACACGATCGGCGGGCAGTTCAAAGCGATCGCAGGCAGCCTTGCGCGTCATCGCCAGTTCAACGCCGGGCGTATTTTTCAGCCTGGCAATAAGCGCTTCGACGTCGCTTCCTGCAGGTGTATAAACCGTCGCGAACGACCCCAGCGAACCGTGATGCGCCACATAAGGATCGGTGATCGGCAAGATCACGCGTGCCTTCCCCTTGCCCATCCACTCGTCGAACAAATCCTGCAGGAACAGCACATCCGGCTGGCCGCCCGGAATGAACTTGTCGTTCATGCCATGGTCGGCGGTGGCAACAATGTTGCAACCCAGCGCGTCCAGCTTCGCCAGATAGCCATCGATCATGGCGTAAAAATCGTTGGCGATCTTCGTGCCGGGACCGACCTTGTGTTGGATGTAATCTGTGGTCGACAGATACATCAGGTCGGGGCGATAGCGCTCGACCAGTTTCACGCCGGCAGCGAAGACAAATTCGGACAGATCGGCGGAATAGACTTCCGGTAAGGGCAATCCAACGAAATCGAGAACATGATCGATTCCATTGTCCTTGATTGTCGCCTGGTCTGCCTTTTCCGACGAGAAGGCGAAGGCGCGCCCGGTTGAGTAATCGAGACCATGGGACAGCAGGGTGCGCAGCTTGTCCTTGGCAGTCACCGCGGCGACCGTGTAGCCCGCGTCATGAACGCCCGAGAGAATCGTCGGGGCACGAAGAAACTTCGGATCGTTCATCATCACTTCGGCGCCGCTGGCGGTATCGTAGAAGTAATTACCGGCGATCCCGTGCACCGATGGCGGCCGCCCGGTGATAATCGACAGATTGTTCGGATTGGTGAAACTCGGGATCACGCTATTGGCGTGAACATGAGCACCTTCCTTCATGAATCGTGCAAAGGTCGGCGCAACGCCAGCCTCAATAGCTTTCTCGATATAGCCGGGCTCCGATCCATCGAGACAGATGACGACTGTCGGCCGTGTCGGCGGATTGTAGTTGCGGCCGTTGACGACGATGGGCTTTCCGTTGGTCTTCATAATCTCTCTCCCTGAGCCGCGATCGCGCGAAACTCCACGCAACCGGGCGATATTCCTGTGTTCAGGCCGATATGGCCGCCGGCATCCGCGTGATTTGCGACGCCTCGATCAGCCGTTCTGCCGAGCCGAGGAAGTTCCGTCCGCGCTCGCCTTGAAGCGAGTCCTCAATGAGCACGCGCCATTCCTGTCGATCGATCTTGTACGAAGCGGGATTGCTGGAAATCCCGAGCAACCCGAGGAAGTCTTCCAGATCGTCGGCGCCGCGCTTCAGATCGGGGCCGAAAATCTGCTTCAGGCTGTCTTCACAAAGCCCCCCTGCTCCGTGAACGCTTCGCAGCACCATCGGCAGCGAGAACGAACATGCGATGCCGTGCTGAACGCCATGCCGCAATGTGATTGGATAGGACAATGAATGCGCAATCGCTGTTTTTGTGTTCGAAAACGCCAGACCAGCAAACAGAGCCGCCATCGCGATCTGCTCGCGCAAGTCGATATTGCCGAGGTCCTTCACGAGTCGCGGTAGCGCATTGAGAACGTTGCGGGCAGCGAAGACGGCATGATTGGCCGAAACCGGATTGTTGTTGACGTTCCACAGACTTTCCAGCGCATGAGACAGAGCATCGAGACCGGTGCTGATCGTCAACAGTTTCGGCTTGCCGATCATCAGCCGCGGATCGATGACCGCATGCGTCGGATACAGGTTCGGCCTGGCCAGAGAATATTTCTTGCCGTTCACCTCGTCCCAGACGGTCCCCCAGCAAGTGACTTCGCTGCCGGTTCCCGCGGTTGTTGGCACGGCAATGATCGGAATAGCCGAAAGCTGGTCTGCGCCTTTCTGCTCTTCGAGAAACAGCTTCACTTTTCCAAAGTCGCCGCTCGCCGCTGCAAACACCTTGGCGGAATCGATGACAGAACCGCCGCCGAGGGCTACGATGACTTCAGGTTGCGACGGCAGCGCCGCAAAGCGTTTGGTTTGTTCACCAAGCAATTGATAGTCAGGGTTAGGCGCCACATCCCGAATGGTCAGAACGGGTGCACCCGCGTCCTTTGTCAGCCCGCTCACAAGCGTGTCGAAGAATGGCTCACCATAGGTGACCACGGCATACCGCCGCTTTCCGATCAGGCTTGGCAGTTTGGCAAAGCTATCAACCCCGAATTCGATCTGAACGGGGTTTGCGTATTTCCACACCATCGCGTTTCTCCCTTTTGAGCGATGGTAGGCAGCCCGGCACTATTGACAAATTCATATTTACGATAAGAACTATTGATTATGTCAATAATGTTCAGCCAGATCCGGGCGTTTCATGCCGTCGCCGAACATGGCGGATTTACTGCGGCTTCTCGCGTTCTGAACGTCGGTCAGCCCACCCTGACCATTCAGGTCAAGGAGCTTGAAGAGAGTTATGGCGTCGAGCTTCTGATCCGCAAATCGAGACGGGTCGAACTGACGGAAGCCGGAGCGGCGCTGTTTGAAGTGACGCGCGGCATCATGAAGTTCTGCGACGAGGCCCACGAACTGTTGGCCGCGCATGGGCAATCTACAAAAGGGCATCTCCGCCTCGCGACGGTCGGCCCCTTTCACGCGACGGAGATTCTGGCGGCCTTCAACCGCGATCATCCCGGCGTGCAGATTTCGACACTGCTCGGAAACTCCGAGCGCACGCTCCGCCATATCATCGACTTTGAAGCGGAGGTCGCAATCCTCGCAGATGTCCCGGAAGACCCCCGCGTCACGATGATCCCTTATCGGACTCATCGCGTGGTCGTCTTCGTCAACGGAGATCACCCGTGGTTCAAACGAAAATCGATCAAGCTGCACGAATTGGCAGATCAGCGATTTGTCCTGCGTGAACGCGGATCAACCACACGGCGCGCGTTTGAAGCAGCGATGCAGGAGGAAGGGATCAAGATCAATCCGGTTTTCGAGATCGAAAGCCGGGAAGGTGTCTGGAAGGCTGTTGAGCGGGGTCTAGGCATCAGTGTGGTTGCCGATTTCGAGTTCGTTCCACACCCGAACCTGCGCGCACTGGAAATCCAGGGACGCGCCATCAGAACGCAATACAGCATCGCCTTTCACAAGGACCGGGCACACTCCCCGATCATCAAAGCCTTTGTTAAAACGGTCGGCGACATGAAGGCGAATTTTGCCAAGACGTTTCCCGAACAACCAGGCGGCACGTCATCGCGAAAAAAATAACATCGAGATCGGAGACTTAAGAGAAGCGCGCCCTTCTCGCCGCTATGCCGGCGAGCCGCTTATCGCGAGGTGCATGTTTCGGGCGTACCGTTGCGGGTCAGCGTGGCGTCTCGTCCCTTGATCCAGAATTCGGTCTTTCCCTTGGCATACCGCCCGCCGTCTGCCGACATCACCTGCGGCAACACGATCTGGCGTGGCGCCCCATTGATAGTCAACACCACCTGTCCCGGAGTGGTGCCGGGCGGGGAAAACCGGGCACTCAACACCGTCCCTCGATTACATTCGTACCGGGCTTGGGTTGCGTGAGCCAGATCGCTTGTCGCCATAAGAGCGATCGCTATCGTGACGAAGAAAAGCTGAAGCGCCGCTAACGAGTGAGTGCCGTACCGGACAAACCGGCTGCGCTGGCTCGCAGCAACGGCGGACGATAGGCGCGGATGAATCGTATCAGTCATGACATGCTCCCTTCTCTGACCTGCAGGCGCAATGATCCCTATCCTGACAGATTAAGCTGGTGGGTCACACCCCCGGCAAACCAACGCGAGCCGGGAGCGCATGTTGTAAACCGCTCATTGAGCGCGGCAATCCTCAATCGCCGAAGCGACGGGCCGCGAAATCAATACCAGCCTGCACTTCGCCCATCGCCTGCTCAATAAGGCGAACAGCGGTCGCCTTGTGACCGCCCTTGTCTGGAGTGGCTTCCCGCAACGACTGCAGCGCGGTCTGAAGCTCGCCTAAAGCCCGCTCCATGTTGCCTTGATAGGCCAGAGCGCCACCGGTCGAGGTCGCGAGCAAAGCCGCCGCGCCTGCGCCGACTGCGGCGATATGAAAGAAGTCGCGACGTGTCGTGTTATCGGTCTTCATGGCTTAGTTCCTTTCTGTTGGGGTTGGGTTGGTCGTTAAAATTAGAATCCGATCAGGTTCGTGCACATGTCACATGGCTTCGCAAATTCTCATTCCATGGAGATTCAACTCGGCGAATTGACGTTGAGAGCGAGATGATGCGCACCCTCGATTTTGTGCCGCTCAAATTCGCGCAATAGGCCCTCGTCAGACAGATCAAGCTTTTGCGAGTGTTTCCAATCGTGATGCGTAGTATCGACGAGGCGCTTGATCACGTGCCTGGAGTCAGTCTCGATGGCGAGCTCACGCCGGGCATCGAAGCTTCCGGGTGTCAGGTTGATCGAACCGACGATTGCACGCTCTTCATCGGCCAACAGCATCTTGCCGTGCAGCTTCAGATGCTTCAGGCGATGAACCTTCGCGCCAACATCCTCCATGATCCGTAACCCGCCAACCCCTTCGACCAGCTTGTTGGTCTTCAGCTTGTGCGACGGGCGAGCCATGATGTGAACGCGCACGCCACGATTGACCGCGCGGACCAGCCTTTCGATAATCACGGTGTCCTGATAACGCTCGTTCTGTATCCAGAGCGTGTGTCTCGCGGAATCGATAAACGCCGCGATCCGTTCGCGGCCATTGTTTGGGCACCAGATCAGCTGTGATTTCGCATCCGGCTCGAAGTCGAGATGCATGAAGTCCAGATTGAAGCACTTCACCATTTCGGCGACCTCGGATTTATTGGTCGTCATCACGGCGTAATCCCGCGTCTCGGTCAGGTCACGGGTCTCCCAATTCAGCGACTCGACGAATCCGATCTCGTCGTCAATCACCATCGATTTCTGGTGGGTTAATGCGAAACTCGGGCTGCTGTCGCGCACATCGATTCCCGCTGCGGTCAGCACCTTGCGGGCTTCTTCATTGTCGTTCTTGCCATCACGCCTTGCCGGATTAAGCATGATGCGCACATGGACACCGCGGTGTCTTGCGGCCATCACAGCGTCAAGCAGCGTTGGATCGGTAAAAAGGAACATCCGGATATTTAGCGATTTCTTCGCGGCGTTGATCGGCGCCACAATCGCGTGTGCTGTATCTTCCGGTAAAACAATCAAAGAGTGTGACATTGATCGCGCTTCCCTTAGATGGCGTTAGCCAAGGTGCGGTGATTGGCGGGCTCGTTCTGAATACGATTGAGTTCTGCGTAGACCCCGCCGAGGGCGAGAAGCTCGTCATTCGACCCCTGCTCAGCAACAAGGCCATCTTTCAAAACGATGATCTTGTCCGCGTTTCTGATAGTGCTAAGCCGGTGCGCGATCATAATCACGGTGCGGCCTGCCATCAGGCGCCGCAGGCCTTCAATGACAAGATGCTCGGATTCGGTATCGAGCGCAGCCGTCGGCTCATCGAGGACCATGATCGGAGAATTGCGAATAACGGCGCGCGCGATCCCGATCCGCTGCCGCTGACCGCCGGAGAGGGTATCGCCGCGTTCGCCCACGAGGGAATCGTAGCCGTGGGGCATCCGCCTGATGAATTCATCAGCGTTTGCGACTTTCGCCGCTGCGACGACCTCTTCGTGGGAAGCGCCAGGTCGGCCATAGGCGATATTTTCACGAATGGTGCCGTGGAACAGGACGGTCTCCTGAAGCACAAAGCCGATCTGATCGCGCAACGACGACAGCTTCAGCGTACGGATGTCTTGACCATCGATCAGGATTCGCCCGCCCGTGACTTCATAAAATCGCGGAATCAGGCTCAAAACCGTCGACTTGCCGGACCCCGTCGGCCCTACGATGCCAACAACCTGACCTGGACGGATTTCGAAAGAGACATCCCGCAACACCGGCGCATCCTTTTCGTAGCTGAATGCAACGTGCTCTAACCTGATGCCACCCAACACCCTGCCCGGATCGCTGGCATCCTCGGAAACCCGGATAATATCGTCGGCCGACAGAATCCCCTGAATGCGTTCCAGCGCGACTGTGGTTTGCGCGATCGCGCTCGTCATGCTCGCAAGATCTTTCACCGGCTTGAAGAACTTGGCGAGATAGGCGAGGTAGACCGTCAGCGCACCGGCGGTCATGGTGCCCGCGACAATCAAGGACGTGCCTTTCCATAGCACGATCGCAGTGCAGGCGGCCACCACAACGCTAACGAGAGGTGACAAGATCGACTTGACCTCACGCGCTCGTAGTGCTGCGCCGACGGCCGCTTGGCTCGCCGCTCCCAGACGCTCAAGCTCGAGATCCTGGCGGCCGAATGCCTTGACCGCCCGGACCGAACCAAGTCCCTGCTGAACAACTGCGAGCATCTCGCTTTGCCGGACGCGAACGACGCGAGTCACTTCCTTGACGGCCTTCTTCAGGCGAATCACGAACACCAGCAGGAACGGCGTAATCCCGAGGGCAATCAGCGTGAAGTCCCAGTCGAGCCAGAGCATCAGGCCGACCATGAAGACGATAGTGATGAGGTCCACAAGAATATCGAGCGTTGATGATGACGCGAAGTTTTGCAGCGTGTCGACGTCGGTCATGATCGTGGAGATCAGCGAGCCGATTTTCGCATTGTCGTAGTATCGCAGCGAAAGCCGATGCAGATGTTCATAGATCCGCATCCGAAGGTCGTTCGCCACCCATTGCCCAATATTTGTCGTGTAATAGTTATCCACGTAGGTCGCGACCGCACCCACGATGGCAATCACAAGCGTCGCAATTCCCGCGAACAGCGCGACGCCCATCGCGTGACGCCCGATTCCATAGTCGTGAGCCCATCCAAGCCATTCGGGCAGATGGTGCTGGCCGAGCGCATCGTCCAGTACCAGCTTGAGAGTCCATGGCGCCGCGAGACTTGCGGCGATTTCCACCAGCATCGCGATGAACACAATGGCCAGTCGTCCTCGATAGGGGCGAAGGAGATCGATGACCAACCGCGTCATTTGCCAATCCTGTGTTCGGCATCGATAAATGGGGCAACGTACGCCGTTGCCACGGCTGGTGCGCCACGAACGGCGAAGCAGCCTGCAAACTTGGCCGGACAGTTACCGGGCAGGCCGGCACCATTCAAATACCGCTTCGATATACGGCTATCGGTGGCGGATATGGCCGACGCCAATTGCGCAAAAAATGCCCAGAAAGGCGCCCTCGACTACCTTCCGATGGGCGCGCTGGTCATATGACGGAGCCGCAAAATTGAAGTACGCTAGCTATCTCGATCCCGTCGCCGCGCAAAACACCTGCGATATTTTTAGAAAATGGCCGTTATGCAATTCCGACACCTGCGCTATTTTGTGAAAATTGTCGAAGCTGGGAGCTTCTCACGGGCCGCGGCGACAATTCATGTCGCCCAACCGGCCTTGAGCCAGCAGATTGCAGATCTCGAAGCCCGCATGGGCGTCGCGCTCCTTCAACGCACCCCGCGCGGCGTACGTCCCACTGAGGCAGGCGAGGTGCTTTACCGCGAAGCTTCTTCAATTTTGCAGGAGCTTGAACAGCTGCCCGGATTGCTGAGCTCGGGCAGCGATGACGTCGAGGGCAAGGTCAGCGTCGGATTCGCGATGTCGGTTTCTGTCGCGATGTCGGGACCACTGCTCGATATCTGTAAGACAAAATACCCGAAGCTTGCCTTGAAGTTCGCCGATGGCGACAGCGAGGCGCTTGAAGCCCGGATCGTCGCCCGAAGCCTCGATATGGCTATCGTCTTCGAAACCGAATTGGTCCCGCTGTTCTCGCGCGTACCGCTTTTCCGGCAACGGCTGTTTCTTGTCGGCGGCGAGTCGTCTCGCGAAGTTTCCGGTCCTGTCTCGCTGGAGCAAATCAGATCGCTTCCGCTGGTGCTGCCGAGCGTACCCAATGGACGACGCGCGCTCGTGGAGCGTGTATTCGCCGAGGCAGGGCTGACGCCAAATATCATCGCCGATACGGATTCGCTATCGAGCGAGCTTTCCGCAGTCCGCGCCGGTGTCGCCTACAGCATTCTCAATATGGGCGTCATGAACCAGACCGGCTTTGCCGAGCCGGTGCTGATCGAGCCGCCGATCTATCTGACATGCTCTGTCATTTCCTCCAGCGACTTTCCGCTCTCACACGCGGGAGAGGCCGTGCAGACGACGCTGATTGAGTTCGTTAGAAACCTGATTACAAAGACCGACAGGCCGGGGTCCGAGTGGATCGGCCCTTCCGGGGTCTAATTTTTCTGGAAGTGCTCGGGCCGAAGAGTGGTCTTTTTGGCTGGCTGAAATTCTGCCGCACAGGCCGGTGTGAGATTACTTCGATTTTGCTCCAGGCACGCCTCGATTTTCGAGACGTTTGGAATATCCGCGCTGCAGAACTTGAATGCATCCCCCATACAGGCCGATCGGTCCTGTGCTGTCCCCTGCGCCCATGCGACTGACGACAAAAGCATGAGGCAGACAAATACAAACCCAATGCCGGATGTGGATCTCATGTGAACCCTCATGCGCAATCTCCTGCTTTTTAAAATAAAATTGATCAGATGACGCGGATACAGCGCGTCCACCACCGAAGCTCAAATACCGTGTCAATATAGCCGTATCTGCGCGGCCGACGAGCGTCACCGTCCAGCGGAAATACTCACTGCCCTTTCTTTGCCTTCGCGATGGCGGCCCGGATGGGCGCGAACGGTCCATACTTGTGCTGCCGCTCGCTGAATCCATCGGCATAGGGACCGTAAGGCGTATCGACGGGTTTCCGCGACAGGTCAGGAAAATCCTTGTCCAGCCCCGCTTTCTTGGGACGCGGCTGCGAAATGATAAAGGCTGCGACGTCCCACGCCTGTTCGACCGAAAGCTGCGGATTCAGATAATCCGCTCCATGCGGCATGTTGAAATGCAGAAAATTAGCAGCGGTGATCAATCGCGCCATGCCTGCGCCATCGTTGAAACTATCTGCCCCCCACAGTGGCGGCATCATGTATCCGAGATCGGTCGTTGGCAGGCTGCGCCGAATTCCGGAGCCGTCCGTGTTGTGACAGGCCTGACAGGAATTGGCGTAGATCGCCTTGCCACGGACCGGATCGGCCGCCCGCTTGAGCTCCGGCATTGCGCCTGCGCCAAGGCCGGGCAGAACCTGGCCTGGCGCAACGCCCGACGACAGGAACTTGATGTAGGCAACGAATGCCTGCATTTCCGCGCTGTCAGTCGGCAGCTCACGACCATTCATGCTGCGCACCATGCAGGAATTGACCCGATCCTCGATGGTGATTTCAGCACCGAGCCGGGCGCTGTATTGGGGAAACAACCCGAACAAACCGAAGATCGGCAATCCGAACTTCTTTGTACCGGCTTCGAGATGGCAATTGCTGCACGCGAGATTGTTGCCTGCAAACCGCTTCGCGGAATCCGGGACTTCCGGACCGATATGGGCATATGTCGCAGTAATGAGATCGCGTCCACGCCGCACCTGAGCCCCGAAAGCATCGTCAGGCAATGCGCCGACCTCAGGCACCGTCCAGATCGTGGATGCGGGCGTTTGCGCCCGCACCGGACCGGACATACCTATGCCAATTGCAGCACTGGCAAGAAGGCATATCGCGCGAAAAGAAAAGAAATATCGATTCTGAAATAGCATATCGGCTCCTTGCGTCCGAACGCGACGAGAGGATCATTCAATGGCCGCTTCTGTCAATTGTTGCACCAACGGATCGAGGTCATATTGCAGATGACCATTTGGCGGTCGGCCATTCAGCCCGTTGATTCAACTCGTCGAAAATTGCCCGGCCAGGCTGAGGCGACGGGCCATATCTTTCGCCGATACCCGCATATCGACACCGTATTTGTTTTTGAATCGGGTCTCGATGCTTATGCCGCCATGTTCGGCGAGGCGAGACAAACTCCGTCGAGTCCATGCCGTTGGCGGCAATAAGGCGGCCAACAGCACACGTCATCGATTGCGATGAAATGGCGTGACGCCGTTTAAGATTTCTAAGACGTCAAAAAGAAAAGGCCAGACCGCGATGCGGCGACAGCCGCGACATCGCCGTGGTTTGGCGTAATGCCAAACAAAAAGGGCTCCCCATGTTTACGAGAATGGCAATTGTCTTTGGTTTTGCTTCAGCACTTATCCTGTCGATCTGCGTCTCGGCGCGCGCAGCACCAATTGCGGTGCCGAACGCTACCGGACAGGAGTCGTTGACCATCCAGGTTTCGGGCGGCTGCGGCCCCAACGCGTGGCGCGGTCCGTGGGGACATTGCCGCAATACGCCTTACTACGGTCCGCTTCCGGGCGGTTACTACCAGCCGGAACCACATCCGGTCTTCGGTTGCCCGGAAGGATACTGGCGCGGTCCGTGGGGCCACTGCCGCAATACGCCTTATCATGGCCGTCTGCCGGATGGCGGATGGAAGTGAGCATGACCTGACATCTGAATTCGCGCCGCGCCTTTTATGATGAAAGATGCAGCGCGAATTCGGTGCACGAGGGCGCAATAGCATTGTCAGCCCGCACGGACCGTTCGAAAGAATCGAAAATGTCAGACCGAACCAAGATTTTCTCACAGAGCGCCGGACTTGCGAGCCACATCCTGCCCGTCTCCGGGACGATGATCGGCGTTTGCGTGACGCTGGTCGGTCTTGTGAAAGTCGCGGAGGCCCGTTGGGGCCACAGCCATGTGGATGAGTATGCGGCGCTCGCGGCGATTTCGTTCCTTGCGTCATCGCTTGCATCCTATCTTTCGATCCGCCACTCAGACAAAAAGCGATTGAGCTACCGGCTTGAACAGATCGCCGACGTGATTTTCGTGACAGCTCTGGTGGCCATTACGCTTGTCGCGACGCTATTCGCCTACGAAGTGATCTGAACGATTTCAGGGAGGCATCCATGGATATCGATCGCAAAGTCCGGCACGCCCCGGTGATTGGCTTCGCCCTCGCCGCCGCTTTGGTCTCGACATCCGCATTCGCCGCCGAAAAACCGCCGCTGGCTGCCGACGCGCCTCCTCAGACCACGGCCACATCGACGATCTCCGCGAGTGTTCAATTCTCACTGTCAGCTCTGGACCGGGCGCTGGAACGCAAGGTTCCGAAACGTTTGGCCACCATCGACGATAACGGGAGAAGTTGCTGGCAGCGCCGCATTCTGGGCCGCATGGTCAACATCGATTGCGCCTATTCCGGCTATGTCGATCGGACCGGACCGATCTCGCTTCGCGCAGAAGACGGACGGCTGCATGCGGCGATGCCACTGTTCGGAACCGTGTCCGGCCAGGGCATTGGACGGTTTGCACGACTGCTTCATGGCACCGGCGAAGGCCAGTTGATGGTTTACGCAACGTCCCGTCCGCGTCTGAGGCCGGACTGGTCGGTCGCGCTCGACATGAGCGAAGGTTTTCGCTGGCAGGAGCCGCCGACCCTGCAAATCCTTGGCTTTCGCATCAACCTGACCCGCTACGTCGAGCCGAAAATCCGGCAGCAGATCGCGCGAATTCGAGGCGATGCTGCGGCCAGCGTCGCGGCGATGAATATCAGGAGCAAGGCAGAATCGGCCTGGCAACAGGCGTTTGCGACAGTGAAGATCGTCGACACACCGGCCATCTGGCTGAAGACGACGCCTCAGTCCATCGCCTTTTCCGGAACACATACGCGCGGCGATATCCTCGAAGGCTCGATCGAAATTTCAGGAGCGACCGAAACGTCCCTTGGCGTCGAGCCATCTGCGTCCGTGCCTACGCCGTTACCCGCGCTCGGTAGCGAAGTCACCAATCCCGGACATTTCTCCGTCATCATTCCTCTCACCATCGGCTATGATCAGATACGTCAGAAAATTCAGGACGTGATGGCCGCACGCGAGCAAAGCGGCGGGCCGAGCGTGCAGGACATCACCGTTTACCCATCATCGGGAAAGATTGTTGCCGGTCTGCATCTCAAGTCCGGTGATTCAACCGATGGCGCATGGATTTACGTCACAGCGACGCCGCAGGTTGATGCAGATGCGCAGACCGTGCAGTTCAGCGATTTCAACATCGTCCCGGACTCGTCTGTAGCGGACGGTTCGCCTCTTGCCGCGCTCCTTGCCGATCCGACACTCCTTCAAAATCTGCAGCAACAGGTGCGGCTTGCGTTTCAGACCGAGTGGCAAGCCATTCTGGCATCCGCCAATGCGCGCCTGACGCGTCCTCTCACGGGAGGATTTCGCAGCGAAGGGAGCCTGACATCCGCGGGTCTTTCAAAGGTCTCGCTGCTGACGGACGGCCTCCGCATCGATCTGCGCGCCACCGGCGATCTGAGAATTCTCTACGGCATGTAGTTGCCGCTCGCGACATCAGGAGAGAAAGAATGACTGTTGGCGTAAAGCAGACGATCTTCCGTATCGTCCTTGGTGTGCTGGCGGCATGCCAGCTTCTCGCCTTCGCCTGCCAGCACGCCAAGGCGCAGACCGCCTTCTACCAGGCGTCCCAGAAGGAAATCGCGGGACCGCCGGGCACGCTCATCCGGCAGGAGCCGATGTTCGGTGCACCCGATGGCGCCGTCGCGTATCGGGTTCTCTATCGGTCGACCAGCCCCGACGGACAGCCGATTGCTGTGTCAGGTGTTGTGATTGTTCCGAACGGCCCGGTCCCGGAAGGCGGCCGGCCGATCGTCGCGTGGGCGCACCCAACCACGGGTATCGTGCCGCGATGCGCGCCGTCGATGGCGCTATTTATCTTTCAGCAGATCGCCGGCAGCAGGCAGTTGCTCGATCGCGGCTTCGCCATTGCCGCAACAGATTATCCAGGCCTCGGCACGCCCGGCCCGCATCCCTATCTCGTCGGCGACAGTGAAGCTCGCGCCGTCATCGATTCCGTGCGCGCCGCACGATCGTTTCCCGGCATCGGAAACGGCAATCGCTACGCGGTCTGGGGACATTCCCAGGGCGGTCAGGCGTCCTTGTTCACAGGCCTGATCTCAAGGAGCTACGCGCCCGAACTGAGTCTCGTGGGCGTGGCGGCGGCCGCACCTGCGACCGATCTCGCCACATTGATGACGGACGATCTCAACACCACCGGCGGCAGGAATCTGACCGCGATGACGGTTTGGTCATGGGCACGGGTCTTCGACGCGCCCATCGATAAGATCGTGGCGCCTGCGGCGATGCCGATGACGGGAGACAGGACGGTCAGCGGCAATCCGA
>CAZQMD010000034.1:0-28288 GCA_964594185.1 uncultured Afipia sp. | reverse complement strand
GAGTCGCCCGTCATCGTCCACAGACTGTTATTGGTCATCGTCAGGTTTGACACGCGGCTGGCGGGCGACGAGCCAGGACGCAGCTTACATCGGCGCGGGCATTCCGGTCGCCGGTACGGCCGGCAATCCCGACCGCTTCATGGCTCAGCAAGCGACGCTTGATCTCGCATGGCAAGTCGACAGACATGTTCTGGTCGAGACAGGCTACGTTCATACCTGGACCGCGGGTGCGCTGCGCGCAGTTGGCGCGCGCGACGTCGATTTCACCTATCTCGCGGCGACTTACCGCTTCTAATCTGCCGTGAGACTCCTCGTATGGATCACCAGCTCCGGTTCGCATTGCGTCTTCGCAGTTGCAAGCCAGAATCGGATGAACATTCCATAATCGCTCATTACGCGAATCCGGAGTATAAACGCCTATGCGGAAATAAGCCTCGGCATGAGTTAGATCATTTGTCAGGATTACGGTTCGTAAACAGCGGCTGAAATGACGGTTAAGCACGAACCTTACAGACGGTATTGAGTTATCAGCACACCCAATTGCCATTCGTCGGGCGTGCAATGTCAGATTGACTATTCGGAGGTCTTCACACTGACGTCAGATGTTGACGGAATACGCCCGTTTGATTAGTTTGATATTACCACAGATGGACGCTCTGGCCCTACTCGGGGCAAGCCTGCCAGAGACGGTTCGCCCCGCGCCTAGATGACATTGTTGGTAGACCATTGGAACACTGAGCAGATCAGTGATCACGAGCGGCTGGCCAACACTTGAACTGAACCCGTGAGGCGTTCGGCAAGGTCGTTAACTGGCGAGGGCTGACCAGCAGTCATCTTTATGATGATCGCGGACCAATTCCCGGACGACGAATTGTTCGTACGCCTCCAATCGCAACGTTGGAGTGAATATGAACACGTTACGGAACTCGAAGACTATCGAGCGAATCAAGATCGATCGGCTGAAGGACTATGAGCGTAGTCCCCACACCCACCCGCGCAAACAAAAACAGAAAATTACCAAGCTGGTGAAGAGATACGGCCAAGTCTGGCCAATCTTAGTCACACCGGACTTAACCATCATTGATGGGCATGCTTTGCGTGACGGCTTGAAGGATGCAGGTTTCACTGAAGCCGATGTCCTCATCGTCGTCGACCAGTCACCGGCAGAGATCAAAGCGCTGCGTCTCGCAATCAATCGATTGCCTTCAGACTCGAAGTGGGACCAGGACCGTCTTCGCGCCGAACTCACTGAGCTTCTCGAACTTGGGTTTGATCCCGATTTCACCGGCTTTGATGCGCCGGAGATTGATTTCGCACTTCGATTGGACATGCCATCGGCGAACTCGGTCGAGGATCTGGCCCATATTCCCCAACCGCAGGATCGAGCGATCAGTAAACGCGGCGACATCTTTCAACTAGGAAAACACCGAATCGGTTGCGGCGACGCGCGCGATTTCAATTTCCTCAATGAAGTACGGAACGGCCAGCTTGCGCAGGCCAGCTTCATCGATCCTCCTTATAATGTCGCAATCGCTGGATTTGTATCCGGCAAAGGACGGCACCAGCATCGCGAATTCGTCGAGGCTTCAGGTGAAATGTCCGAAGCGGACTTCTTCGCCCTTCTCCGCGACAGCCTGCAAGTCTTGCGAACTTCCTGCGATCCGTCCGCACTGATTTTTGCCTGCATCGACTGGCGACATATTCTCGAACTTACGGCCGCCGGTAAGCAGCTTGGTTTACCGTTACTAAACATATGCGTTTGGGCGAAAACAAACGCCGGCATGGGCGGCCTGTATCGTAACCAGCACGAACTAATCGCAGCGTTCAAAGCTGGCTCGGCGCCTCACCGCAATAACGTTGAGCTGGGACGGTTCGGACGTAACCGAAGCAACCTCTGGACATACGCCGGCATGACATCGTTCAGTGGCGAACGTGACGATCTCCTGTCGCTACATCCGACCGTCAAACCTGTCCCTTTAATTGCTGATGCGCTTCGAGATGTCACGAAACGCGGCGACATCGTGTTGGACACATTTTCTGGATCCGGATCAACGTTGATCGCGGCGGAGGAAACCGCCCGCACTTGCTTTGCCGCCGAACTCGATCCCCTGTACGTCGATGTGGCAATCAGGCGTTGGCAAAAAACAACGGGACGAGACGCTTTCCATTCCGTCACCGGACAACGCTTCGACGACCTTGCGCAACGACAGCTCGAATATTCTTCGGAGGTTCGCGATGTCGCAGAATGACGAGTCAGTCGGCTACCGACGCCCGCCTAAAAGCGGCCAGTTCAAGCCCGGCCAAAGCGGAAATCCGAAGGGCCGTAAGAAGCACGTTGCGAATTTCAAAACCGATCTCACCGACGAACTTCGAGAGATGATTACCATTCGTGAAAACGGTCGCGAACGGAAAATCACGAAACAACGCGCCTTTGTCAAAGCCTTGATGGCGCTCGCCATCAAGGGTGACATCCGCGCCATCAACGCGCTGGTCGCCTGCACTCGGAATTTCGGAGCCGGAAGTGAGAGCGGCAACGACGAGACCGTCGACGTCGAAGATCTCGACATTCTCGAAAACTATCTCAGCCGCGAGCGACAACGTCGCGGTCGAACACAAAATGATTTCGACAACACCTCTGAGCGACCAGCAAATCGGACAAAAGGACACACCAAATGAAGATCAACAAACTTATCGCGAATTCCATTCGCAATGATTTCTACGCATTCGTACAGAAAGCGTTCTCAGAAATCGAAGGAAAGTCTCTCGGCGACCAGATGTATCTGGCGCATGTATGTCATCGATTTCAGCAACTCATCGACGGCGATTTCAAGCAGATGCTCGTCAATTTGCCTGGCCGCCATTTGAAGACGTTCATCGGGTCGATATGTTATCCAGCGTTTCTTTTGGGAAAGGATCCGTCGTTACGTATCTTGATCGCGGCTTACGACGAGGATCTGGCAGCCGATATTAGCCGCCAGATCCGCGACATCATGCAGTCCGCATGGTACCGGCAGGTCTTCGAAACAAGAATCTCAGAGGACCATGCTAAGAAGAATGATTTTGCGACAACGGCAAATGGCAGGGTACGCGCCGTTTCAGCTAACGGAGCCATTACCGGTCGCGGTGGCGAGGTCATTATCTACGACGATCCGCACAACGCCCGAGACTGGAACGACGAGCGGAAGTTGGAGAATGTCAAAGACCAATTCGAGCGACTACTTACGCGACGAAATAGCCCAGCAAAAGGCATCGTTGTGGTCATCTGCCATCGGGTAAGTGAATTCGATCTCTCCGCTTACATTCTGGAGAAGGGAGGATTTGAGCACGTGTGCCTGCCGCTGGTTGCGACGAAAACCGAAACGTATGACATCGGTTACGATGACTGGAGGCGAGAGAAGGGCACGCCGCTTCAAGCAGAAAATTATCCACCCGAGGAAATTGATCGTCTGAAGAAGAGCGGACGAGGCCCGTCTTTCTGGATGCACTATCAACAGGCGCGCGGCTCAAATGTGTCCGCGGGTGTTGCGTTTAATGATTTCAAATTCTTCCGCACGCGGCCCAAAGAGCTGGCTCGTGTTATCAGCGTCGATACGTCTCAAAAGGATGGGCCGAACTCGAGTCGCAATGTCATCCATGTTTACGAAACCGACGGCACTACGCACTATCTCGTCGCCCTTTTTGCTGAGCAATGCAGCTTTAGAACTTTGACGCGAAAATTGCTAAAGCTTGCAGATCGATATGGCCCCTGCCCCGTTCTGATCGAAGATACTGCGCGCGGGTCTCCGTTAATTGAGCGAGCGAGAGAGCGGTACTCCACGAATGTCAAAGCGGTTTCCCCCGGACGTCGATCGAAACGCGAACGCTTGGCGGCTCACGCCGACACGATTCGTCGCGGACGCGTCAACTTGAATGAAAAAGTGGACGGTATCGAGGAAGTCGCTGAGGAAGTCGTTCAGTATCCGGACGCGAGATTCAGCGATCATCTTGATGCGTTGACTCAGTTTCTCGACTTCATGGCAAACAAACCGCGACTTCAGGTACCCCGCTCAGAATCGCGCATGTTTTTGGCCGCCGGTCTTGCGAGCCGCCCGCACCTGAGACCGGACAGCTTATGGAACGCAGCTCGCCATGCGGCAATTTTGGGTCCGCAAGCTTCAACTTTAACGATTGTTTCGGGACTACCCGAGGGTCCTCGGATCAAGCGCATCTAACCCTTGTTCATCCGGATCAAGCCGGATGAAACGCATTGGTGTCCAGAGCGCCGACTACATAGACGGGCGATCTGCTAAGGTTCGGCAGGTCGCCTATCATCTGGTCATGATCTATCGGCCTGCCCGATACATCTCTTTAAGTCGGACGCTGTTGTTTGAATTGCTTCGGTCGCGGCAACCGCGCCGTAGCCTCCCCGCCGACGGAGAGGGGCGCATGACCACGTAGAATACACCGCGGTTTATGCGCATGAAAGCCGATCCGATTAAAGCCGTTTCGCGATTTTTGCCGTTGGTAGGCCGCCTCCACTAGCTAAAAGCTGAATGGAGAGCAAGCTTCTTAGGCAAGAGCATCTTATGATCTTATCCCGGGGATATGAGCCATAAGATTACCGCGCTTTTTTCTCGACTTCTCTGTCGTTCGGAGCGTCACTGTCGCCATAGATCGGAGGCGGAATGATGGATAGCACGATTACAGAACAAGAAGGCCTTATCCTCACCTGGTAGGCATTTCGCTCCGGCCAGCCACACGGATGGCCAAAGTGCAAAAACCTTTTGTTGGGGTGAAAGTCTTGATGAGTATCAAGCAAGCGTTTTGTGAAATGCATCGTTTGCAGGACGCGACTTCGCTACTCAATCAGATTAACGACTAACGCTTCTTCAGCAAGGACTGCCCGTCCGCGATTACGGGTATTGCGGCAGTGGCAACATCAGATGTTGTCGCTCACGCACGGATGACCAGATGGCCAATGAAACTGTGACCAAACAAATTAGGAGAACGAAGGCTTCAGCAAGAAAGAGCAAGCCTGTCGTCAAGAGAGCATCCAAGAAGGTTCAGACGACCGGCAGTGAACGCAGTACGGCAACATCACTCGCAAAAAGCTCGACTGCAGCACGCACCACTGCCGCTAAAGCCTCCAAGATTATTGCCGCCCCCACCGGAAAATCCAGCACCTCGCCTCTTTCAAAAGGACGAGGAACTTCGAAGCTCACGCTCGGCCCTTCAAAGCAGAACAAGGTGCTTGGAATGCTCAGGGCACCC
This sequence comes from uncultured Afipia sp., assembly GCA_964594185.1. GTDB lineage: Bacteria > Pseudomonadota > Alphaproteobacteria > Rhizobiales > Xanthobacteraceae > Afipia. The sequence continues at coordinate 23,038 of CAZQMD010000034.1, read as the reverse complement.
GGTGGCACGACTGTCGCCGACATTATGAAAGCTACCAGTTGGCAACAGCATTCGGTGCGAGGCTTCCTGACAGGTGTCGTCCGCAAGAGACTGAAGCTGAACCTCATCTCCGACAGCACTGATGGGGAACGCCGCTATTGGATTCGTAAGGCTGCAGTATCCAAGTGATCAATGCCCATCGTACCGGAAAAAGACGATCCGTCGACCTGGATGTAGAGAGCAAGCTCAATCAGCTCAGCTCCCTGCCCATTGCCAGATTGCGGATCTCGTACCGCGAGTTGTTTCGGTCCGAACCGCCTTCGGCGTTCGGGCCGGATCTACTGCGGCGAAGCATTGCCCAGCAGATTCAAGTTAAGGCCCATGGCGATCTCTCGCGAGAGACGAAGAAGCTACTAAGTCAAATGGTGCGATCGATGGCTACCGGAAAGGCCGGCTGCATTAAGACGCCGCAGCGGATCAAAGCCGGTTCGGAGCTCGTACGAACTTGGAACGACCAGCTCCATAAGGTGACGGTCTTAGCCAAGGGCTTCGCCTATCAAGGCGAGGTTTTCCCCAGTCTTTCGGAGATCGCTAACAAGATTACCGGAACGCGGTGGAACGGCCCAAAATTCTTCGGATTAAGAACGAGAGCGAAAGAGATCGGGACAAAAACGATCTCAAAGGGAGCCCTTCGTGGCAGCAAATAGCGTCAAACCGGTTCGGTGCGCCATCTATACTCGGAAATCCACCGAACATGGACTTGAACTTGAGTTCAACTCGCTCGATGCCCAACGCGAGGCGTGCGAAGCCTACATCAAGAGTCAGGCCTCGCAAGGCTGGCGCGTCCTCATTCAACCCTACGACGATCCGGCTTTCTCCGGCGGCAATCTCGATCGTCCCGCTCTCAAGCAGCTTCTTGCTCATGTCGAAGCCGGTCTGGTCGACGTCATCGTCGTTTACAAAATCGATCGCTTGACCAGATCGCTCGCTGACTTTGCCAAGCTGGTTGAGACCTTCGATCGCAGATCCATTTCGTTCGTTGCTGTGACCCAGCAGTTCAACACCACCTCATCTATGGGACGGCTCACGTTGAATGTGCTGCTATCGTTCGCGCAGTTTGAGCGGGAATTGGCGTCCGAGCGCGTTCGCGACAAGGTAGCCGCTTCCCGCCGGAAGGGAAAATGGACCGGCGGCACCGTTCCACTCGGCTATATGGCCAAGGACAAGAAACTCGTCATCAATCCCAAGGAAGCCGAAACCATCCGCACGATCTTCAAGCAATACCTAGAATTGAAATCCTTTAGTTTGCTGGTGCAAGATCTCGATCGCCGGGGCATTGTGACTAAACGGCGGGATACCAAGGTGCCGAAGTATCGCGGCGGCATCCCGTTTACCTATGGCCCCCTCGCCCACATCTTGAAGAATCGTGTTTACCTCGGAGAAGTGCATCATGACGGCAAGTGGTACAGCGCCGAACACAAGCCTATCCTCGATCAGAAAACCTTCGATCAGGTTCAGGCGCTTCTGGCCGAGAACCGTGTTACCACCCAGACCAGGCGGTCAACCAGCGGAGCGCTTCTCGCCGGCAAGCTGCGCGATGACCGCGGCAACTTGATGGGCCCGAGCTTTACGGTCAAGAACGGCATTCGCTACCGATTCTATATTTCACGCGCTCTCTTACGTGGCAGGAAAGAGCAAGCTGGTTCTGTCGCTCGCATTTCCGCGCAACTGATCGAAGATATCGTTATCAAAGTCACACGAGGGCGCTTGGGACTCGACATACAGACGCCGAACGATCAGCTCAGAAATCGTGTCATCGAGACAGTGGCAGAGGTCGTCGTTCATCCCAAGACAATCGCGATTGGCCTGCAGCCTGACGGTTCGGAAGTAATCAAGGTCCCATGGCAGGGAACGGCGAAGAACAGTGCCGCGCCCCCGTCGCCTTCAACCGTTACTAATCCACCAGATCAAAAACTTCTGCAGGCGGTCGTCCGTGCCCATGCGTGGTTGCGCGACCTGAAATCGGGGAGGTTTGATAGTGTCGAAGCACTGGCAGTTTCGGTGAAACTCCATCCAAAAGTAGTTCGGCAGGAGCTGCGCCATGCGTTTCTAGCACCGACCATCACCGAGGCGATCCTAGCAGGTGAACAATTCCCTGTATTTTCGCTCTCCCGGATCCCAAAGACCCTGCCCCTGGCATGGTCCAGACAGTGCCGCGTTCTGGGAGTTTGACCGGTTAATCGATATCCAAGCTGTGGCGGCTCGGCTGGCGGAGCTTGCGCAGAACGGTCGGCCAACACCTCAAAAATACCAGTATAATCGGTGCCTTATGGCTATCCAGATCGACTTCACCAGTTGAACTGAGTTTGGATTGAGGTACAATAATACTACTTACAGCCATACAGACCAGCAAGGGTGCTTTCATGATGAAGACGAAAGATCGGCACCTCAAAGACACTCAGATCCAAGGGTCCCACTTCCGGGGCCCTTCTGCTTTTCTAGGGAGGCGCAAATGAAAAGACCTGCAAAGCCCGAAGCTGCGCCAGCAGCCGAAGCCAAGCCTAAGGCAGGGGGAAGAGCTGCAGCTAAGAAACCGAGTTGGTCATTACCTCATGCTCGCGGATGAGTACGTTACTTACTCCGCAATCAACTTTGAAAGCGGAACAGCTAATGCGTCCGAAATTCGGGCCATCACCATCAAGCTCGGATTTCGTTTACCGCGCTCGATTCCACCGACATACGTCAAGTCGATCTCGGCTTCGAACGCTAATTGCTCCTGCGTCATCCCGCGCTGCAAGCGGATGCGGCGGACATTCTTGCCAACTATCGCGCACCAATTCTGCATTGCAGGATCGAGCACTGTCGGGCATATAGTCTCTAGGGAATATAGTCCCTATTTGAAGATTTGCACTGCGGTGGATCGCCTTGTTGGCCTCAAACAAGCGCCCTCATTCACAAATCAGGATTTCAAAAATGACCGATAATGTCGCAACCAATACCCCGAAGTTGCCCTCGCCCATCCCCAAAAAGAAGCGATCCTGGCGATGGTTTCAGATCACCGTCGGCAGCATCTTTGCGGTGATCTTGCTGTTACGGCTTGCTTCCTGCGCGGACTCTCTGGACCTTGAGGTCAGACGGATGGGCGCAATGACCCGAGATGACGATAAAGCGTTTGAGGTTGCCAACATCGGGCGATCCGCAATCACCATCACCGGCATTACGATTAACGACCGACCTGAATGTGAGGTCAGCGCAATTAGAAACACGCTCTTCCCGCTTAAGCTTCAGATTGGCGACAAACAGCTGATGTTCAGCGACTGCCGGATCGTTCGACTGGCGATTAGGTCCGATCAAGGATCCGCCACTTACACTTTCAACCGCTGAGGGGGAGGCCATGCGCTTATTGTTAGTTGCGCTTTTGCTGATCTGCTCACCGGCTCAAGCCGAAATGGTCAAGATCAAATGGAATGCCGGTGATCCGGCCAAATCCGCAGAACCATGGCTGACGACCGATGGCGGTGGATACGTCACAGGTTGGTCCAAGAACTTTATGGACGGCACAGTAGAAGAACGAGGCAAGACAGTTGCTGATGGCTACCTCAGCGCAGAGATCATAAAGCCGAAAGGGGCGAAGGGTCCTATCCCATTTGTCATTCTGCTCCATGGCTGCAGCGGTATGAACAAACAGCTTTGGAATTGGGCTCACGAATACGCGGGCCAAATTGTGGCTCAAGGCTACGGCGCTTTGATCCTTGACAGCTTCACGACAAGAAATGTCCCGGGAATATGCTCAGATCCAAGCCAGCTTAACTGGGCCCGCCGCAGAGCAGATGACGCGTACTCCGCCTTGGACCACCTCATCGATCATGGTCTCGCGATACCAAGCAAGGTCTTTGTCCTCGGTCGAAGCAACGGCGCAACCACGTCCCTGATCATTATGAACAAGCGGATCGGCGAACTCCATAAAAACGGGTTTGCCGGTGCGTTCCTGCTGCAGCCTTCCTGCCTCTACATGCGAACGGTCGAATTTTACGGCCCGATCCACCTGTATCTCGCGGAGAAGGATGATGCGACTAGCCCTACTCTCTGTCTGACAATGAAAAATGGCACGGCGCGCAACACGCCATTGGAAGCAACCGTCTTCAAAGACGCCTTCCACGGGTTCGAAGATCGCGTCTCCATTCACAAATTCAACGGCTGGCGCATGGGCTACAACGCCGCCGCTGCAACCGGCACACTTCAATCAATCACGAAAGAACTCAAGGCACAGCTGCGCTGATTTTCGGTGCAACGCCACATCTTTAATCTCAAACCAATTTTGGAGAACGCCCGTGCGGCGACTTATTTTGACTCTAACAATTCTCGCCACAACACAGATACCGGCAGCAAATGCGGATCAACAGAAGCTTGACGTCCTCGGGCTTTTTACCGGAATGCCTTCCAACGCGGTGGCGGAATTACTGAGAAATACGAAATGGCGTTGCCGGAACGTGAACGATCCCATCATTGGAAAAAAGCCAGACCCAATAACGGGTGACTATAGCTTTAATTGCGACACCCAGATCGGACAGCTCAATTTCACCTTGGCGGGGTCGCTTGCCGAGATTCCTCTCTCCAATCTTCGGCTTTTCTTCGAAACCTCAGAGACCATCGAAAACGTCGCACGCTCAATTACTCAGCAATACAGTAAGGACCTGAGTAGCGGTGGCGGAGACGCAGGCTATGAATGGAGCTTGGATAACGGAAGCAAGCTTCGGCTATCGAAACAGATGTCAGGTTACATGTTGGACCTATACAGCGCGCCCATAATGGAGGCGAACCGGAAGGCCAAAGCAACCAATGACGCGGCAAGAAACCCGACGCCCAAATTTTAAGCCGGACAATCCGCCCCGAGCGGATTCGCGCAGGCAGGCTTGGGACAAGGAGCGTTTGATGTCGCGAATTCTAAAGCCCGGCCCCTGACCTGGTCTGGGCAGTGTCGTGCGCTGGGATTCTGATCGGAGTCGCACATCCGATGTTATGGAACAAACAACTCCGCCGCCCACCGGACGCGGACTTCGTTGACCTAGAAAATGGAAGGTGCCGCGAGTTCTCTATCCCCGCTATGAAGCCAGCACTTTGCGAATGAAGTTCAATCTCCCTTGCTTGACGATCTCGGCCTGATGGCAGCCATCACAGCAAGCCACTTGGCTCTGATTACGCCGAGCGTCGGCAAAGACCCATTCCATAATACGCGTCGATATGCTCCTTCGCGTCACCTTCTCGGGTCCCTCGAAATAGCCAACCAACGCTTTGCGGAAGCAGGCGCTCTCACGCGCCATACTGGCCATGAGAGCGATCTGCTCATGCTTGTGCCGCAGTGCCAGGATGGCCGCTTCATCGCTCAACTTGGCCCCGTTGATTGCTCGTTGGGCCATGTAACGCAACAGGCCGATATCCTCTTTTGCCTCCCCTCCCTGTAGCAGGACGGCGACAGACGGCGCTCCATCGCGACCAGCACGGCCAAACTCCTGGAGATAATCCTCAATCGAACCGGGGTGCTGCCAATGAACAACCATGCGCACATTCGGTACGTCGAGACCCATTCCGAAAGCACTCGTGCAAATAACACGGTCAACGACAGGTCTGCTGTCGCCGACAAAACGCTTAAGCAATTGCTCTCGCTCCCAGCCATTGCCGAGCTGCGAATGATAGAACGGCGTCTCCAGCCCTTCACGAGCGAGATGGGCCTGCAGAGCTTCACCAATCTTGCGAGTTGGCACGAAAATCATCAACTTGCCGCTCCCGGGAAGAGCAAGCCGGCTAAGAGCTGCGATGATCGCCGATCTTTCTTTGACAGGCGCCGGCCAGCGCAGCAGCGCAATATTGGGCCGATCGACGCCGCGGACAAACACCCGCGCGTCAGGAATGCCGAGAGAATGCAGAATGCGCTGCTGCATCTCTGTTCCGGCGGTTGCGGTGAATGCCAGGATTGGAGGAGATCCCAGCGCCTCCCTCACTTCCTTAAGTCGCCCGTATTCGGGCCGAAAATCTCGCCCCCATTGATCGACACAATGGGCCTCATCAATCACCAAGAAACTTGGGCGCATCGCGCGCAGCACCTGTTGCTCGGCTCCACTTCGTACAAAGAAGCGCTCCGGCGCGGCATAAAGAAGCTTAAAGCTGCCTTGTGACAGAAGTTGATACCGCAGACGCTTCTCGCCCGAATCGAGATCACTATTGATGAAGCTTGCCGGAATCTTACGTCGAAGAAGCGAGGAAACCTGCTCTCCCATCAAGGCCTTTAGCGGCGAGACGACAACACTAATGCTCTGCTGCAAAAGAGCAGGCAGCTGAAAACATAAGGTCTTGCCGAAGCCCGTGGGACTTACAACCAACAACGACTGTCCGGCTAAAGCCGCCTGGATGATCGGTAGCTGGCCTTCTTTGAACCGGTCGAGGCCGAACAAGCGAAGCCCAGGACCAAAGGCCTGACTCTCTGCGACCACCTCTCCGTCACGATCCAGCCAACGCGCCAACCGAACAGCCCAGCGCTCGATTGCGCGGCGAGCAAGCCCGCCTGCGAGTTTTGGGTGATGAGCCGCATGGCAACCATCGCAGAGGGTGACCAAGTTTGATGGATCGTCAGTACCACCTGCGGACCGCGGCAGCAAATGATGCACATCGATATCTGCGCTTTTCGCGACAGTCCCGCACTCCACGCATTTGAAGTTATCCCGCTGAACAACCTGCGTGCGAACTCGCTTCCACTCTGTCGACGAAGATGTCATCAACGGACCCGTGTGGCGCTTGGCGCCCAGCATGCCTGCAAATATTGCGGCAAACACTGGAATATTCTGGCGTCCAGTTCAATATAATGGGCATTCCACATAAATCGCCGTGTTTCCTTCCGGATCGCTACCACAATGACTGTATCAAACTCCGAACTCGAGGCCATGGCGGAGAAGCTCTCACTCTGCCCGGACTATCGCGTTCTTCGCCGATTAAAACCACGCGAGGTAAGTACCCCCGATAAGAACGAGAACACTCGGATTGGGGTGGCGCTCGACGTTGAGACCACTGGTCTCGATACAAGCAAGGACGAGATCATTGAATTAGGGATGGTAAAATTCGCCTATCTCCCCTCCGGTGAAATCACCGATATCTCTGGGGTCTTCGAGGCGTTTAATGAACCCTCTGCGCCGATACCATCCGAGATTGTGGAGCTAACAGGGATTACTGACGAACTCGTCGCCGGCCATAAAATTTCAGCCGATGACGTCAATAGCTTTGTTGAGGATGCAGCGATTATCATCGCCCATAATGCGGCCTTCGACCGGCAGTTTAGCGAGCGATATTGGCCGACCTTTGAGCACAAAAACTGGGCATGCTCGGCAACCCAAGTAGAATGGCGAAAGCTTGGTTTTGAAGGATCCCGATTGGCTTATTTGCTAGCGGGATGCGGTTACTTTCATCACTCACATCGAGCAGCCGACGATTGCAAGGCGCTACTAGAAATTATGTCGATGAAGCCTAATGGGAGTGAGAGTACGGCACTTGCGCTGCTACTCGAATCCGCTCGCAAGCCCACGGTACGTATATGGGCCGAGCAATCTCCTTTCGATCTCCGTGAGATACTGAAAAAGCGAAAGTATCGCTGGAACGATGGGTCCGATGGCCGGCCCAAAGCTTGGTATGTCGATGTTCCGGAAGCCAACCACACCGATGAACTCAAATTCTTGCGCAACGAGATATACCAGCGTGAGATCGACCTTCTCGCCAATCGGATCACCGCCGCACAGCGATTTTCTAAGCGTATATGATCCGATCCTATGGAATATTCCTCTCGGTCATTGCTCACCTCTGCTGCTTGGGTAACATTCAACTCGTGAATGGTAAGGGGGAGGTTCATGAGCTGGGGTTTCGAAGAAGATAAGGTGTATAATCGCCGCGCCGATATCCATGCGAAATTTGGTGGTCAGCAGCAAGGCGGAATCATCACACCGTCGCAGCACCCAGTCGTGTTCATCATTACCGGCGAAGAAGGTTTAGAACACGGCTATGCCGATCGCATGCGGGCTGACGGTGCCTTTGAGTATTTCGGCGAAGGACAAGTCGGCGATATGGCGCTGCAGCGCGGAAATTTAGCGATTTCTACACATGCTGTCGAAGGAAAGAGTCTGCTGCTTTTTCGCAAAACCACTGAAGGCCTCCGCTTCGTCAGCGAGATGGTCTACGAAAAGCACCACATTGAGCGAGCACCCGATCGCGAGAACAACGAACGCGATGCGATCGTATTCGAGCTTCGACCGCTTGGCGCCATATTCGAAGCTACGGAAGATTCCGCACCGGATTCTACAAGAACCCTGGAACAGCTTCGCGCTCTTGCAAAAGCTTCCGCTGGCATCTCTCCGCCAACTCAAGTTGCCGGCACTCGGAATGTTTATCAACGAAGCCGGGATGTTCGAAACTACGTACTTATGCGTGCTGGCGCAGACTGTGAAGGATGCGATTCGCCCGCGCCATTTGCACGCAAGAATGGCGCCCCTATTTAGAGCCTCATCATATCCGGCGCGTTAGCGACGGCGGACCAGACGATCCCGCATTTGTTATTGCTCTATGCCCGAACTGCCATCGACGAGTTCATGCAGGTAAAGACGGCCCCGCATACAATGACATTCTTCTAGCAAAGATGCAGAACATCGAACCGAACGAGAGCTAGCTCATTAAACAACGTGGAACGCGTAAGTCAGCTTGCTGCCATAAGCGACTGATAAGATTTTTTCAGTTTCCTTATCAGTCCGCTGGCTGACTCCATTTCGGCCATTTCCTTATCAGTCGGCCAATTTTCCGTTCGAGCCCGAAAGTGGTTTCGATTTGATGATGGACGCTCTACGTAGACCAGTCCCCTTACAATACCGACGCCATCTCGGCGTACCGACAAAAAGCATTAGCTAGTTGCATTTGACGAGGAGTCCGGCACTCGGCCTCTAACAAACGCGGCGACGCAACCACAATGCAAATGCACTTCGCCCGCGAAACAGCGACGTTCAGTCCATTGGCACTGTAAAGGAATTCCATTCCGCGTGGCGCATCCGAATGACTAGAGGTCGCCATGGAATAGATGACTATTGGCGCCTCCTGGCCCTGAAATTTGTCCACAGTGCCGATGCGGGCGCCGGGAAGTCGCTCCTGAAGCTCGAAGACTTGCGCATTATACGGCGCGATGATCAGGACATCGTCGAGCGAAATGGGGGACTCACTACCTGTTTGGTCGATCCAGGTCGTGCCGGATCCCAAGATGCCCCCAATGAGGTCGCGGATCGCATCGGCTTCTTCCGGCGACGAACTCTGATTTCCGTCGTGCTGGACCGGAAGGTACCGAAGACCAGAACCGTTAAGTCCAGACTTGATCCTGATTTCCTGCCGCTCAAGTCCCGGCCGAGACTTCAGGCGACCCTCGTAAAACAGTTCCGAATTGAAAGCACAGATGAGCGGATGAAGCCGCCACGTTTCAGCGAGGAACAGCCCCCGATCGGCGGGAATGGTGACATGGGGGCCAAGGACATGCTCCAATTGCCGCGGGTCTCCAAGCAGAACGACGCTCTGCGCAGCTTGTGCGACAGCCAGCACGTTCGCGAGGGCCATCTGCGCGGCTTCATCGATGAACAGCACGTCGACGCTAGCCGGCGACCCGACTCGGTCGTCTAGCGTGTGCGGGATTTTGCCATTTTTCTAGGCGATCGGGCTCGAAAGAGGCGAGTAATCTACTATAGTCGCGCAAAGAGTGTGGACGGGGGTTGAGCTGGTGGGGGCGGGTACGGTCGAGAAGGCGAGATGGCTGCGCGATTTGCTCCGGTTTCTGCCCTTGCGAAGCCAATTCGTCCTTTCGGGCAATACCAGGGATCTCCAGATCCATGAGGCCGCGCCCGGCCAGATCACATCCGTATCCCTGACCAGAGCGCTGCCGGACGCGCTGAAGGACGCCGGCTATGGCCGGATCGCGAGCTTCGATCTTTTTAACGGCTTTAGAGCTCTTGAACCCTCAGACGATAGCTTTCTGACGCATCTTGGACTGTCGCCCGCTAACGGAACCGCTGCCGGCGGTATCGATCTGTTGGCTTCGGCCCTTGAACGGCATGTTCCATCCGACGGCCCGCCCTCAGCCCTCATCATCGACTTCGCGTCGCGCTTGATCACTCGCAGCGAGGCCCTCTCTCCTGCCGAACATCAGCTATTTTCGCGCGCATTGATCCTTTCCCATTCTGCGCGCGCGCGCCCGGCCGGCGATCGTCGTCAGCCATTTTTCAACACAGTGATCTGGATCGTGGACAAGGAAGGAGATCTTCCCGACTGGTTCCTGATCAGCAATCCACGTATTCGACACATACCCATCGGTCGGCCCGATCACCTGGCCAGACGGACCATGATCAGCTCGTTGATGCGGGGACTGCCCGGCGCTCAAAATGCCGCGCCGGCCGACTTGGAGAAGTCGACGAATGGATTCGTCGACGAGACCGAAGGACTCCTACTTCTCGACCTCAGCGCGATCGCACAGCTCGCCCGAAGCGAAAACGTCCCGTTCGATCGCATTTCCGATGCGGTTCGGCGGTTCAAGGTCGGCGTCACCGAAGACCCGTGGCGCAAAATAAGCCACGACAAGATCAGTTCGGCGGATGAGTTCGTAAGGCGCCGCGTGAAGGGGCAGGCGCACGCCGTCACACACATGCTCGACATTGTGAAACGCGCCGTCACCGGCATCGGGCAATCGCCGAGGGGCGGCCGACCGAGGGGCGTCGCTTTCCTCGCCGGCCCCACCGGAGTCGGCAAGACGGAACTCGCGAAGACCATCACGAGCCTGCTCTTCGGCGACGACAGCGCATACATCCGCTTCGACATGTCCGAGTTCAGCGCCGAGCATTCCGATCAGCGCTTGATCGGAGCCCCACCCGGTTATGTCGGATACGACGTCGGCGGCGAGCTCACGAACGCGATCCGGGAAAAGCCATTCAGCGTCGTCCTTTTCGACGAGATCGAGAAGGCGCACCCGCGAATCCTCGATAAATTCCTTCAGATCCTGGACGACGGCGTTCTCACCTCGGGACGAGGGGACCGTGTCTACTTCTCCGAAGCGTTCATCGTCTTCACGTCCAATCTCGGTATCTACACTCCCGGCCCCACGGGCGAGCGGATCGCGAACGTGACGCCCGAGGAGACGTTCGATGCGGTCAAGCGAAAGGTCCGCACCGAGATCGAAAAGCACTTCAAGCAAGTGCTCAACCGTCCAGAAATCCTGAATCGCATCGGCGAGAACGTGATCGTCTTCGATTTCATTCGCGGAGATGTCGCCAACGAAATCTTCGATCAGATGGTGGACAACTTGCTGAACGACGTCAAATCGCTAGGCTACGACGTGACACTGTCGGAGCAGGCCCGCGCGACGCTGCGTGCGTTGTGTCTGGCAGACCTTTCGAACGGCGGTCGCGGCATACGCAATCAGGTCGAAGCCCATCTCATCAACCCGCTTTCGCGCGGTCTATTCGATAGCGGCGCAGAAGCAGGAAGCCGATTTCGGGTTTTGGAAGTTCAAACCGGGGCATCGTCGACGCTTCGGCTCGAAAGCGAGCCCTAGAGATGACGGTTCGGATCTCCGTATCGCGTATTCATTTTCCGGTGACGACTTTAGGACCCGGACGAAGGCTCGGCATTTGGTTTCAGGGTTGCTCCATCCGTTGTCCGGGCTGCATTTCCATGGACACTTGGGTTGAAGGACGAGGAAAGACGACGGTCGAAGAAGTCGTCAATTCCATCATTCCGTGGATCTCGAAGGCCGACGGCATCACCATCTCCGGAGGCGAGCCTTTCGATCAGCCCGACGCATTGTTGGAACTAACGGCACGACTTAGGTCGAAAACCGAGGCGGACATACTCGTCTTCACAGGATATCCGTGGGCATCCATCCGCGACATGGTTGGCACGTCCCCTGCTAGCATCGATGCCCTCGTTACGGGGCCGTTCGACTTCGAGGAAAAGCAGACACTTGCTCTGCGAGGAAGCGACAATCAGGAACTTCACTTCATCACGGAAAATGGCCGCGCCCGGTTCGCCAGCTTCGAGCGCCTGGCCGACGAGCGGGACCGGTCCGTCGACATCATGTTCGACGAAAACGGCGACGTCTGGTTTGCCGGTATACCCGCGCGCAATGATTTTCGCAGACTACAGGAATTACTCGAAAGCAATGGATCGACACTCGACACTTCCGAAGACAAGCGCGTTCTTTCCGTGCGGGCTCGCCCGGCATGATTAGACTTTGCCCGAACTGCCAAACCGAACGTCCCGTCACTGAGTACTTTTGCGAGGGAACGGTCGAGGGTCACAATTGCGGATGGGATCTGTCGTCGGTCGATGTGACGCCACCTAACCGGCCGCAACCTGCGCCTGTCCCTCCCGCGCCGACGCCATCCAATCCGACTTGTCGTAACGGGCATACCAATTCGCCGGGCGATCTCATCTGCAGCACCTGCGGAGAAATTCTCGACGAATCGGCCCCACCCGCTCCACAATCCGAGTCCAGACCCGAGCCAGATACTGAACTGTCGCCGACAGAGACAATCATCGACGGCTGGCGTCTCCTCGACAGGATCGAGTCGTCGAGTACGGTTCGTGAACGCTATACGGCGGTGCAGGATTCTAGCGGACGTCGCGGAGTGCTTACGCTATATGCGACCGCGTCCGAACCGGACGGAGCGATCTACGATCTCTTGAAAAGACTTCCGCGCGATCACGTCTTCGAAATAATCGCGACCGGTCGATGGTACGAGCGCGCTTATGAGGTCGTAGAGGAATTTCCAGGCGGCACTATCGCGGATCTGTCGCTGGACGTCGGCGATCGGACGGCACTGGAGGGATTCATCAGCGAACTTGCCCGAGCCGTACATTCGCTGAGCGAGGCAGGCCTCCGCCACAGAGATCTCCGTCCTTCTACCATTTTCGTCCGCTCCCGGGATCCGCTCGACCTCGCTATAGGCAGCTTCGGCTCCGCACGTCTTTCGGAGTTCGATCTCGACATCGCCTCTCCGCTAGAGACGACCCGCTACATGGCACCTGAAGCGATTGCGGGCGGCGTAGCGGCGGCCTCGGACTGGTGGGGATTGGGGGTGATCCTGCTGGAGCGGATGACGGCAGGAGCCTGGTTCAAAGGCATCAACGGGCAGGCCTTTCTGATCCATGTGCTTACCAACGGCGTGCCCCTGCCCGAGGATTTGGATCCTTCGACGGACCTGCTCCTCCGGGGTCTTCTTGCAAGTGATCGCCGTCAGCGGTGGCAATGGAAAGAAGTTCAGGCCTGGCTGGCGGGCGAAGCGGTATCGGCACCTGCAGGACAGAAAGCCGGCGAAGCGGAGGGTCGGGCGTCCATCACGCTCGGCGGCAAGCAGTACAGGTCGGCCGGCTCGTTCGCCCTTGCCGCTGCCGAAGCGTCCAATTGGGATGAGGCAAGAGGCCTTCTCCTGCGAGGGGCGGTGGCAACCTGGGCCACGGAGGCGGGCTTTGATGCCAAAGTGCCCGCGGCGCTGCGACAGTTCGCACGGGTCGAGGAACTGAATGAAGATCTGAAGCTATCGATCTCGTTGAAGACACTGAACCCGTCCATGCCTTTGATCGTCCGGGGGAATATCGTTACCCCGGGCTGGCTGCTCGATCATCCCGACGACGGCTTCAGCCTCATCACAGGGCCCGTTCCAGATCTTCTTCGAAAGGTCGATGCGGACGATCTGCTTTGGCGCCTGAAACTGCGCGCCGAGACAGTCCGGAAGCGCCTGGAACAACTCGATATCGACGTCGAGGAAGACATGCTTCGCGTGCACCTCCTCTCGACGTCGATGGCCCGTTTGTCGGCTCTGTGGGAGGAGAAGCGGAGGCTGCTTCCCGACACCGACCATGCGGGCATCGTTTCGCTCGTGGAGCGGCGACAGTCGGCCGAAGAGGATCTGATAATTCTTCTCAGCGCATCGCCGAGCCAATTCCGGTCGGTGGAGGAGGTGATCGAGGAAGCGGCCAAGCAGGCTTCATCGGCAGACTTGAGCGCATTTTCGAGGGAAGAGGCTGCGGCGAGTCTCGCGCGGCCTCGTCGTGAAATCTACCAGGCTGTCGACGAGCGTATACAGAATTTCGCCAGGTGCGGAATTTCGACGATCGATGAATGGGCCGACGAATTTCGTCTTGACCGACGCATGCCGATCGGTCGGGCACTTGCACTCCTCTCGGTTCCGAAAGACACGTGGAAGCCGCTTCCCAAGCAAGGCTACGTTTCGACCATTCTGGATTTTTTCGCGAAAAGAATATCTGGCGGCGTGCTGCGCGGGCCGCTGACGCGGATGCTCATCGGCAAAACCGCGAGAATAGATCTGACCGAGTTGAATACGCCGCGACTGCCGGGATCGGAGATCCTCAGTCTTCTTTTGGCCAGATCCGGCCGAGCAGTGAACGTCGATCCTGCTGCGTTTTCCGAGAACGAGGGCCTGGAACGCAGACTGCGCTCCCTCCATTCGCATGCACTACTCTACAAGCGGGATACCGGGATCGACGGTCTGTACATGGGATTTCCGTTCCTCCTCATGCGAGACGGGAAGCCGAACACGAAGCCGAGGATAGCACCCGTCCTGCTCTGGCCAGTCAGCGTGTCGCCCGAAGTGGGAAACCGCGGTCATGTTACGATCGGGTACGGGCGCGAAAAGAACGCCGAGACGGAAGCCGAACACGTCGTCGTCAACCCAGCCCTCGAAGGCATGGTGGGAATTCCCGAAGCAAGACGATGGCAGGAAGCGGCGGACGAGCTGCTCACTCGTGGCAGTCTTACGGCTCAGGACGTGATGGACGCGTTCAGCGAGCTCGCCACGCCTATGGGAAGCGAGTTGACACCCCTTCCTGGGAAGGACGTGAAGGTCGGCTCGCACGAACGACAAGTCGTGCCGGCAGCCGTGCTGTTCCATCTCGCTTTTATGGGGCAGGCGGTCATGAAGGATCTCCAGCTCTTGAGAGGAATGCCGCCCACGGCGACTGCGCTCGAAGCAGCACTCCGTCTCACGGATCAAAAGTCGGCGCCGCCGACGCCGGCCCCGATACGGGAGATCGATCGCTACTTCACGGCCGACAGCGATCCCTCGCAGGAGGCGGCGGTGATCGAAGCTCGACAGGCACCAGGCCTCGTCATTGAGGGGCCACCGGGGACTGGCAAAAGCCAAACCATCGTCAACATGGTGGCAGACGCAATCGGCAGAGGCAAATCGCTGCTTGTGATTTGCCAGAAGCAACCGGCAATCGACGTCGTCAGGAAGCGTCTCGAAAGGGAACGCCTTGGTGGCCGGTTCGTCATGATCACGGATGCGACGCGAGATCGCGAGGCGATCGTCGCCTCGATCCGTTCCCAGGTCGAAGCCCTGCATAGTCGTCCTGGGAGCGGTTCGCCCGCGTGGAAACACGATCGCGAACGATTAGCGGCTCGCATCGACGTGCTCGAAGCGGAACTTGATCGTCAACAAGCCGCCTTGCACGAAGTCGATAATCGGACGGGATTGACCTATCGGTCGCTGCTCGGTGAACTCCTGGCCATCGAGGAGAACGAGCCGAGGCCGATCGATGCGCCGGCGCTTCGTTCGCTACTATCGGATTTGCATCCTTCCGACATCGCAACGGTCGAGGAGAATTGTGGACCGCTTGCGAGATACTGGCTTCCGGCCAAGTTCGAGGGCAATCCACTGTCCTCTCTCAAAGTCTTTAACCCCGACCGCGGAACAGCGGAGGAGTTCGGTACATCCCTTCGTGCCTTCTCGGACTTGGAGGCTAGACGCGAGAGCGTGGAAGCGGAGACCGCGGACTCCTTGAAGATTTCAGATTTTGACGCCTTAAGACAATGGCTTCGGACGGCCGAGAAGCTTCGCTCGATCAGCGAGGGCCTTTGCGCTAATCTCGGACGCTGGCTTCCTTTGTTTAGAAGTCCCGAGGGCGGCGGGTCCAAGGGCACGAATATGCTCGCTGACCTCGTCCGGCTTGAGGAACGCCTCGCCTCGCTTGATCCATCGGCCCATCAGCCGGAGCAGGTCCGGAAACTGGTAGGAGTTCACGACGACGAGCTAAGATCCGCTTCGGAACTAGCGGCAGCGGTGCTCCAGCCAGCGATGGGATTGGCAATTATCAATCCCATGCGTTGGCTTCGAAAACGTCGTCTTCGCGCTCTGCTGACGACCATGAGTTTTGCCAACGACGACCGAGCCATCTCGTCCTTCCATCGCGGCGCCGAACTGGAGTTGGTGCTCAGGCCGCTGAGAACGCAGTTGGCCGGATATCTCACCGCGCTTTTCGGTAAAGCTCCGGATCACGACGTTGCGCCCGGCAAGCTCGCCGAGTTTTCCAGAAACCTGCATTCGATACTTGCAGTGATCCACAACCTCGTGACCGTCATCGACAACTGCCCCAACCGGGTTGATCTCGACCGGGCAGCCATGACCGGAAAGGTCGAAGGTATCGACTGGTTCTTCGGGCGGGCGGATCGCGCCCTCAGAAGGCAGGATGTCCGCCTGCAAAGCCATGCGGCGCTGGATGATCTTGCCCGATATATTGACGCGGATTGGATCGAATCGCGACGCGCGACGATCAACGGCGGCCGGTCCAACGAGGCCGCCATCGCCGAAATACTCCAAGCGTTACCGATGCTGGTGCCCTACCAAGAATTTCGGCTCCGCTCCGTCCGTCTTGGCGACAAGGAACGCGCTATCTTCCGCACTCTTCGATCGAAGGAAGCTGAACTCTCGTTGATCGGTACCGGCGACCTTGATTCTTGCATCCGGGCCACCATTGGACGGGAGGCGCGGCTGGCCTGGAAGAGCGCGATGGAAGCCGCCAATCCGGAGGTCCTCCTCGATAGCGGAGCGGTCGGAGCGAAGGTGACGTCGCTTGCCGAAGCCGACGCGCAGATAAGAGATTGCAACAGGGAGCTTCTGATCCACGGCATCGATGTCAGCCGCGTCCGCCCGACGCGAGAGTGGGAACCGATCACTCGACTTCGCGGACCGAGGGCGTTGCGACTTCGAGAGTTCATCGAGAAGGCCGCTCCGCTCGGCCTTTTCGCGCTGCGACCGGTTTGGCTGATGACCCCCGACATCGCGAGCCGCGTGCTGCAAGCGCGTCCCGGCACGTTCGATACCGTCATATTCGACGAAGCCTCCCAGATGCCGGTGGAATATGCGTTGCCATCTCTATTCCGGAGCAAGATCGTGATCGTGAGCGGCGACGAGAAGCAGATGCCGCCCACGACATTCTTCGCGAGCAAGGTTGAGAACGACGAAGCGGCAATCTTCGATGGCGAGGAGCCGGAAGAGGAAGCGACCGAAGAGGAACGCGAAGCCTTCGCCGAGACGTGGAACCGACGGGAGATCAAGGATTGTCCCGACCTGCTCCAACTTGCGCGCTCCGCTCTCCAGAGCCGAACCCTACAAGTCCATTATCGTTCGAAATACCGCGAGCTAATCTCGTTTTCGAACGCTTCGTTCTACGCGAACGGTCTCAGCGTACCGGTTCGTCATCCAGACGAAACCATACGGAGGCTCAAGCCGATCGAGGTTCTTCGCTCGGACGGCATCTACAAGAGCCAGACCAATCCCAAGGAAGCCTTCGATGTGGTGGAGTATCTCAGCGGCCTCTGGGAGGACACTTCTCCGCCCTCGGTCGGTGTCGTGACATTCAATCGCAAGCAGGCGGACGCAATCGAGGATGCGCTGGAAGAGCGCGCCGAAAACGACGAAGCGTTTCGCGATGCCTTGATGCGGGAGCGTGAGCGCGTCGAAGGCGGCGAGGATATGGGCTTCTTCGTCAAGAACGTGGAGAACGTTCAGGGCGACGAACGCGACGTCATCGTGTTCTCCACGACTTTCGGACGCAACGAGCATGGCGTTTTCCGCAAGAGTTTCGGAGCGCTCGGCCATGCGGGCGGCGAGCGGCGCTTGAACGTGGCTGTGACCAGGGCAAGGGAAAAGGTGGTAATTGTCACTTCCATGCCGGTGTCCGAGATTTCTGACCTCCTGACCCGACGTAGCGGGCCGCGTGCACCGCGTGACTATCTGCAGGGTTACCTCGAATACGCCCGTACCGTTTCAGAGGGATCGGCGGAGTCCGGCAGGACCTTGCTCGACCGCCTCGTGACGGAAAAGAGTGGGGATCACGAATATGAAAGCCACGTAGACGATGGCTTCACGAAATCCGTCGAGAAATTCTTGGAGATCAGCGGATGGAAGCCGGCCAAGGCGCACGACGGTGGCGCGTTCAGTCTTGATTTCGCTATTACCGATCCTCGCACGGGTCTGTATGTGCTGGGCATAGAGTGCGACGCTCCGCGGCATTTGTTGCTCCAGAGAGCGCGAGCGCGCGAGGTCTGGCGTCCCAAAGTTCTGAATGGAGCCGTCCCGTTCATTCACCGCGTCTCATCTTACGCTTGGACCCATGCCGGAGACGAGGAGCGTCAACGTCTCAAGGAAGCCGTCGAGAACGCACTTCACAACGGAGGAAGATACCAATGAGTGGTCCGAAAGCCTTCCGGATAGTCACCCGTGCGGAAATCATCTCAATTTGCCGCCGCAGCTTGGCGCGCCTGGACGCAGCCATCGAATTCTGGGCATCGACCTGCAAACGTAATGGGACGATCGATCAGAAGGATATCGACCGGGTTATCGCTCGACGTGACGAAGTTCACCGAATGCTCGACGCGGACAAGTTCACTGACCTTCAAAAGCAGGTTCTCGCCGAGATCTCGTATTTGAACGCCGATGCCGAGCGACGCGCGGAGAAGGCCGCAGAATCTGAGGCCAAGCGCAAGGGCGATCACAGGCGTGCCAAGTCCGCCGCCCAAGCACTGCTCGCAAAGTTTGAAGCTTCTCGCATCCAGATTCCGGTCGATCTTCGACGAGAGCTTATGACCCCCGCGGCGTCCGTCGAGAGCCTCAACAAAGCTGTCAGCAAGGGGCTGATGCTGCTTCAGCCGACGGACCGCTCCGAACGTGTCACCGAGCGTCAGCGGACGCTCGCCGACCGGCTCGGTGCCGGCGACCGCCGTATCACGCTTGAGGAGTGGACTGCCCAACAAACCGATGTAAGCGAAGACCAAGCGCTTTTTAAGGTGGACAAACTCCTCGGCGAACTTGCCGGCCTTGGAATCGATCCCAGTCCTTTTTCTGCCCGGATCACGGCTCTCGAGGCCGAGCCGGGCACGCGGCAAGCTCTCGTTGCAGACAGCCTACTTCTCGATCTCAGCTTTGCGGTCAAGACCGGACGCGAGCGCGCGTGCCTCGAACGGGAGCTCTCTGAGCGGCATGCCGAGCTATCGGAGATGAAATCGACCGAAGCGGCAGCGCTGCGCATCGAGATCGAGCGGGCCATTGCGAAGTCCAGCACCAATGGACAGGAACTCCTCAAACGCGCCGACTTTCTGATCGAGGCCGAAGTACGCTCCATGGCTGCGGAGGAGCGGAGACGTACAGTTTTGGAAGGACTTGCGAGTCTTGGCTATGAGGTCTCCGAGGGAATGATGACGGCATGGGTCGCGGGTGGTCGCGTCGTTCTCCGAAAGCCGGCTAATCCGGGCTATGGGGTTGAACTATTGGGCGGCTCGCAAACTGACGTTATACAAGTCAGAGCGGTCGGAATTGGAAGTCCTGCGGAAGCCCGTGACGCCGGGCGGGATCGGGACATGGAAACTATTTGGTGCAGCGAGTTTGAACGCCTGCAGTCCTTGGTTGCAAAGGAAGGAGGAAGTATCGCCATCGAAAGCGCTCGGCCTGTGGGACAATTCCCTCTCAAGGTGGTAACCGATCTTGGTGTACCGTCGGTAGAAGATGGCGTGACTAAACACTATCAGACGCGTCCGTAACGGTTTCCCGGCGCGCGCACAGCAGGCGATTGACCTTGCTTGAAATGAGCGGGGCTACCGCGCAACATAACCGCTTGTCGACCGAGCACACCGATACCGTCCCATTCACTCATCCTTCCCCCAGCCTTTTCTTTCCGTTAGCTCGGCCACCTTTGCTTGCAGCTGTCACCACTGCCACACGACCGCGCAGTGCTTTTATTCTTCGGTCTCTGGAAGGAGACTCTAAGAAACGGGAATTCTTCAACGGTTGGTCAGAGAATGTCGGCCAATTTGGGAAGGTGACGGTTCGATTCCGGTCTCTGTAGAGATTCAGCGCGCTTCAAAAGCCCGCCATTGGCGGGCCTTTCTTACATAAAAGAAAGAAATTCTCTGAAATCCGCACTGGATGGCTGGCGACGCAGTGCTGATCGCACCAGTCTCTGGCGGGATTCCCTGCTAACAGGGAAAAGAACAGGGTATTCTATGGATTCGGGGCAATTTTCTGCGAAGCAAGTGTGAGATACGCCCATTTGGCAGGGTTTTCTCGCGGAATTCCCTACGCAAAGAACAGGGATCGAACAGGCCCGGAACAGCGAATTTTCAGGGCCGATCAGGGATTGCGGAAACGAAAATAGGTAAGCGCTGAATTCTTACACGCTTGAATAGGCTCTGGCGGACGCGATCTGTTCTCGCTCTCGATTTGTAGGTGAGGAGAGCGAGATGGCGAGCGAGAACGGAGTGTGGAGACGTCAGGGCGAGACTTTCTGGCGGGCACACCATGAGGCGTGGAAGCGTAGTGACTTGAACCAACGGCAGTATTGCGAGGCGGAGGGTATTCCGCGCAAGGCCTTCGAGAACTGACGCGCGATTTTTGAGGCTGAGCCGCAGCCTCCGGAACGCAAGCTGCTTTACCGGCGGCGCAACTTAAGTCCTCCCTTTAGTCCGCCGCTTAGTCCTCTCGTTAGTCCGGGGGCTTATCCCTCCTCGTGGTCGGGAGCGCCGATCGTGCAGCGCTGGCGACCGGCCCTGGCCGGATGATCTGAGACGGATTGAATGGTGCATTCGGAGCGGCGGAAGCGGACACGAGTCGGCTACACTCTATCTTCATGAACATCGATCTCACCGCCCTGCCGGCCGATGTAGAGACGCTGCATCGCCGAGCTCTATGCGATCGAGGCAACGATCCGAGGCAAGACCGCCGACGCACGGCGGGACGTACGACAAGTTCGCTCGTTGCCGCTGGTTGCTGCGATGAAGGCCTGGCTCGAGACGCAGCTGACCCACATCCCGCCGCGCGGCGGGCTTGCCGATGCGATCCGCTACGCACTGACCCGCTGGAGCGACCTCAGCCGGTTCCTCGATGACGGGCGCATCGAACTCGACACCAACACCGTGGAACGCGCCATCCGCCCCATCACACTCGGCCGCAAAAAAACACCTGTTCGCCGGATTCGATCGCGGGGCTGCGCGCTGGGCGACCGTCCGCTCCCTTATCACCACGGCAAAGCTTAACGACGTCGAGCCCTTCGCCCACCTCAAAGACGTGCTTATTCGCATGTCCAACGGTCATCCTATGAACCGACTTGACGACCTGCTGCCCTGGAATTGGACCCCGTCAAATCCCGCAACCTGATCCCACGTGTCAGGAATGGACGCTTACGCAAGCATCGCCGGATGAGGTTTTCGGTATGCGCCCAAGGACGCCTGGCGTGCCGCTGCGCCCGCCACCGCAGATCAGTCCGAACGGAAGACGCCCGGTCTGATCTCCACTGCGGGTTCGGACGCTAGTGACGCTTCTGATTCCATAGCCAGTTCCTTAGCCCGCCCCGTTACCCGGCGCAGCAGGACAGTTTCTTCACGTCTCTGTCGAACGTCTGTGCCGCGAGCTTCAGGCCCTCGACGGTCGTGAGATAGGGGAAGATCGTCTCCGACAGATCATCAATCGTGAGACCGCAGCGGATGGCCAAGGCCGCAGTCTGGATGCTATCGGCACCCTCTGGCGCAAGAATATGCGCTCCGAGCAGTTTGCGCGTTACCCCATCCGCGATGAGCTTGATAAGCCCCCGTGTGTCGCGCGCTGCGAGCGCACGCGGCACGTTGTCGAGCGCGAGTAGAGAAGTCCGCACGGCATACCCGGCGGCATGGGCTTGCGATTCCGTCAGACCGACACTCGCCACCTGAGGGTCCGTGAAGACAATGGCGGGCATGGTGGTGTTGTCATAGCGCAGACTGTTGCCATTCAGCGCGTTCTTGGCCGCAAGCTTTGCGCCATAAGCCGCCATGTAGACGAACTGGTCCCTGCCCGTCACGTCGCCGGCGGCATAGATGCCGGCCTTCGAAGTGCGCATGCGGTCGTCGATGACGATCGCGCCAGACGATGTCTGCGCGACGCCCACCTCCGGAAGCCCGAGCGTTTCGGTATTCGGGGTGCGTCCTGTCGCCACTAGAATCCGCTCGGCGGTCAATGTCTCTGGACCGCCGTTGCGAGTGATCGTGAGTGCGACGCCGCCATCCTCGGTTTTGTGGACGAAATCGTAGGCCAAGCCACCCACAATCGTGATCCCCTCGTCGGCCAGATAGCCCGCGAGCGCCTGCCCGATCTCCGGCTCGGCCTCCGGCAGGAGGCGACTCCGGAAGACGAGCGTCACCGCCACGCCCGCGCGTGCAAAGGTCTGAGCAAGCTCAGCTCCAATGTAGCCGCCGCCGAGCACGATCATCGAGCGCGGTAGCTCCTTCAGCGACAACGCCGTCGTGCTGTCGAGAGGCGCAACCTCTGCGATGCCTGGGATGGTGGGTAGCGCAGGCCGCGCGCCCGTCGCAATGATGATGCGGTCCGAGACGAGGCGCTGATCGTCCATGTCGACGCCTCCCTCGACGAGGCGCGCCCGACCTTCACGGTAGGCTATGTTGTTGTATTCGGGCAAAAGATCGACGTACTTCGCCTGACGAAGGCTGGCGACCAGCGCGTCCTTCTGGGCGATCTGTGCGGCCCAATCGACCACGCGCGCGCTGCTTTCGATGCCGTCGAACCGAGCCGGGGCGGCGTTAGCGTGGTGCACCGCCTCTGTAGCTCGGATCAACGTTTTCGACGGCACGCAGCCAATGTTGACGCAGGTGCCGCCAATCGTGCCGTGCCCGACGAGCGCAACGCGCGCGCCCTGCTCGGCGGCAGTGATCGCGGCCGAG
>CAZQMD010000033.1:0-28514 GCA_964594185.1 uncultured Afipia sp. | reverse complement strand
GACTGTGCCGTTTACGGCGGGCCGCAACGACGCCACGCAGGACCAGACCGACATCCATGCGTTCTCCGTCATGGAGCCTGTCGCCGACGGCTTCCGCAACTATCACAAGGCGGGAGCAGCTCTCGGTGAAGTCGCCCTGATCGACAAAGCGCAGTTGCTGACGCTGACTGCGCCGGAAATGACCGTGCTGGTCGGCGGCCTGCGCGCCATCAACATCAACACGGGCGGGGTCAAGCACGGCGTGCTCACCGACAAGCCCGGCACGCTGACCAACGACTTCTTCGTCAACCTGCTCGACATGGGCACGCAGTGGAAGTCGATCTCGGACGATCAGAGCCTGTTCGAAGGACGCGACCGCAAGAGCGGCGAGGTCAAGTGGACCGGTACGCGTGTCGATCTCGTGTTCGGTTCGAACTCGATCCTGCGTGCACTGGCGGAGGTCTACGCCAGCACGGATGCGAAGAAGAAATTCGTGCAGGACTTCGTGAAAGCGTGGACCAAGGTGATGAACGCTGACCGCTTCGACGTCGTGTCGCAGCCGAAACTGCAGGCCGCCGAATAAGGCGACCTCATTTCGATGACAAACAAACCCCGCGACAGTGTCGCGGGGTTTTTCTTTTGAGCAGACGCGCTTGCGCCGTGCCACGAATCTCCGCACAAATGGGAAAATATTTTCCCGGAGATGCGTTTCATGATGAAACTCTACTGGTCACCGCGCACGCGGTCATTCACCACGCTGTGGCTGATGGAAGAGACCGGGGTTCCCTATGAGCGCGTGCTAATCGACATTCACAAGGGATCGCAGCGCACGCTGGAGTTTCTCGCCGTCAATCCGATGGGCAAGGTGCCGGCTCTTGCCGACGGCGATGCCACGCTGGCGGAAGCTGCCGCGATCTGCGCTTACGTTGCCGAACGCTATCCGCAGGCCAGGCTAGCGCCTGAACTGGGCGACGAGCATCGCGCGAAATATCTCTACTGGCTGTTCTTTGCGCCCAGCTGCATTGAGCCTGCCATCGCCCAGATCGCGACCAAGATGGAATTGAGTTCGGTTGCAGCCGGATGGGGTGATTCTCAGCGCGTGTTCGACGTTCTTGAAGCCGCGCTGGAGGAAGGCCCGTGGATTCTCGGCGAGAAGTTTTCCGCCGCCGATATCGCCATCGGTTCGGGGCTGAACTTCGCCGTGCGCTCGTTCAAGATGGTGCCGGCGCGCCCGGCCTTCGATCGCTATCTCGACCGCTGCGTCGCGCGCCCTGCGTTTCAGCGCGCGGAAGAACTTGCCGCAGGATAAGGTTTCATGGACTCCAGATGGCCCTAGCCGGGTACGACACGCGGATCGACATCCTTTGCATAGTCGACACCATCGAGGCCGAACCCGAACAGGCGCAGAAACTGACTCTTGTATTCCGGCAAGTCCGCCAGTTCGCCGAGCGTTTCGGTGGTCAGCAGCGGCCAGCGCCGCAACACTTCTTTCTGAACGTCGGGCGACAGTTCCCAGTCATCCAGCCGAAGACGCAGGGCATCGTCCACGTCAGCATCGGGACCGAGGCGGGTCCGGAACAGGCGATCGATCTGTTCGATACATCCTTCATGAAGCCCAAGTTGCTTCATGACCTTGAACAGCACCGTTCCATAAAGCGGCACCACCGGAATGGCTGAACTCGCCTGCGTGACCACGGCCTTCAGCGCCACCACGCGCGCCGCGTCCCGGCCGAGCCGGCCGCGGATCTCGTCCGCCTTGCGATCAAGATCAACCTTGGCGCGGCCGAGCGTGCCCTTCCAATAGATCGGCCATGTCAGTTCGCTGCCGATGTAGGTGTAGTTGAGCGTGCGGAAGCCCGGCGCCAGCACGCCTGCATCCGCGAGCCGGTCGATCCAGCGTTTCCAGTCATCGCCGCCCATCACGGCGACCGTCGCCGTCGCCTCATCCTCTGTCGCAGGCGCAATAGCCGTCTCGTAGACTTCGCCGCTTTCCGTGTTGAGAGTCTTGATCTCGACAGGGGCGCCGAGCGGCTTGATCGCCGAGCGATACGTGACGCCGGTGTCCGGGTCGGTCCGCACCGGCGCCGCCATGCTGTAGACCAGGAGATCGAGCTGCCCGAATTTTTCACGCACCTGCGCGATAAAGGTGTCCTTCATCT
Source organism: uncultured Afipia sp. (assembly GCA_964594185.1). Taxonomy (GTDB): domain Bacteria; phylum Pseudomonadota; class Alphaproteobacteria; order Rhizobiales; family Xanthobacteraceae; genus Afipia. The sequence goes on along the minus strand of CAZQMD010000033.1, from coordinate 26,376 downwards.
CATTTGAAAACGCATCGCCTTCCAGCGTGACCGGTGCCCGTCCGATTTTCTTGGCTTCGATTTCAAATGCGCGATTGTTGTACCAACCGGCACTCCCGGTCCTTGTCGCCGTCGGCTCGCGCTCCAGGGATACGCCGATGGTGTCCGCGCCTCCGGCAAAGGTGGCGACAATGCGGCTCGCAAGGCCGTAACCCGTCGAACACCCCAACACGGCGACACGCTTGGGGCTTTGAGGAAGCGCACCCTGCTTGAGAACGTATTCGATCTGCTCGTGAACGTTTCTGGCGCAACCGACGGGATGTGCCGTCGTGCAAATGAAGCCTCGCACGCGCGGTTCGATAATCATGCCCATCCCATTCCGAAACGTTGCAATTGTTCTGCCCGCCTCTCCACCAAACACGGAAAGGCGAAGCGAAATTACGCATCCAGCCGCTTGAACACCAGCGTCGCGTTGGTGCCGCCGAAACCGAAGGAGTTCGACAGTACCGCGCCGAGCTTGGCGCCGTCGATGCGCTTGCGCACGATCGGCATGTCGGCGAAGGCCGGATCGAGTTCGGTGATGTTGGCGCTTTCGCAGATGAAACCGTTGTTCATCATCAACAGCGAATAGATCGCTTCCTGTACGCCCGTTGCACCCAGAGAATGCCCGGTCAGTGACTTGGTCGCCGCGATCGGCGGGCACGTGTCGCCGGTACCGAACACCGCGCGGATCGCACCGATTTCCGGCGGATCGCCCGCAGGCGTCGATGTCGCGTGCGGATTGATGTAGTCGACCTTCGTCTTGACGGTGGACATGGCCATGCGCATGCAGCGCTCGGCGCCTTCGCCCGATGGCGCGACCATGTCGTAGCCGTCCGATGTCGCGCCATAGCCGACGATCTCGCCGTAAATCCGCGCACCGCGCGCCTTGGCATGCTCAAGCTCTTCAAGCACCAGAACGCCCGCGCCGCCGGCGATCACGAAGCCGTCGCGGTTGATGTCATAGGCGCGCGATGCGGTTGCCGGTGTGTCATTGTATTTCGACGACATCGCACCCATGGCATCGAACAGCACCGACATGGTCCAGTCGAGATCCTCGCAACCACCGGCGAAAATGATGTCCTGCTTGCCGACCTGGATCGTCTCATAAGCATTGCCGATGCAATGATTGGACGTCGCGCAGGCCGACGAGATCGAATAATTGACGCCCTTGATCTTGAACCAGGTGGCGAGCGTCGCGGAGGCGGTCGATGACATCGCTTTCGGCACGGCGAACGGACCGACGCGCTTCGGGCCCTTGGTGCGGGTGATGTCGGCGGCATCGACAATGGCCCGCGCGGACGGTCCGCCCGATCCCATGATGATGCCGGTGCGCGGATTGACGATGTCAGTTTCTTCCAGACCCGAATCGCGGATCGCCTGCTCCATCGCAACGTGATTCCACGCCGCACCCTCGCCGAGAAAACGCATAGCACGGCGATCGACCACATCGGCGGGGTTCAGAGACGGTCTGCCAAACACCTGCGACCGGAAGCCAAGCTTGGCATAGTCTTCCGAACGGGTAATGCCCGGCTTGGCGTCGTAGAGGCTCGCAAGCACTTCCTGAGTGTTGTTTCCGATGGAAGAGACGATGCCCATCCCGGTGACCACAACTCTCCTCATGATTCCTCGCCCCTGATTGCTGCGCTTTGAATTCCGCGCCTTCGACTGCCCGCGCCGGTTTTATCTCCGGCAGTTTCGATGCTCAATTTTCGTGAGCCCACAGACCCTGCATCACGTTCCCGGCTGCAATGGGGCATCCTGCTGGAATAAGCCGACCTTCAACTCCTTGGCGCGATAGATGATCTCGCCATCGGCCGACAGCGTCCCGTCCGCGATGCCGAGCCAGAGCTTCGAACGCATCACCCGCTTGACGTCGACAGTGTATACGACCTTGGTGACATTCGGCAGAACCTGACCGGCGAACTTCAGCTCGCTCAGGCCCAAGGCACGGCCGCGACCGGGGCCGCCGGACCAGCCGAGAAAAAAGCCGACCATCTGCCAAAGCGCGTCGAGCCCGAGGCAACCCGGCATCACCGGATCGCCCTTGAAATGACAGCCGAAAAACCACAGGTCCGATTTCACATCGAGCTCGGCCCGAACCACGCCCTTGCCATACTCACCGCCGGTCTCGTTGATCTCTGTGATCCGGTCGAACATCAGCATGGGGGGCAGCGGAAGCTGGGCGTTGCCCGCTCCGAACAGCTCGCCCCGGCCACAGGCCAGGAGCTCTTCGTAGTTGTAGCTGTTCTGGCGGTCTTTCATCTCGATCCCTTGTTTTGGCATGCCGGTCCTGCGGCAGCATTGCGGGACCTCTAACATAGGCTTTCCCGGGGTCAAAGTGGCCCTAACGGCCCGATTCGGGGCCATTTTTACCCCGAATCTTGGTCTCCCAGTTGCGAAAAACTTGCATGTAACTGCATCCTTTCCTATAGTGCACGGCAACAGTCCCTTTCAGCGGGCGGATGTGTGCTGCCCCTTACGCGTATGAGTGACCTGATGGATGATGTTGTAACCACCGAAGGCAAGCACGAGGAGCTGCACGGCCACCATGGCCATGCGCCCGCGTTGACCGGATGTCCGTGGCATGACGTCAATGAAATGTTGCAGTCGGTTGGCCTGCGGCCGACCCGACAGCGCATGGCGCTGGGCTGGCTGCTGTTCGGCAAGGGTGGCCGCCACCTGACCGCCGAAATGCTCTACGAGGAAGCGACCCACGCCAAGGTGCCGGTCTCGCTCGCCACCGTTTACAACACGCTGAACCAGCTGACCGAAGCCGGCCTGCTGCGTCAGGTCAGCGTCGACGGCACCAAGACCTATTTCGACACCAACACCACGGCGCATCATCACTTCTACATGGAAGGCAACCACGAGCTGGTCGATATTCCAGACCCGAACCTCGTGCTGCAGAAGATGCCGGACGTGCCGGAAGGCTACGAGATCAGCCGCATCGACATGGTTGTCCGCCTGCGCAAGAAGCGCTGAAGCGTTTCACAAAAGATCCAAATGAAAATGGCCGGGATTATCCCGGCCATTTTTGTTTAATGCTTTCGAAGCTGCGCCGCCGGTGAGCCGAATCCGTCAGTTCACCTTCTCGTCGGCGTAAACGCCCCACAGCCGCTGCTGCTCGATCCAGCCGTCAAAACCGTTTCCGGCGATGCGGCACCAGCCATCATTGCAACGTTTTACAGTAGCGACCACGCCGGCCTGAAGCTTTGCCGCAACCGCACTTGCTGCATCGGCACGATCATAGATCGGCGCCAGATCGTCCTTCTTCTTCATGGTGATGACCGCCGTGCGCCGGCCCGACAGCAGCGAGTGGTAAACCCAACCCTCCGCGCCTTCCGAATCGCGAACGCGCCGCCAGTTCTCGAACTCCGCGGTGATTTCCACCGGCAGGCCGGACCGCGTGTAAATCCAAGTCACGTCCTGGTCCTTGGTCGGACCGGCGCGGACATTCACGTGGTCGGATTTCAAACTGACATACCGCGGCACCGGCAGGCCGCTCGCGGTCGCCACCGCATCCTTGTCCTTCGCGGCAAGACCGGTCGCGCATGACGCCACCCAGATCGCGCACCCCAAGGCATTCCTCAAGGCGAAATTCCGAACAAAACTCATCACAAGATTCCCTTACGCGGTCCCCGCACCGCTTCCCTGCCGCCCGGAGTACCCGCGCATTCAGGAACCTCGAGAGGCGCGAGCCCCTGGGTTCTTGTCTTGGCGCGGCCTTCTGCTAGAGAGGGTCCACGGGCCAAGCACCTGAAAAGCTGCGAAAAGCTCACCGGACCGGCAACGAATGCCTACCTTCGAACAGGCCGGTTAATGTGAACTGAACGGCCGGGCCGAAGTGTCCGAAAACGCTGACGATCGAGGGCCTCTGGAGAATGGTTGCGGGGAAGAAAAAGCCTCTGGTGGTGGTCACGCGAAAGCTGCCTGACAGCACCGAAACGCGCATGCGCGAGCTTTTCGACACCCGCCTGAACCTCGACGACACCCCGATGACCTCCGCGCAGCTCGCCGAAGCCGTGCGCAGCGCGGACATTCTGGTGCCAACCGTCTCCGACGAGATCACCGCCGAAATTCTGGGCCAGCCCGATGTCCGCCTCAAGCTGATCGCGAATTTCGGCAACGGCGTCGACAACATCGATGTGGCCGCCGCGATGGCGCGCGGCATCATGGTCACCAACACGCCGAAAGTACTGACCGAAGACACCGCCGACATGACCATGGCGCTGCTGCTCGCGGTGCCGCGCCGCCTGATCGAGGGCGCAGCGATCCTGACCGAAGGCAAGGACTGGCCCGGCTGGTCGCCGACCTGGATGCTGGGTCATCGCCTCGGCGGCAAACGCCTCGGCATCATCGGCATGGGCCGCATTGGACAGGCGCTGGCACGCCGCGCCCATGCCTTCGGGCTGCAGATCCACTATCACAACCGCCGTCCGGTCGCGCCGCAGATCGAGGAAGAGTTGGGCGCAACCTATTGGGACAGCCTCGACCAGATGCTGGCGCGGATGGATTTCATCTCGGTGAACTGCCCGCATACGCCGGCGACGTTCCATCTTCTCTCGGCGCGGCGGCTGAAGCTGATCCGGAAAGACGCCTACGTCATCAACACCGCTCGCGGCGAAATCATCGACGAAGCGACGCTGACCAAGCTGATCGAGGACGGCGAAATCGCGGGCGCCGCGCTCGACGTGTTCGAGAACGAGCCTGCGGTGAATCCCAAACTCGTGCGCCTCGCCAAGGCGGGCAAGGTCGTGCTGCTGCCCCATATGGGCTCGGCCACCATCGAAGGCCGTGTCGAGATGGGCGAGAAGGTGATGATCAACATCCGCACCTTCCTCGACGGCCACAAGCCGCCGGATCGCGTGCTGCCGGGCGTGTCGTAAGCAGCTATCTCTGGCGCTTCGCGCGTTTCTGTTGCGCGCGCCACTCATTCACGAATGAAATGAACGCGCTCAATGCCGGTGGCGGCTGCCGCCGGCTTGGGTAATACAGAAATGGTCCGGGAAATAGCGGCTGCCAGTCTTCCAGCACACTGACCAGCGTGCCGTCCTTTATGCCATCGCGGACATAACCTTCGAACGTCGCCCAATAGCCCAGTCCATCGCGCAAGGCGGCCAGCATCATCCGGAGATTATTCCCGACCAGCACCGCCTGCGGCGATACCTTGACGATGCGTCCGTCTTTTTCGAACTCCCAGTCCGGCAGCGCACCGCTCGCGAACACGGTGCGCAAGCATGAATGCGCGAGCAGGTCTTCCGGCTTTTTCGGACGTCCGTGCTGCGCGACATAGTCTGCCGACGCGACCACCGCGTAACGTTCCGGCGGGCCGAGCGAGAGCGCGATCATGTCCTGCGCCAGATGCTCGCCATAGCGCACACCGGCATCGAAGCCCGCCGCGACAATATCGACGAACGCCGTTTCGGCGATGATCTCGAGTTCGATCTGCGGATACTTTTTGAGAAACGGCACGACCATCGGCTGGATCACGAGATCGATCGCAGGCAACGGCGCGTTGATCCGCAGCCTGCCGGACGGCACGCCACGCAGACCCCTGACCTGATCCAGCGCATCGCTGACATCGTGCATCGCAGGCGAGATGCGCGCGAGCAGCAGTTCGCCCGCCTCGGTGAGCGCAACGCTGCGTGTCGTGCGATTCATCAGCCGCACGCCAAGCCGTTCCTCCATGCCGCGCAGCCGCTGGCTGAGGCTTGAGACCGACACGCGCTGTTCGACGGCGGCGCGCCGGAAATTCCGGGTGCGGGCCACCGCGATAAAAGCCTCAAGATCGCGAAGATCGAAGTCCTTCATTGTTCAATATATTGAACAAGCTATTCCAGATTGTCCAGCTTATCGCTTCAATCGAACTGCGCCATATCTCTCTTCGTAACCCGGCGCTGGGCCACCGGCGCTTCATCCGAGGAGAAAGAACATGGACAATCGCAAACTGGGAAACAGCGGCCCGACGACGTCGGCGATCGGTCTCGGCTGCATGGGCATGTCGGACTTTTACGGCCCCGCCGACCGCACCGAGAGCATAGCCACCATCCATGCCGCGCTGGATGCCGGCATCACCCTGCTCGATACCGGCGACTTCTACGGCATGGGCCACAACGAAATGCTGATCCGCGAAGCCCTGAGCGGCCGTAACCGCGACAATCTGCAGATCAGCGTCAAGTTCGGCGCGCTGCGCGACCGCCGTCGCGGCTTCAACGGAATGGACAGCCGTCCCGCCGCGATCAAAAACTTTGTCGCTTATTCGCTGGAGCGTCTCGGCGTCGATGCCATCGACATCTATCGTCCGGCGCGGCTCGATCCTAACGTGCCGATCGAAGAGACGATTGGCACGATGGCCGATCTCGTGAAGGCGGGCGACATCAGGCATATCGGCCTGTCGGAAGTCGGCTCGGAAACGATCCGCCGCGCCTATGCCGTTCATCCGATTGCCGATCTGCAGATCGAGTATTCGCTGATCTCCCGCGGCATCGAGAGCGACATTCTCGCCACCTGCCGCGAACTCGGGATCGCCATCACCGCTTACGGCGTGCTGTCACGCGGCCTGATCAGCGGCCACTGGACCGCAGCCAGCGGCCAGCAGGATTTCCGCGGCATGAGCCCGCGTTTTCAAGCGGCCAATGTCGATGCCAACCACGCGCTGGTCGAGCCGCTGCGCGACGTCCCCGCCGATCTCGGCGTCACGGTGGCACAGGTGGCTATCGCCTGGGTCGCTGCGCAGGGACAGGATATTGTCCCGCTGGTCGGTGCGCGGCGGCGCGATCGGCTCACCGAGGCGCTGGGCGCATTGAAGGTGAAATTCTCGCCCGCGCAACTCGCTACGCTCGCCAAGGCTTTCCCGCCGGGCATCGCAAAGGGGGATCGTTACGCCCCCGAACAGATCGCGCATCTCGACAGCGAGAAACGCGCGCACGCATAAGAACGTCAGCGATGCGCCGACAAATCCCTGATCGTCGGCGCATCGCCATTCAGTGGATTTGAAGGGTCGCGCGCATAACGCAGCGTCTCAAACCGCATCGCGCGGGCGTCGATCATTACCAGCCGCCCGACAAGACTTTCACCGAACCCGACGATCTCCCGGATCGCCTCCAGCGCCATCATCGAGCCGAGCACACCGGCCAGCGCACCAAGCACGCCCGCTTCTTCGCAGGTCGGCGTGGTGCCGGGCGGCGGCGCTTCCGGAAACAGGCAGCGATAGGTCGGATTGAGATTTCCGTTCGCGTCCTTGTCGTGCGCGCGAATGGTGGTCAGCGAGGCATCGAACACGCCAAGCGCGCCTGCAATGAGAGTCTTCTTCGCCAGATAGCAGGCATCCGACACCAGATAGCGTGTGCTGAAATTGTCGGAGCCATCGACGACCACGTCATAGCCATCGAGAATCTCCAGCGCGTTGACCGCATTCAGCCGCACGGCATGCGTCCGCAGCGTGACGTGAGGATTGAGCGCGCGAATCCTATCCGCCGCACTGTCCACCTTCGGCCGTCCGACATCCGGTGTCGCATGGATGATCTGGCGTTGCAGGTTGGAGAGCGACACCGTGTCGTCATCGACCACGCCAAGCGTGCCGACACCGGCGGCGGCAAGATACATCAGCACCGGCGCGCCGAGCCCGCCCGCGCCGATCACCAGCACGCGTGACGCCTTCAACGCGGCCTGACCGGGCCCGCCGACCTCGCGCAACACGATATGGCGCGCATAGCGCTCCAGTTCCTCTGACGTCAGCATTCCAGCATCAACTCTCACTCGCGGCAGTAACTTTATTTGCCGTCCTATCGAACCACTGCACCGCTCTCGCGGACAAAGCATATTAGCGCATGATCTTGTCCGAAAACCGGTATCCATTTTTCGGGATCATGCTCTATGCTTAAGTGCGCTTATTACCAGTTACGAGACCAATCATGAAATTGCCGCTCGCTATTGCCGTAGCATTGGCCGCCCTGCCCGGCGCTGCGCTCGCCCAGACCCCGGCCGCCAAACAGCCGCCTAGGCAGGCTCCCGCGCAGGTCAGTCCCAAACCGGTGGCGACAGTGCCAATTCGTCCGGGGGTGCAGGCCCCGGTCGATACCGCCAAGGCCATGGAGCAGGCCGAGCGTCTTGCGATCCAGTCGGATCTCGCCTGGATCAGCCTCTACAACGGCGCGATCAACGGCGAGGCCAGCGACCGGATGGTTGCGGCGATCAAGGCGTTTCAGAAGGATCACGGCGCCAAGGAAACTGGCGTCCTGAATGCGCAGGAGCGCGGCACGCTGAGCGCGGCTGCAAAGAAACTGCAGGACAATGTCGGCTGGAAAGTCATGAGCGACGCCACCAGCGGCGCGCGCATCGGACTGCCGACAAAACTGGTGCCGCTGATTGTCAGCGACGTCGACGGCACCAAATGGTCGTCCGCCACTGGCACGATCCAGATCGAATTCGCGCGGCGCAAGGAAGCGGGCGCCACCACGGCCACCGTCGCGGCCAGCGAGAGGAAGCTGAACGCGCGCAAGGCCGACTACAGCGTGGTGAAGCCGGACTTCTTCGTGCTCTCGGGCACACAGGGCCTGAAGAAATTCTATATCCGCGGCCAGACGCGCAACGATGAAGTCCGTGTTCTCACCATCCTGTACGATCAGGCCACCGAAGGCACCATGACCCCCGTCACGGTCGCGATGTCGAGCGCCTACAATCCGTTTCCCGGCAATGCCGTGGTGCAGGCAGGCCCTCCGCCGCGCAAGAAGGTCGAATATGCCACCGGCATCGTGGTCAGCGCGGACGGCGCGATCATTACGGATCGACAGGCGACCGAAGGCTGCATGACCATTGCCGTCCCGGGTTACGGTAACGCGACGCGCGTTGCAGACGACGAAGCGCGCGAACTGGCGTTGCTGCGCATCTATGGCGCCAGCGGACTGAAGCCGCTGGCGATCTCAGGCAGCGGTGCGACAAAGCCAGGTGTCAATCTGACCGGCATCGCCGACCCGCAGAATCAGGGCGGCCGCAACGCCGTGACCTCTGTTGCGGCGACTGCAACGGCCGCAGGCGCAGAGACATCGCTCTCGCCTGAACCCGCGCTTGGCTTCTCCGGAGCAGCAGCCATCGACAGCGAGGGAAAATTCGCTGGCGTTGCCCGGCTCAAGCCCGCCGTCGTCGCAGGCCCCGCCGGAACACCGCTGCCATCGCAGGCACTGCTTGTCTCGGCGGACTCGGTGCGGGATTTCCTCAAAGCCAAGGGTGTGGCGGTTACATCAGGCGCATCCGATGCGAAGGCGTCGGTGCTGCGGCTGGTGTGCGTGAGGAAGTGATCCTGCTTCACCTCTCCCCGTTTACGGAGAGAGGGGGAAGATTCACTTCTGACAAACCGGACACCAAAACGTCGACCGCCCGTTCTGCGTGAATCGTTTCACCGTGCCTTTGCACTTCGGCGTCTTGCAAGGCTCGCCTTCGCGGTCATAGACCAGAAACGAATGCTGGAAATAACCAAGCTCGCCGTCGGTCTGGCGATGGTCGCGCAGCGACGAGCCCCCCGCCTTGATCGCCGCATTCAGCACCGTGTGAATTGAACTGACCAGACGCCTGGCATGATCGGTCGGCGCATCCTTGCGATCGGCCAGCGTGGACGCCTGACGCTTCGGCGACAGATGCGAGCGAAACAGCGCTTCGCAGACATAGATATTGCCGAGGCCCGCCACCACGCGCTGGTCTAGCAACGCCGCCTTCAGCGATGTCTTCTTGCCTGCGCACGCATGTGCCAGCATTGCCGCATCGAATGCGTTCCCAAGGGGTTCGGGACCAAGACCGCGCAGCAAGGGTTCTGCTTCGATTTCCGCGCGCGGGATAATTTTCATGTAACCGAACCGGCGCGGATCGTTGAACGAAATCACCGCCCCGTTCTGCATGTGAAACACCACATGATCGTGGATGCGATTCTCGCTGCGCGGATAATGAAAATCGCCCGGCGTGCGCTCCCCCTCCGGAAGCATCACGCGGAACGAGCCGGACATGCCGAGATGCATCAGCAGCACATCGCCGCTGTCCATATCGGCCAGCAGATATTTGGCACGACGGCCCAGCCCCGCCACAACGTGGCCTTCAAGGCGGGCAACAAAATCCTTCTGGAACGGAAACCGCAAGCCATCGCGGCGCGTCTCGACACGCGCGATCTTTTGCCCTTCCATCACCGGCTGCAGGCCGCGGCGGACGGTTTCGACCTCGGGTAATTCAGGCATTGGCTACAATCACTGGGCTGTGCTCACGCCTTGGTCGGCTCGCTGAAAGTGATGTGGTTGGAAAACGGATCGTACACCGTCATCGTGGTCGCGCCCCATGGCTGGCTTTCAAGGCCGGGACGCATGTAGTTGTAGCCCTTGGCCTTGAGTTCGGCATGGTATTCGGCGAGCGCCTCGGTCTCGACATGAATGTGCACGCCGGGTGAGCCGTCTCCATGATGCTCGCTCAGATACAGCTGGATACCACCGCGCGAAATGCCCATGAACAACGGCAACTCCGGCTCGAATCGGTGCTCGAAATCCACCTTGAAACCGAGATAGTCGAAATAGAACTCTCGCGCCTTGCGGACATCGAACATCCGCAGGATGGGAATGACCCGGCTGAAGGCGATCGGCATCGGCGACCTCACGTCTATTTGCGCATTAACCTTGACGCCATACGGGGTCAGATCCCCGCATTTCGGCAAGGTATGTAGCGCGGGCGCGCGCGGCACGCTATGGTCCCGCCGCAAAAAGCCGCCTGGATGAACAAGTATGGAACGGCCTGACGGAACGACACATTTCGGCTTCCGCGATGTGGAGCTTGGCGAGAAGCAGACGCTGGTGAACGAGGTGTTTCACAGCGTGGCGAAACGCTACGACCTGATGAACGACCTGATGTCCGGCGGCATGCATCGGCTCTGGAAAGAGGCGATGATCACCGCGCTCAATCCGCCACGCTCCGATGCACCGTTCGCGTTGCTCGATGTCGCCGGGGGCACCGGCGATATTTCCTTCCGCGCCGCCAAGGCGGCTGGCCATGGATTTCAGGCCACCGTCTGCGACATCAATACCGAGATGCTGGCTGTGGGCCGCGAGCGCGCCGAGGCACGGCATCTCGACCATCAGGTGTCGTTCGTCGAAGGTAATGCCGAGGCCCTCGCCTTGCCCGACAAGAGCTTCGACGCCTACACCATCGCGTTCGGCATTCGCAACGTGCCGCGCATCCCGCTGGCGCTGAGCGAAGCTTATCGCGTGCTGAAGCCCGGCTCGCGGTTTCTGTGTCTGGAATTCTCCTCGGTCGATGTGCCCGGCCTCGACAAGATCTACGACCTGTTCTCGTTCAACGTGATCCCGCAGCTCGGCCGCGCGGTGACCGGCGACGCCGAGTCCTATCGCTATCTGGTCGAGTCAATCCGGCAGTTTCCAAGGCCTAACGTATTTGCCGACATGATCCGCGCCGCCGGATTCTCCCGTGTCAAATACGACATCATGTCCGGCGGCATTGTCGCACTTCATTCAGGCTGGCGTTTGTGATTTCTGCGCTCGCTCATATTCTGAGACTGGCGCGTGCCGGCTATGTGTTCGCGCGCGAAGGCGTGTTCGGTTTTGCCGATCCGTCCACCATGCCTCCGCAGGCGCAGCTGGCAGTGCGCACGGCGCGGCTGATCGAGCGGCGCGGCGCAGCGACAAGCGGGCGATTGTCGCGCGCGTTGACGCGGCTCGGCCCGACTTATGTCAAGCTCGGACAGTTTCTTGCCACACGGCCCGATGTGGTCGGCGTTGCCATGGCGCGCGACCTTGAAAGTTTGCAGGACCGCCTGCCGCCGTTTCCGCAGGCGCAGGCCGAGGCTGTGGTCGCAGATGCGTTTGCCAAGCCTGTCACGCAGGTGTTTGCGAGTTTCGGCGAGCCGGTTGCTGCGGCGTCCATCGCGCAGGTTCATCGCGCGGAAATTGAAAAGGACGGCATCCGCAAGACCGTTGCGGTGAAGGTGCTGCGCCCCAATGTCGGCGGGCGATTCCGCCGCGATCTCGGCGATTTCATGTTTGCCGCCCGCCAGATCGAGGCCATTTCATCTGAGGCACGGCGGCTGCGTCCGATCGAGATCGTCGATACGCTGGCGCGCTCCGTGGCGATGGAAATGGATCTGCGGCTGGAGGCAGCTGCGCTCTCCGAGATGGCGGAGAACACCAAAGACGATCCGGATTTTCGTGTGCCGACGGTGGACTGGGACCGCACCAGCCATCATGTGCTGACGATGGAATGGATCGACGGCATTGCGCTGAACGATCGCGCCAGGCTCGAAGCCGCGCAGATCGATCTGCCCGATCTCGGGCGCAAGGTGATCCAGAATTTCCTGCGCCACGCACTGCGTGACGGTTTCTTCCATGCCGACATGCATCCGGGCAATCTGTTCGTCGATGAGACCGGACGCCTCGTCGCGGTCGATTTCGGCATCATGGGACGGCTCGGCCTGAAGGAGCGTCGCTTCCTGGCGGAAATTCTGCTCGGCTTCATCACCCGCGACTATCGCCGCGTCGCCGAAGTTCACTTCGAGGCGGGTTATGTGCCCGCGCATCATTCAGTCGAGAATTTCGCGCAGGCCATCCGCGCCATCGGCGAACCGATCCACAACCGCGCGGCCGATGAAATCTCGATGGCGAAGCTGCTGTCGCTGCTGCTCGAAGTCACCGGCCTGTTCGACATGCGCACCCGGCCCGAATTGATCATGCTGCAGAAGACCATGGTGGTGGTCGAAGGCGTGGCGCGCGGCTTCGATCCCAAGCTCGACATCTGGACAACAGCCGATCCGGTCGTTCGCGAATGGATCGCGCGCAATCTCGGCCCGGTCGGCCAGATCGAAGGTGTGGTCCATGGCGCGGGTGACCTCGGCAAGGTGCTGGCGGGACTGCCAACGATTGCCGCACGCTCGGTCGCAGTGCTCAACCAGTTCGATGCCATGACCCGTGACGGGCTGGTGCTATCCTCCGAAACGGTCGAGGCCATCGGCAAGGCCGAGGCCAAACGCGCCCGCTGGCAGACCCTCGCTTTATGGGTGATCGCCCTGACTTTCCTCTGCATTCTCTGGAGCATTCGCCAGTGATGGCATTGCAGTCAGGATTTGATTGCAATGACATCATTTGCTACGGTCTCTCAGCTCAAGGGAGACGCTGCATATGGCCAGTCTGACCGTCCGCAAGCTCGACGAAGACCTCAAGGCCAGCCTTCGGCTGCGCGCGGCCAGGGCCGGACGCTCGGTCGAGGACGAGGTCCGGATGATTTTGCGCGAGGCTGCGGAAGGACCGGTCAGCGGAACGGCCCCGAAAGCTCCCGAGACGAAGTCAGCCTCCAGGCCGCAGCGGGCCCACGCCGCGGCAGGCCTTCCGCGCGTCACACTGATCATCGGCGGCGGGATCGCGGCCTATAAGGCGCTCGACCTGATTCGGCGCCTCAAGGACCGCGGCATCCACGTCCGCTGCGTGATGACCCGCGGCGCGCAGCAATTCGTCACGCCGTTGACCGCTGGCGCGCTGGCCGATGAGCGCTGCTACACGGACCTGTTCGACGCGCAAAGCGAGTTCGACGCCGGGCATATCCGTCTCGCCCGCGATACCGACCTGATCATCGTCGCCCCCGCCACCGCCGACCTGATGGCAAAGATGGCGCAGGGCCATGCCGACGATCTCGCCACCGCGATCTTGCTTGCCACCAACCGTCCAGTGCTGGTCGCGCCCGCGATGAATCCGCTGATGTGGGCCAATGCCGCTACCAAGCGCAACGTCGCGCAACTTGCGCGCGATGGCATCGCCTTTATCGGCCCGAATTCCGGCGAAATGGCCGAAGCCAATGAAGCCGGTGTCGGCCGCATGTCGGAGCCTTTGGAAATCTCAGCAGCAGCGGATGCCATTCTGCGCCCGCCGGCGACAGGACCGCTCGCGGGGAAAAAGATTCTCATTACCGCAGGGCCGACTCACGAGCCGATCGATCCGGTGCGCTATATCGCCAACCGCTCGTCCGGCAAGCAGGGCTTTGCCATCGCAGCTTCCGCTGCAGAGGCTGGTGCGGACGTGACACTGGTGTCCGGCCCGGTCGATCTCGACGATCCTGCAGGCGTCCGCGTCATTCGCGTGGAATCCGCGCGCGACATGCTGGCGCAGGTCGAAGCACTGCTACCCGCCGATATCGCCATCTTCGCCGCTGCGGTGGCCGACTGGCGCGTCGCCAATGCCGGCGATCAGAAGATCAAGAAAACCGCAGGCGGCCTGCCGCAGCTCGCGCTGGTGGAGAATCCCGACATTCTCGCCACGGTCTCAAAACTCAGTCAGAACCGGCCCCGACTCGTGATCGGCTTCGCCGCCGAAACCCAGAACCTGATCGCGAACGCGACCTCCAAACTGAAAAGAAAGGGCTGCGACTGGATCGTGGCCAACGATGTCTCGCCCGCATCCGGCGTGATGGGCGGCGACCGCAACACCGTGCACGTTCTGACGCTGGATAAAGCCGACGTCGCTGTTGATGTCGCTATTGATTCTTGGCCGGTAATGACCAAAGAGGAGGTCGCCGACGCGCTCGTCGCGAAGATCGCTGCAACCATGGCCTGACCCGCAATGACTCAAAATATGACCGTCGAGATTCAGCGCCTGCCCCACGCCGAAGGCCTTGCCCTTCCGGCCTATCAGAGCGCCCATGCCGCCGGCCTCGATCTTCTGGCCGCGGTTCCGGACGACACGCCGGTGATCATGCAGCCGGGGCAGCGTTCGCTGATCCCGACAGGGTTGATGATCGCAGTGCCTCCCGGCCATGAGGCGCAGGTGCGGCCACGCTCCGGGCTCGCCCTCAAGCACGGCGTCACTGTGCTCAATTCACCGGGCACGGTGGACGCCGATTATCGCGGCGAAGTTTCAGTGCTTTTGATCAATCATGGCGACACTCCGTTCACGATCCGACGCGGGGAACGCATCGCCCAGCTTGTCATGGCAGCGGTTGCACAGGCACATCTGGTGGAAGTTGCATCGCTGTCGTCCACCGATCGCGGCAGCGGCGGATTTGGTTCCACCGGACGCTAGAGCGCGCCCTCGCGAGGCTCGAATCGCACTGCACAATCGCTCACGCAGTCATTATTTCGCAGCGCGATTCACGTTCACGGTCTGGACTCTTACCCGGCGACTCCTGTTGAGGATATTGTCGTTCGATTCGTGTGCGGCAGTTGGGATAGATCATGTCAGGCGTGATCGAGGGGATGCGGCGGACCTTGCTGTCGTGCACTTCGATTGTGCGCGCAGGCGCGGTTGGCTTTGGTGCGGCGGCCCTGATGGGGATCGCGCCTGCTTTCGCGCGCGATGATCTTGTCAGCAATGCACTCACCGTTCTTTCTCATATCGACCGGCAGGAAGTCGCCGCGCTGAGCGTGGCGGCCGCTGTCCTCGGTTTCTCCGTGGTCGCTGCGATCCTGCTGATGCGGACGCGGCTGCGCGCCGCGCGGACGGAAGCGCGCCTGCTGTCGGACAACCAGGCGCTTCAGCTTGAAGCGGACCGGTTCCGCGCGCTGCTGTTCGCCGAGCCGCAGGTCCTGATTTCCTGGGCCGCAGGCGACAACCGGCCGGATGTCAGCGGCGATGTTGCGATGCTGCTGCCGCACGGCGCCGACCACTTCAACCCGCAGCGGATTCTCGCGTTCGGAAGCTGGCTGCTTCCGGAACAGGCGCTGGCGATGGATCATGCCATCGACAACCTGCGCGATGCCGGCGAAGGCTTCCAACTCAACCTGTCCACCGCAGCCGGACGCACCATTGAGGCGATGGGACGCGCCATTGGCGGCCAAGCCATTGTTCGGATTCGCGAACTCTCCGGCGTGCGGATGGAGCTCGCTGCGCTGAACATCCGGCACAATCATCTCGTGGAAGAAACCAGCGCGCTGCGCGCCTTCGCCGATGCCGTCCCGCTTCCGGTCTGGGCCCGCAGCAGCAATGGCGTGCTCAGCTTCGCCAACGCCGCCTATGCGCAGGCCACCGATGCCCGTTCGGTCGCGGATGCCATCGAGCGCAATCTCGAATTGCTGGACCATGACGACCGCGCCAACATGGCCAAGGCGCTTGCGGACAAGAATGCATTCGAAGCCCGCGTGCCGATTGTGACCGGCGGTCAACGCCGCATGTTCGACATCTGCGCGCTGAGCGTCACCGGGGGCAGCGCCGGGATCGCAGTCGATGCGACCGAGGCTGCCAGCCTGCGCGGAGCATTGGAACGCATGGCGGAAGCCCATCGCCGCATGCTGGATCAGCTTTCATCCGGTGTTGCGGTATTCGATGCGTCGCGGCGGCTGACCTTCTACAACGATTCCTATCGCCGCTTGTGGGATCTCGACCGCGCCTTTCTCGACGACAATCCTGACGATTCAAGCGTGCTCGACCGGCTTCGTGTGGCCCGCAAGATTCCGGAGCAGCCGGATTTCCGCGCCTGGAAGAACAAGTTGTTCGAGGCTTATCGCGCCATCGAACCGGCGAAAGACACCTGGTATCTGCCGGACGGCCGCGCGCTCAGCGTGGTCACTACGCCAAATCCGGAAGGCGGCGTCACCTATCTGTTCGACGATGTCACCGAAAGCCTGAAGCTGGCGCGGCAGAACGACGGCCTGATCCGCGTTCAGCGCGAAACGCTGGACAATCTCGCCGAAGCCGTCGCTGTGTTCGGCAGCAATGGCCGCGCCCAGCTTTTCAATCCGCCCTTCGCGCGGATGTGGAAACTTTCACCGGAGCAACTGGCACAGCAGCCCCATATCGAAGCCATCGAGAAATGGTGCCGCCCGCTGTTCGATGAAGACGCAACGTGGCAAACGCTTCGTGCGGCCATCACCGGCATCGACGATCGCTCCTCGGTCCCGCTCAGGCTGGAGCGCAAGGACGGCAGCGTGCTGGACTGCACCACCATGCCGCTGCCCGACGGCGCGACCATGCTGACCTTCCAGGACGTGACCGACACCGTGAATGTCGAGCGCGCATTGCGTGAGCGCAACGAAGCACTTGAAACCGCCGATCAGATGAAGATCGACTTTGTGCATCACATGTCCTACGAGCTGCGCGCGCCGCTGACATCGATCATCGGCTTTGCGCATTTCCTCGGCGATCCGTCAACCGGACCGATGACGCCGAAGCAGAGCGAGTATCTGAGCTACATCACAACATCGACCGATGCGCTGCTCGCGATCAGCAATAACATTCTCGATCTCGCCACCATTGATGCCGGCGCGATGAAGCTCAATCTCGGACCGGTGGATCTGCGCAAGACCGTGGATGAAGCCACCGCCGGCATTCAGGACCGTCTTGCCCGCGAGAATATCCGGCTCGATGTTCAGATCGACCCCGCCATTGGCGATTTCGTTGCCGACGAACGCCGCATCGTGCAGGTGCTCTACAATCTTCTGGCCAACGCTGTCGGCTTCTCGCCGCCCAACAGCACGGTGGTGCTGCGCGCACGCCGCACAAATGCCAGCGTGGTATTCTCTGTCTCGGACTCCGGCCCCGGCATTCCGGAAGAGGTCAAGGACAAGGTGTTCGACTGGTTCGAAAGCCATGCCAACGGATCGCGACATCGCGGCGCGGGCCTCGGCCTGTCGCTGGTACGCTCCTTCGTCGAACTGCATGGCGGCAAGGTCTATGTCGATTCCGTCGTCGGCAGGGGCACGACGGTGACCTGCGAATTCCCCGCCGATCAGACCTTCCGCAACGCCGCTGAATGAGCGATCTCTCGACATTCCACACCGCACTGGCCAATGAGACCGCCACCGGCCAGCTGATGGCCGATCTGGCGCTGCTGCTCGGCGCAGGCGACGTCATCACATTGTCCGGCGATCTCGGCGCAGGCAAAACGGCCGCTGCGCGCGCGCTGATCCGCTATCTTGCGCAGGACGATGATCTGGAGGTGCCGAGCCCCACTTTCACGCTGGCGCAAACCTACGACCTACCGTCGTTTCCGCTACTGCACGCGGATCTCTATCGCATCGCCGATCCGGATGAACTGGAAGAAATCGGACTGTCGCCGCTGCCGGATGCCACGGTGGCGCTGATCGAATGGCCGGAACGCGCGCCGGACATGCTGCCGCCGGACCGCATCGACATCGCGCTCAGCCATCGTCCGTCGCTGGGCACCGGCGCGCGCGCCGCCGAGATCACCGGCTATGGCAAGCTCGCTGCGAAGGTCGCCCGGCTGGCGGCACTGCGCCACTTTCTCGAACTCTCAGGCAGTCTCGATGCGAAGCGTCAGCGCATGCCGGGGGATGCCTCGACGCGTTCCTATGCGCGGCTGATAAAGAACGATCAGACCACCATCCTGATGAATTCGCCGCGCCGCCCCGACGGACCGGCGCTGTACGACGGAAAATCCTACAGCGAGGCGGTCCACCTTGCTGAAGATGTCAGGCCGTTCGTCGCCATCGCCAATGGACTGCGCGTGCGCGGCTATTCCGCGCCAGCCATTCATCACGCCGATCTCGACGAAGGCTTTCTCATCACCGAGGATTTCGGTCGCGAGACCTTCATCACAGGCGATCCGCCGAAACCCATCGCAGAGCGCTATCAGGCCGCGGTGGATATGCTGGCTGCGTTCCATCGGGAGCAGTTGCCGGACGTTCTGCCGCTCGCGCCGCATCTCGACTACGCCGTGCCCCCGTTCGACACCGAGGCGATGATGATCGAGGTCGGGCTGATGCAGGAATGGTATCTGCCCGACAAGGGCGTGACGCTGACCAGCAACATGCAGGCAGACTTCCTGCTGATCTGGAATGATCTGTTCACAAAGCTCGCGGATGTGCCGAAGACGTGGATGCTGCGCGACTTCCATTCGCCCAATCTGATCTGGCTTGCGCAGCGGGAGGGAATCCGGCGCGTCGGACTGCTGGATTTTCAGGATGCGGTGATGGGTCCCGCCGCCTACGATCTGGTGTCGCTGCTGCAGGACGCCCGGATCGACGTGCCCGAAAGCATCGAGATCGCGATGCTGACCCGCTACGCGAAGGAGCGCCGATCTGCCGATCCGACCTTCGACCCCGCGGCCTTCGTGCAGCAATATGCGATCATGTCCGCGCAGCGGAACACCCGGCTGCTCGGCACCTTTGCTCGCCTCAACCGGCGGGATGGCAAGCCGCAGTACCTGCGGCATCAACCGCGAATCTGGACCTATCTCAACCGGGCCCTGGCCCATCCGTCGCTCGAGATATACCGGGAATGGTGCACGGCCCATGTCCCGCCGCCCGGAGCCTAAGCAAAGCGGCCATTTGACGGCGTTGCTTTTACCGGTTGTTAGCCAGCCAGCCCGTAATTTGGGTTCCGACGACCGTGCAGCGCAGCCCCCGGCGCTGCAACTCTCACGATCGGCAGCATAGCGAGCGGAGTAATATTTCATGGCGGCGGAACGGCGTGCGGGCGACCGCGTGGTTTTCGAGCGTGGCTTTGCGGCTCACCTGATGGGCATCGACGGAACATGGCGGCGCAACTGTCTGGTCGAGGATATTTCCGAGACCGGTGCGAAGCTGACTGTCGAAGGCTCGGTCGAAGGCTTGAACCTCAAGGAATTCTTCCTGCTGCTGTCCTCGACGGGTCTGGCCTACCGCCGCTGCGAACTCGCCTGGGTCAACGGCGAACAGATCGGCGCGGGCTTTTTGAAGCCTGAAGCGAAGAAGAAACCGACCCGCCGGCCCAGTGGCTCGCAGGTTGTGGAAGTCTGACGGCGCGCGATTGGTCGCAGCCGGCCTCGGGTCGCAACGTTGTCACAAAGTGTGATTACAGCCTGAGCCGCACGGCGCGCCGCGCCGATTCGAATGCTATACTCGGCATTCGCCAGTTGTTGCGAGCGCAGAGGCGCCGCCTAGTCGAGATCAACTCACAATGCCGACCAAACCGGTTTCAGCCATGGTCCTCGCCGCCGGTCTCGGCACGCGCATGCGGCCACTGACGGACAAGATGCCCAAGCCACTGGTTCCAGTCGCAGGCAAGCCTCTGCTCGATCACGTGCTCGACCGGCTGGCGGAGGCCAGCGTGACCACCGCCGTGGTCAATGTGCATTACCTTCCCGACCAGATCGTGCAGCATGTGCAGGGCCGCACCGCGCCGCGCGTGATCATTTCCGATGAGCGCGATGAGGTGCTCGGCACCGGAGGCGGCGTGGTCAAGGCGCTGCCGCTGCTCGGCGATGCGCCGTTCTATCATCTGAACGCCGATACGATGTGGCTCGACGGCGTGCATCCCAATCTGCTCCGTCTTGCCGACGCGTTCGATCCGGCGCGGATGGACATCCTGCTGCTGATGGCGCCGACCGCGAACAGCATCGGTTATGCAGGTGCCGGCGATTACGCGATGCTCCCCGACGGAAGCCTGCGCAAACGCAAGGAGCATCAGGTGGTGCCGTTCGTTTATGCGGGTGCTGCCATCATCTCGCCCGCAATTTTCAAGGATGCGCCCACAGGCGAATTCTCCCTGACCAGGATGTTCGACGCCGCCAACGAACAGGAACGCTTGTTCGGCCTGCGACTCGACGGCCTATGGATGCATGTCGGCACGCCGGATGCTGTCGAGGCCGCGGAAGAAGCCTTGCTCGCCAGCGTGGCGTAAGCACCTTCCAGACTCCCCTCGCCTACCCTCACATGCCATGATGCCGGTCTCCGAATCGGACCTTTCATGCGCGTTTTCAACGTTCCTTCTTCCGCGCCGTTTCTTCATACGGTGATCTCGGCGCTTGTCGATGGCAGGCTGGTCGCGGGATTTGACGCGCGCGCCAATCCCGAACTCCTGGCTGACGCCACGCTCTATCTGCCGACGCGGCGCGCCGGGCGTCTGGCGCGCGAGGTGTTTCTCGACGTGCTGCAGACCGATGCGGTCGTGCTGCCGCGCATTGTGACCTTAAGCAGCATCGATGAAGACGAGATTGAATTTTCCGCCGCTGGAGGACTGGGGGGCTCCGATTCGGTTTTGCTCTCTCCGCCGCTTGAAGAACTAGAACGACGATTGATGCTCTCCAACCTTGTGACTGCGTGGGCAAAACGACAACCTAACTCACTTGTCGTCGGCGGCCCGGCATCGACTCTGGCGCTAGCCGGTGATCTGGCGCGGCTGATGGACGATATGGTGAGGCGCGGCCCAGGTTGGGATGCTCTCGACGGCATCGTACCGGATGAACTTGATGTCTATTGGCAGCACACCCTCAAATTCCTGAAAATCGCGAAGGATGTCTGGCCCCCTGTTTTAGAGGCGCTCAAAAAAATTGAACCTGCTGCACGAGAAGAGCGCCTCATCCTTAGCGAAATTAACCGTCTCACCGCCAATCCCAAAGGCCCCGTGATTGCGGCAGGCTCGACCGGCTCGATGCCGACCACGGCGCGGCTGCTGCACGCCATTGCCGCCATGCCCCAGGGCGCCGTGGTGCTGCCCGGCCTCGATACCGATCTTGATGACGCGGCATGGAATTCCATCGGCGATATCGAGAATCCAGACGATCCATCCATGCCGCCGCCGACATGGAGCCATCCGCAATTCGCGCTGCATCACCTGCTGTCACGCGTGTTCAGGATCGAGCGCCGCGATGTAGTTTCGCTCGCAGCACCTGCACAGCATGGACGCGAGGTGCTGGCATCGGAAGCGATGCGCCCGGCAAGCGTCAGCGCGGATTGGCATACGCAGCTCGAGAAGCCGGAAATCATCGCAAAGATCACCGCGGGGATGACAAATCTCGCCGTGGTCGAGGCCACCAATCCCGAAATGGAAGCGCTGGCGATTGCAGTCGCGATGCGCGAAGCGCGCGAGAATGACCAGACCGCGGCACTGGTGACGCCGGATCGGGCGCTGGCGCGGCGTGTGACCGCATCGCTTAACCGATGGAAACTGGAATTCGACGATTCCGGCGGCGACTCGCTGATGGACACGCCCGCAGGAATTTTCGCGCGCCTTGCCGCGCAGACCGTTGCGGAGGATCTCGCCCCACCGCCCTTGCTGGCGCTGCTGAAACATCCGCTGTTCCGGCTCGGACGACCGCAGGGCTTCTGGACAACCGCGATCTTCGATCTCGAACTGGCGCTTTTGCGCGGCACACGTCCCGCGCCTGGTTGCGACGGGCTGGCCCGGGAATTCACCCGCTTCCGTGACGAACTCGGCAAGCTCAATCGCGGCGAGGCATCTGCGATTCATTATTCCGAGCCTCGTGCGAGGCTGAATGAACCCGCGCTCGACGCCGTGCAAGCTTTGATCCATGACCTGTCGGAAGCGCTGAAGCCGCTCGAAGATCTGCGGCGCGGCAAGACCCATGATATTATTGACTGCGCCTTGCGCCATAGCCGCGTGATCGAAAGCCTGTCGCGCGACGATACGGAACATGTTTGGGCCTTCGGCAATCCCGACGGCAATGCGCTGTCGAAAGCATTCGACGACCTGTTCCAGTCCACCGCCGCGCCAGAGCGCGATGACAAACCGTTGCCTCCGAGCGGCCTTGTCCTCGCACTCAGCGATTACCCCGATGTTTTCCAGACCGCATTCGGCGATCGCATTGTGCGGCGGCCGCAGGCCGCTTCGGCGCAGCTTCGTATCTATGGTCCGCTGGAAGCACGCCTCACAGAAAGCGACCGCGTTATTCTCGGCGGCCTTGTCGAAGGCGTGTGGCCGCCCGCGCCGCGCGTCGATCCATGGCTGAGCCGTCCGATGCGCCATCAACTCGGACTCGACCTGCCGGAGCGCCGCATCGGTCTCTCCGCGCACGATTTTGCGCAACTGCTTGGCGCAAAGGATGTGATCCTGTCCCGCGCGGCGAAGGTCGGCGGCGCGCCGGCCGTAGCGTCGCGTTTCCTGCATCGGTTGGAGGCCGTCGCCGGAAAGGATCTATGGGCAAAGGCGAAACAACGCGGCGAAAATTACACGCGCTGGGCCGATGAGCTTGATCGCCCCGCAACTGTGACACCCGCGCCGCAACCGATGCCGAAGCCCGCGCTGGCGCTGCGGCCCACGAAAATGTCGGTCACCGAAATTGAAGACTGGCTGCGCGATCCCTACACCATCTATGCGAAGCGCATTCTCAAGCTCACACCGCTCGACCCGGTGGACATGCCGCTGACGGCCGCGGATCGCGGCTCCGCGATCCATGAAGCACTCGGCGAATTCACAACGCAATATAGAGCGACATTGCCAACCGACCCCGCGCAGGAGCTGCGCAAAATCGGGGAAACATATTTCGCGCCGCTGATGGAGCGCCCAGAAGCGCGCGCATTGTGGTGGCCTCGATTTTTGCGCATCGCCTCGTGGTTTTCCGGTTGGGAGCAGGACAGGCGGATCAACATCGCGTCCATCGATGCGGAAATTCGCGGCGAGATCGGAATCCCGATCAAGGACGGCAGGGAATTCACGCTTTCTGCGCGCGCCGACCGGATCGAACACCGCACCGACCGCACCTTCGCCCTGCTCGATTACAAAACCGGCAATCCGCCGAGCGACAAGCAGGTCTATCTCGGCCTTTCGCCGCAGCTCACGCTGGAAGCCGCGATCCTGCGCGAAGGCGGCTTCAAGAATATTCCGGCAAATGCATCGGTGAGCGAACTGGTCTATGTGAAACTCAGCGGCAACAATCCCGCCGGTCTTGAGCGCGTGGTCAAACTGAAGAGTGACGATCAGCCTCAATCGCCGGACGAGGCCGCCGACGAAGCGCTGCGTGAGCTGACTGCCCTGATCCGGCGCTATGACGACGAAGAGCAGGCCTATCGGTCCGTGGTGCTGACCATGTGGGCCAACCGCTATGGCACCTATGACGATCTAGCGCGGATCAAGGAATGGTCCGCCTCGGGCGTAAGCGGAGGCGACGAATGATCGCGCCGCGACAGAATATTCCCGATGCGGTCACCGCGCTGCAGGCCCGCGCCTCGGACCCGGACGTCTCCGCCTTCGTCGCGGCGAATGCCGGCTCGGGCAAGACCCATGTGCTGGTCAGTCGCGTGATCCGGCTGCTGCTCAATGGTGTTCCGCCGGAAAAGATTCTGTGCATCACCTTCACCAAGGCGGCCGCCGCCAACATGGCGCAGCGCGTGTTCGCCACACTCGGCCGCTGGGTGCGGATGCCCGACAACGAACTCGATGCCGCGATCCGTAACATTGGCGCGCAAACACCGAATGCGAAAACGCGCATGCGCGCGCGCAAGCTGTTTGCCAGCGCGCTGGAAACGCCCGGCGGGCTGAAGGTGCAGACCATTCACGCGCTCTGCACCCGATTGCTGCAACAGTTTCCGTTCGAGGCCAATGTGCCGGCGCGGTTTTCGGTGCTGGACGACCGCGACCAGACCGACATGATGGAGCGCGCCAATCTGGCCGTTCTGCTGGATGCGTCCGCCAATCCCGATAGCCCGGCGGGGCGCGCGCTCGATATCGCCATGGCGAACGCCGCAGACGCGACCTTCAAGGACGTGGTGCGCGAAGCCTGCCTCAGCCGCGATCATTTCATGGCCTGGGCGGATGGCGCAGGCTCCGTAGACGCGGCGATGACACAGGTAGCGACATCGCTCGGCGTCGGGCTGAGAGACCGCGTCGAGGATGTCGAGCGCCAGATGGTCGATGGCCCGAACCTGCCGCGCAGCAAATGGGCGTCAGCCGCGACCGTTTTCGACACCGGGAGTTCGAAGGACGCCGATCAGGCCACTCGGTTACGAGACGCGATGGCCGTTACCGGCAGTTCTCAAATCGAAAAATATCTTCAATTGTTTCTTACTAAGGACTTGGAAGCTCGTAAGACACTTGTGACCAAGAAGATCAGCGATCCACGTCCTGATTTTTCTCAACTTCTGATCCGCGAGAAAGATCGTATTCTCGCGCTTTTGACAAAGCGCCGCGCCCTGCTGCAGCGTGACCGCACACATGCGCTGCTCGTGATTGCCAGTGCGGTCGGCGCCCATTACAGGCGCGAGAAGCTGGAGCGCGGCCTGCTCGACTACGACGACCTGATTGCGAAAACGCATGATCTTCTGACCAACGTCTCGGCGGGCTGGGTACATTTCAAGCTTGACCGTGGCGTCGATCATGTCCTGATCGACGAAGCGCAGGACACGAGCCCCCGGCAGTGGGATATCATCGAACGGCTGACGCTTGAATTCACGTCGGGCGCAGGCGCGCGCGATGGTATCAAGCGCACCATCTTCGCGGTTGGCGACGAGAAGCAGTCGATCTTCTCATTTCAGGGCGCCGCGCCGCGCGAGTTCGATGCCCGGCGGCGAGAGATCAAGGCGCGTTTCGAGGACGCGAAGCTCAAATTCGAGTCCGTCGAGTTCAAGCATTCGTTCCGGTCGGGCTGGGCGATTCTCCAGTCGGTCGATTACGTATTTCGCGAGGCTGAAATCTTCAAAAGCATTCACGCCGTCGCCAATGGCTATCCCGTGCATGACGCGCTCGGCGACGCTCCGCCTGCACTGGTCGACCTCTGGGAGCTTGAAAGGCCGGCCGGGCGGCAGGATTCCAAGGGTTGGACCGCAGCGCTCGATGCGGTGTCCGAAACCGATCCGGAGGTGCGGCTGGCGGAGCGCGTTCGCGGCGAGATCGCCGCGCTGATCGCCGCACGCACCGCGACCGGCCCGGTGAGTAACCGACGGCCGGTCAGCTACGGCGATGTGCTCATCCTGGTGCGACGGCGCGGGAAGGCTTTCGACGCCATTATTCAGGCGCTGAAGCATGCGGGCATTCCCGTGGCCGGCGCGGACCGGCTGAAGCTGACCGAACATATCGCTGTTATCGATTTGATGAATCTCGCCGACGCATTACTGCTGCCGCATGACGATCTTGCGCTGGCGGTGGCATTGAAAAGTCCGCTGTTCGGCCTCTACGATGACGATCTGTTGGCGTTCGCGCCCGAGCGCAAGGGCACACTGCGCGCGGCGCTGGCCGATCATGCCGGAGATAATGAGCGGCTTAAGGCCGCGCTCGCGCAACTCGAAGCCTGCGAGCGCATGTTCGCCAGCGTGACGCCGTTCGCGTTCTATGCGTGGTTGCTGGGTGGCCAGGGAGAAGGCCCAACCGGCCGCGCAAGAATCCTCGCGCGTCTCGGCTTCGAGGCCAACGATGCGCTGGATGAATTTCTCGAACTTGCGCTGAGCTACGAAAAGAAGGCACCCGCCTCGCTGCAGGGCTTCATGGCGTGGCTGCGCGCCGCCGATACCGAAGTGAGGCGGGACATGGAAATCTCGCGCGACGAGGTCCGCGTCATGACCGTGCATGGCGCCAAGGGGCTGGAAGCTTCGGTCGTGTTCCTGGTGGACACCACGACGTCGCCCTCCGACACGCAGCGGCTGAAGCTCATCAACCTGCCGCAAGGCAACGCCGCGCCGCATGCGCCGGGCGTCGTGGTCTGGGCCGGCCGCAAGGCCTAGGA